>DATMHT010000525.1:0-7497 GCA_035554795.1 Gemmatimonadaceae bacterium | reverse complement strand
ACGATGTTCCTCGTCACGCCATTCCCCAACGTCAGCTACGCCCTCGACCTCACGAAGGAGGGGCAGCCGCTCAAGTGGAAGGCGCGCCCGGAGAACTCGCAGGCGGCGGTGGGGCTCGCCTGCTGCGACGTCGTGAATCGTGGCGCGGCGTACGCCGACGGGAAGATCTTCTACAACCTGCTCGACGGACACACCGTCGCCGTGGACGTCGCGTCGGGGAAGCTGCTCTGGCGGACGCAGATGGGGCAGCTCGGCAAGGGCGAGACGATGACGATGGCGCCGATCGTCGTGAAGGGAAAAGTCATCGTCGGCTCGAGCGGCGGCGAGATGGGCGTGCGCGGCTGGATCGCGGCGCTCGACGCGAGCAGCGGCAAGGTGCTCTGGCGCGCGTACAACACGGGGAGCGACGCGGACGCCAGGATCGGGGCGCGCTTCAAGCCGTTCTACGCCGCCGAGCGTGGCAAGGATCTCGGGCTGACGAGCTGGCCGGGCGAGAGCTGGAAGATGGGCGGGGGCGCGGTGTGGGGATGGCTCTCCTACGACCCCGAGCTGAACCTCGTCTACTACGGCACGAGCAATCCGGGGCCGTGGAACCAGGACATGCGCCCGGGCGACAACAAGTGGACGTGCGCGATCCTCGCCCGCGACGCCGACACCGGCGAGCTGCGGTGGGCGTTCCAGGTGACGCCGCACGACATGTGGGACTACGACGCGGTCAACGAGAACATCCTCGTGGACCTGCCGCTCAAGGGCGCGACGCGGAAGGTGCTCGTCCACTTCGACCGCAACGGCTTCGGCTACACGCTCGACCGCGCCACCGGCGAGGTGCTCGTCGCGCAGCCGTACGTGACGACGAACTGGGCGACGGGGATCGACCTCGCGACCGGGCGGCCCCGCGTCGTGCCCGAGAAGATGACGGCGCAGGGGAAGACGACGAAGGAGATCTGCCCGAGCCTCGAGGGAGGGAAGAACCAGCAGCCGGCGGCCTTCTCGCCGGCGACGGGGCTGTTCTACGTGCCGACGAACAACCTGTGCATGGACTTCGAGGTGCGGCCGGTGAGCTACATCGCCGGCACGCCGTACATCGGCGCGAACGCGCCCGAGCACATGGCCGGCAAGCACGGCGGCGAGTTCATCGCCTGGGACGCGACGACGGGGAAGAAGGTATGGGGGATCGAGGAGCCGTTCCCGGTGTGGGGCGGCGCGCTCGCGACCGCCGGCGGCGTCGTCTTCTACGGCACGCTCGACGGCTGGTTCAAGGCGGTGGACGCGCGCAGCGGCGCGGTGCTCTGGAAGTTCAAGGTCGGCTCGGGCGTCGTCGGCAACCCGATGACCTACCGCGGGCCCGACGGCAAGCAGTACGTCGCGGTGTACGCGGGCGTCGGCGGCGACATGGGGCTGCTCATCGCCGGTGACGTGGCCGCGAACCTGCCGTACGACGTCAGGGAGCGGGGCTCGACGCTGCCGGAGCTGGCGCGGTGGACGAGCTGGGGCGGGGAGCTGTTCGTGTTCAGCCTGTAGGGAGGGCCCAGGGCACAGGGCCGAACCCGCGCTGCTTCGCGAGCGACATGGCGCCGCGGCATCGATGTCGCGGACGGATGCGCGTCGCGGACGTGGGTCGAGGGTGATGAGTAGGGAAGTGGTGTGTCTCGCGCGAGGAAGAGATCTCGAGAGGGAGAGATCGCACGGAGCCCACCGTGTCCGGAGGCCCGCCAGGCGAGCAACCAACCGTGCCTCGACACGCGCCACCCATCACCCACACCGCCACCGCGAGCCGGCTCGTTGCGCAGTGGGCCATGACGAAGAGGGAGTGACAGCGATGCGAACGACGCGACTCGCGCTTCTACTCGGACTTGCACTCTCGCCGCTCGGCTGCGGCGGTCGGTCCGACGCGGCGACGCTGCCGGACCGGCCAGCGCCTAACGTGAAAGCGCCCGGCGCGACACAGGCACCGGTGCAGGCACCGGTGCAGGCGCCGGTGCAGGCGCCCACGACGGCGCGCGCGACCGGCGACACGGCGCGCTTCGTCGCGCACGGCGAGCACGTGCCGGCGGGCTTCCCGTCGCGCGACCGGCCGCTCGCGCTGAAGAACCCGTACGAGGGGAGCGCCGACGCGGCGAAGCGCGGCGGGCAGCTCTTCGTCGCCTACAACTGCATCGACTGCCACGGCGCCGACGGCAGCGGCGCGATGGGGCCGAGCCTCGCCGACGGCCGATGGCACTTCGGCGGCGGTCCGGCCGAGGTGTACGAGTCCATCTACCAGGGGCGCCCCGACGGGATGCCGTCGTGGGGCGGCCGCATCGCCGCCGACCAGATCTGGATGCTCGTGACCTACGTCCGCTCGCTCGGCGCCGGCAAGGACGTGAGCAGCGAGAACTTCACCGGGCGGACGGTGGAGCGGACGGGGCATTGAAGGCGGGGGCTCGGGGCTCGGGGATGGGCGAGCCACCCGGGACGCTTCTCGAGGCAGGTCCACACCCTGCACCCTGTCCCCTTGCACGACGCGAATGGACCACACTTCACGAGGAGGCACCATGAACCTGCTCGGTCAGTCTCGCCAATCGTCGCGCGGTGTGCGCGTGCTGCTCGCGGCCGTCCTGCTCGGCGCGTGCGCCGGCGGCGCGTCGATGGGCTCGCGTCCGGGCGACGGCAAGGGGACCGTCGTGCTGGCCGAGGGCCTCGTGCAGGAGGTGACGGTCTCGCCCATCGCGCCGACGACCGGCTCGTCGCTGTCCGTCCGCTCGGTGATCGTCAACCGCGGCTCGACGACGGTGACGCTCGAGAGCCGCGTGTGCAGCCTCGCCTTCAGCGGCACGCTCGCGCTGCAGGATCCGCCGGGGACCATGCGATGCATGGCCTACAGCATGACCGGTCCGCTCGCGCCCGGCGACTCGGTGGTCGCGACGGACACCAAGCGCGTCGCGTCGCCGCCGGGCCACTACGTGCTGCGCGTCGGGCACGCGGTGCATCCGACGGCGACGGCGGAGGTGCCGTTGACCGTCGTCGGCGCGCCGTAGACTCGCGGCGACGCTCGCCTGCTGCCTGACGAGACGACCGAACGCACCGCCACCGCGACACGGAGACCGATGATGGAGGAGATCTCGCCGGCGTTGAGTGCGGCCGAGTGGGCGGGCGTGCTCGCGCTGCCGGCGCAGCTCGCCGCGATCCGGAACGACCTGCTCGACACGCCCTTCTCGGCGCACGCCGTCGCGGCGCTGCTGCTCTACGGCGAGCCGTTCGGCTTCTCGGCGCAGGACGTCGAGGACGAGACGCAGGTGGCCGCCTACTGCGCGGCGATGGCGGTCGAGCGCGACGTCGGCGGCGACGCCGGCGGCGCGGCGACGTTCCGGCTGCTCGGCGAGCGGCACCGCGTGCGGGCGGCGAAGATCGCCGCGCTCCTGCCGCCGCCGGGCACGACGGGCATGTCGGCGGCCGGCGCCGGGGGCTGACGCGACGGACCGCCGCTCGCGCACCGCCGGCGGACAGTCCTGCTCTCGTCAGGCGGCGCTGGTTGCACCGCCCGCCAGGGCGCACCATACTCTCCCGCACACCAAGCGAGGCGCCCGACGCCGAGCGTCCCGACTGGCCGACTCACGTCCCGGGAGGGATCCGTGTCAGCCACTCGTAGTCCTCGCAGTCGCGGGAACACCCGCCGCGCGGTGGCATGGCTCACCGCCGCCGCGATCGCCGCCTGCAGCGGCGACAGCACCACGAGCCCGAACCCGGGCTCGGTCAGCGTCACCGTGGCCGGATCACCGGTCACCATCGTGCAGGGGCAGAGCGGAACCGTGGACGTCGCCGTCGCGCGGACCGCACCGTTCTCGGGAGCGGTCGCCCTGTCGCTCGAGGGGGCGCCAGCCGGCGTGACGCCGACCTTCGACCCGGCGTCGGTCGCGAGCGGCGCGACGGCGAGCACGCTCACCCTGGCCATCGCGTCGTCGGCGACGCCGGGTACCTATCCGCTGACGATCCGCGCCAAGGGCCAGGGTGTGACCGACGCGACCGCTGCGGTGGCGCTCGTCGTCACGGCGGCGCCGCCACCGTCGTTCGCGCTGGCGCTCTCGCCGACGTCCGTGAGCGTCGCCCAGGGCGCGAGCGTCACGTCGACGGCGACGATCACCCGCAGCAACGGGTTCGCCGGCGACGTCGCGCTCGCGGTCACCGGCGCGCCGGCCGGCGTCACCGTGGCGCCGGTGAGCATCCCGGGCACGGCGACGAGCGGGACGCTCACCGTCGTGGCTTCCGCCTCGGCCACGCCGGGCACGTATTCACTGACGGTCACCGGCACAGGCACCGGCGTCGCCAACCAGACGGCGACGCTCTCGCTCACGGTGGCCGCCGCGCAGACGGGCAGCTTCACACTGGTGCTCGCACCCACGACGCTGAGCATCGCGCAGGGAGCGAATGCCACCTCGACCGCGACGATCACCCGCGCCGGCGGCTTCGCGGGCGCGGTCACGCTCGCGGTCACCGGTGCACCGACCGGCGTGAGCGTATCGCTGAACCCGGCGACCGGGACGACGGGCAACACGGTCACCATCGCCGTCGCGGCCTCGGCGTCGGCCACGCCGGGCACGTACTCGCTGACCGTCACGGGCACCGGAACCAACGTCGCCACCAGGACGGCGACGATCGGCCTCACCGTGACGGCCGCCCAGACGGGCAGCTTCACGCTGGCGCTCTCGCCCACTTCCGTGAGCGTCGTCCAGGGGGCCAGCGTCACCACGACCGCGACCGTCACGCGCGCCGGTGGATTCGGCGGCGCGGTGAACCTCGCCGTCACGGGGGCGCCGGCCGGCGTCACGGTGGCGGCGGTGAGTATCCCCGGCACGGCGACCTCCGCGACGCTCACCGTGGTTGCGTCGGCGTCGGCCACGCCGGGTACCTACTCGCTGACCGTGACCGGAACGGGAAGCGGCGTGGCCAACAAGACGGCGACCCTCTCCGTCACGGTCACGGCCGCGCAGGCCGCGAGCTTCACGCTCGCGCTGTCGCCGACGTCGGTGAGCGTGGCGCAGGGCGCGAGCGTCACCTCGACGGCGACGGTCACGCGGGCGGGCGGATTCACCGGCGCGGTGAACCTCGCCGTCACGGGCGCGCCAGCTGGAGTCACGGTGGCGTCGGTGAGCATCCCGGGCACGGCCACCACCGGGGCGCTCACCGTGGTGGCGTCGTCGTCGGCCGCCGTCGGCACCTACTCGCTGACGGTGACGGGCACGGGCACCGGCGTCGCCAACAAGACGGCGACGCTCAGCGTGCAGGTCACCGCGGGGACCGCGCAGACCGCGACGTTCGCCTTCTGCTCCGACGACGCGCCGGCCTGGTTCGCGGTCCAGGACGGCTCGGGACCGTGGACGCACGTGACGGGGACGAACAACAGCTTCACCTTCCACTTCACCTCCACCAAGGTCGGCATCGCCTACGTCACGACCTCGGCGACCAGCGGCAGCGACCTGACCGTCGTCTACGCGACGGCGGCCGAGCTGCAGGGCGTGGGCGGCACGACGACCGTCGGGTGCACGAGCGGCGGCAAGAGCGTGAACGGCTCGGTGGCCAACGTCGGCGCGTCCGAGCTCGCCACCATCTCGCTCGCCTCGTCGTCGGCCACCGTCGTCGGCGGGAGCGCGAACACGTTCCAGCTCACGGGGCTGCCGCAGGGCACGCACGACTTGATCGCCTCGCGGATCACGCAGACGATCTCGGGCTCGAGCATCTCGTACGCGCTGAACCGCCTCATCATCCGGCGCAATCTCGATCCCGCCAACGGCAGCACGCTGCCCGTGCTCGACTTCGCCGGGTCGGAGTCGTTCGCGCCGGCGACGGCGAACGTGACGATCGGCAACCTCGGGAGTGATCAGGCGCTCGCGGAGGCCGGGCTGACCACGGCCAACGGGACGTCGGCGGGGTTCTTCTTCTCCAGCCCGAGCACGGCGACGACGCTGCCCTACTACGGCGTGCCGGACGCGAAGCTGGCCACGGGCGATCTCCATTCGCTGACGGTCTTCGCCACCCCGCCCGGCAGCGGCTCGCCGAGCACCAGCCGAGTGGCGTCGCTGTACTTCCGCTCGGTCACCGACCGCACGGTCACGCTGGGCTCGACGCTCGGCGTGCCGACGATCACCACGGTCGCCACCACGCCGTACCTGCGCCTGCGTGCCCAGCTCGCGGCGCAGAGCGAGTACAACCGCCTCGCCGGGATCTTCTACACCCAGGGCAGCGGCGCCACCGAGCGCAGCGTGAGCGTGATGATGACGGCGGCCTACGCGGGCGCCGCATCGTACGACCTGACGATCCCGGACCTCTCGGCCGCCAGCGGCTGGAACAACGCGTGGGGGTTGCAGCCGGCCGTCGCCACCAACTGGACGGAGATCGAGGCGGGCGGGTCGTTCAACTTCTTCTTCCCGGGCCAGCATCCGACGGACGGCTCGACCGTGCTGTACGCGACGCGCAGCGGCACCATCGCCTCGCCCTGAACCGGCGGCGCGAGCGTCACGGCGCCGCGGCGGGATGGCGGCGCCGTGACGCGTGCAGATCGTGGACGTGGACGTAGATCGTGCACGTGGATCGTGCAGTCACGACGAGGGGGCCGGCATGCATGCCGGCCCCCTCGTGCTGCGTGGCGCGTGCCCGACGACTCAGAACGGCAGGTCGTCGTCGTCGTGCGGCGGCGCGTCGTCGATCGGCGGCGGGCCGAAGTCGCGCGGCGCGTCGTACGAGGGCGAAGCACCGCCGCTCGAGCGCGGGCGCGGCGCGGCCGACGTCGCCGACGCGCCGGCGGAGGAGCCGTAGGCGCTGCGCTGCTGGCCGTCGCGCGGCGGCCAGATCACGCCCTCGCACCCGGGACCGCCGCGCATCTTCGGCTTGTTCTTGCACTTGAAGTCGGGTGCCTTCGGGTTGCGCTTGGACGCGCGGTCGTCCCACATCGGGCCGCCGCAGATCGGGCAGGCGGGACTTCCATCGGCGACGGCAGCCGTCGCGCCCGACGTCGCGCCGGCGGCCGCGCCGGCGTTGGCGGTGCGCGGCGGCCAGATCACGCCGTCGCAGCTCTTGTCCCGGCACTTGAAGTCGGGGGCCTTGGGGTTCCGCTTCCCCTCGCGATTGTCCCACATCGGGCCCTGGCACTTCGGGCAGCTCGGAGCCTCGGTCGCGGCGGCGCCGGCGGCGGAGTCGTTGTCGTGATCCATCATCGTGAGGCGGGTGAGGCGGGGAAGAGGGCGGGCGGTTCGACGATCGGGAGTCTAACGCAAACCGGGAGGGTCACACCACCCTTCGGTTTCCGGCGGAGGCGAAACTCTTCATCGGTCCCTCTGTCGGGATGCGAGAGCAGGCAGGAACCCGGAATCAGGTGTGATGCCAGCCACCCATACCTGATGCCTGGTTCCTGCCTGCTCTCGCATCCCGACAGAGGGACCGATGAAGAGTTTCGCCTCCGCCGGAAACCGAAGGGTGGTGTGACCCTCCCGGTTTGCGTTAGACTCCCGATCGTCGAACCGCCCG
>DATMHT010000524.1:0-7152 GCA_035554795.1 Gemmatimonadaceae bacterium | reverse complement strand
GTCGAGATCTCGAAGATCGGCTCGTCGCGCTTCACCTCGTCGCCGACCTTCTTCAGCCACTTCGACAACGTCCCCTCGGCGATGGACTCGCCCATCTGGGGCATGATCACGTCTATGCGCGCCACCGGTTCAACCTCGCGGAGAATGGTCCGTCGTCCCGGCGTCGGTCCGTCTCAGACGCAGCAGGACCAGCGTAGGAAGCGTCAGCGCGCCGATCAGCGCGCCGACACCAAAGTATGCAGCCCAATTGCACGACGGGATACCCGGGCACGAAGGCGCCCGCGTCAGCGCGTCCACCATCTTCGCGACGAGGACCCCGAACATCCCGCCGCTCCAGAACCCCATGAAGCCGGTGAAGCAGCCGACGCCGAGATTGCGCCCCACGCGCGACTCCTCCGGCGCCGGCGCACCCGGCCTTCCCTGCCCCTTTCCGGTGTTGCCCCCAGGCGTCGTCATGCGCGCCTCAGTACGCGGCGAGGCGGCGTACCGCCTTCACGACGTCCGACACCTGCGGCAGGACGTAGTCCTCGAGCGGCGGCGAGTACGGCAGCGGCACGTCGGCGGCGGTCACGCGCAGCACCGGCGCGTCGAGCCACTCGAAGGCGAGCTCGTTGATGCGCGCCGTGATCTCGCCGGCGATGCCGCCGGTGCGCGTATCCTCGTGCAGCACCAGCACCCGGTTCGTCTTGCGTACCGTCGCCACGATCGCCTCGTCGTCCATCGGCAGGAGGGAGCGGAGGTCGATCACCTCGACCGAGAGGCCCTCGTCACGCTGCAACTGCTCGGCCGCCTCGAGCGCCTTCCACACGGTCGCCGCGTACGTGATGATAGAGACGTCGGTTCCCTCGCGCGCGATGCGTGCCTTGCCGATCGGAACGACGTGGTCGCCCGCCGGAAGCACTTCCTTCACGCGGCGGTAGAGATACTTGTGCTCGAAGAAGAGGACGCAGTCCTCGTCGCGGATGGCGGCCTTGAGCAGTCCCTTCGCGTCGCTCGCCGTCGCCGGGTAGACGATCTTGAGCCCCGGCGTGTGCAGGAACGCCGCCTCGGGGTTCTGCGAGTGGAACGGCCCGCCGCGCACGTAGCCTCCGCTCGGCCCGCGCACGACCATGGGGCACGGCAGCATCGCCCGGTAGCGCGCCGTCGCGACGTAGTTGGTGAGCATGTCGTAGGCGCACGAGATGAAGTCGATGAACTGCATCTCCGCCACGGGCCGCATCCCCATGTGCGCCGCGCCCGCCGCCGCGCCGACGATCGCCGCCTCGGAGATCGGTGTGTCGATCACGCGCTCGGCGCCGAAGCGCTCGATGAGCCCTTCGGTCACCTTGAACGCGCCGCCGTAGGCGCCGATGTCCTCGCCGAGGCAGAAGACGTTCGGGTCGCGCTCCATCTCCTCGAACAGCGCCTGGCGGATCGCCTCGAGGTACGTCGTCTCGACGACGCCGGCGCTCGGCCCAGTGCCGTTCCGGGACGCGTCAGCCATCGTGCGTCCCCCAGCCGGCCGGCCGCTCGTTGCGATCGACGGCGGCGCGCACGCCCTCACGGAACCAGAGCGGCTCGACGACCGGCGGGTCCGCGTACACGCCGACGAGTGCGTCGGTCGGCTCGGGCATCGGCGACGCCTCCGCCTCGTCCGTCGCGCGATCCACTTCGGCGGCGACACGGCGGTCGATCGCTTCGAGCTCGGCGACGCTCACGCCCTCGCGGCCGGTGAGCACCTTCACGTAGCGATCGAGCGGGTCGTTCTCCGCCGCCCAGCGGTCGATCTCGCCGGGCGGAACGTAGCTCTGGTTGTCGTGCTCGGCGTGCCCCTTCCGCCGATAGGTCACGAGCTCGACCAGCGTGACGCCCTCGCCTCGGCGCGCGCGGTCCACGGCGCGCTTCGTCACGTCGTACGTCGCGAGCACGTCGTTGCCGTCGGCCTGCTCGCCGGGGATGCCGTAGCCGAGCGCCTTGTCCTTGAGGTTCGTGAGCAGCGTCTGCTTGGACACGGGCGTCGAGTACGCGTAGCCATTGTTCTCGACGATGACCACCATCGGCAGGCGCTGCACGGCGGCGAAGTTGATCCCCTCGTGGAACGCGCCGGTGGACGTCGCGCCGTCGCCGACGTACACGAGCACGACGCGATCCTGCTTCCGCAGCTTGAACGACAGCGCGACGCCGGCCATCACCGGCACCATGTCGCCGAGGTGCGAGATCTGCCCGACGAAGCCGCGCTCCAGGTCGCCGTAATGGATGTTCAGCTCGCGGCCGCGCGTCGGCGAGTCGCCCTTCGCCATGTACTGGCGAACGATCTCCGCCGGCAGCGCGCCCTGCACGAGCATCGAGCCGAGGTTGCGGATGAGCGGCGAGAGGATGTCGCCCTTCGTGCGGTCGAGCGCGTACGCGCTGCCGACGGCGTCCGCCTCCTGGCCGAGCGAGCGAAAGAGCCCGCCGACGACCTTGGTCTGGCGGTACAGGTTGACGAGGCGCTCCTCGAGCGACCGCGTCAGCCGCATGTAGTAGTAGAGGTCGAGCTTCTGCGCTCGCGTCAGCGCCGACGCGGCGCTCGCGCCACCGCCGCGGCTCGCGGGCCCGCGGGTTCCCTTGCCGCGCGCCTCGGCCGGCGCGGCATCGCGCGTCGCCGTCTTCGCGGTCTTGACCGTCCGCGCCATCAGTAGCCCGCGGTCAGCTTGTGCGACGGGTCGGCGCGGCGGTGGAGGGCGACGAAGAACTTCTTGACGTTCTTGTCGAGGCGGCTCTCGCCGATCTGGTCGGTCGCGACGTCCACGAGCGTGTAGTGGCCGCCCTCGGCACGAACGCGGAGCGTCATGGTGCCGAGCGGACCGGTGAAGCTACGCGCCCGCGTGCCGGTCGCCGTGCCGGTCAGGCCGAGCGCCGCGAAGAACTCGTCGGCGGCGGCGACGACGTCGGCCGGGACGAGATGGGTGCGGTGGAAGAGACGCATGGAACGGTCGTGAGGTCGAGATCGGGAGGTTACCGCGACGACGCGCGACGCGGGATCAGGAGACGGACGACTCGATCGTCGCCCGGCGGCCCGCTCCCGCGTCGCGCGTCACCGTACGTCATTCGCGCGCCGCGCGCACCGACTGCATCCAGTCCACGCGCTCGAGCTTCTGGGTCGAGTCGCGGCGGAACTGGATGGCGACGGCCCAGTCGCCGGCGGTGATGAACTTGAGCGAGCCGTAATAGGTACCGGGCTCGGGCCCCGGCTCGAGCGCGTCCCAGGTGTTGGCGCCGTCGCGGCTGGTGGCGAAGATGCGCCCCTCGCCGCGCTCGATCGGCTGGCTCGATTCCTTGTCCTGCACGACGACCTTGTAGATGATCTTCTCCCGCGCCCGTGGCGGGAGCGGATCGGTCGAGATGCGGAACGTCAGGTCGTCCGTCCACTGCCGCAGGTCGGTGTTCCTCTGGGTAGGACCACACGCCACGAGCGCGAGCGCGATTGCAGGAATGAGGAACGAGGAACGAGGGGCGGCGAACAGTGCTCGCGCCCAGCCCGACCACGCTCGCTGCACTGGCACCCGCCCCTCATTCCTCATTCCTCATTCCTCCAATTGGGTCACGCGTAGTACTCGAGCCCGAGATGGGTGATCTGCTCCTCGCCCATCAGGTGCCGGAGCGTGTTCTTCAGCTTCGTCTGCTGGATGAACAGGTCATGCTCCGGCTGCAGCCCCGGGGCGGTCATCGGGCTCTTGTAGTAGAACGACAGCCACTCCTGGATCCCCTTCATCCCGGCGCGCTTGGCGAAGTCGGAGAAGAGCGCCAGGTCGAGCACGAGCGGCGCGGCGAGGATCGAGTCGCGGCACAGGAAGTTGACCTTGATCTGCATCGGGTAGCCCATCCACCCGACGATGTCGATGTTGTCCCATCCTTCCTTGTTGTCGCCGCGCGGCGGATAGTAGTTGATGCGCACGACGTGCGAGAAGTCCTTGTACAGGACCGGATACTTCTCGGGCTGCAGGATCGTGTGCAGCACGGACAGCTTCGACTCTTCCTTGGTCTTGAACGACGCCGGGTCGTCGAGCACCTCGCCGTCGCGGTTGCCGAGGATGTTCGTCGAGTACCAGCCGGCGAGGCCGAGCATGCGCGCCTTGAGGCCCGGCGCGATGACGGTCTTCATCCACGTCTGGCCGGTCTTGAAGTCCTTCCCGGAGATCGGCACGCCGCGCTCGTTGGCGAGCTGCACCAGCGCCGGGATGTCCACGCTCAGGTTGGGCGCGCCGTTGCAGAAGGGCACGTCCTCCATGATCGCCGCGTAGGCGTAGAGCATCGACGGCGCGATCGCCTCGTCGTTGCGCTCCATCGCCTTCTCGAACTGCTCGATCGTCGCGTGCTGCGGACCGGGCTTGATGAAGATCTCGGTCGACGCGCACCAGACGATGACGACGCGCTCGAGCTTGTTCTTCGCCTTGAAGTCGCGGATGTCCTGCCGGAGCTGCTCGGCGAGGTCGCGCTTCGTCTTGCCCTGCTTGACGTTCGTGCCGTGGATGCGCGTGACGTAGTGGTTCTCGAACACCGCCGGCATCGGCTTGATCGCCTTGAGGAAGTCGGCGAGGGGCTCGAGGTGCTTGTCCTCGAGGACGCCGGCCTTCTTCGCGGCCGTGTAGGCGTCATCCGGGATCGGGTCCCAGGCGCCGAAGACGATGTCGTTCAGGTCCGCGAGCGGGACGAAGTCCTTGATCAGCGGCGTCCGGTTCTCGGTGCGCTTGCCGAGGCGGATCGTCGCCATCTGCGTCAGCGAGCCGATCGGCTTCGAGTAGCCGCGGCGGATGCTCTCGACGCCCGCCATGAAGGTCGTGGCGACGGCGCCGAGGCCGGGGGTGAGGATGCCGAGCTTCCCGGAAGCGGGGCGGACGGTGGAGCGATTGGCGTTCGAGGGCGAACCCTGCACTGGGCGATCTCCGTTCGGTAATGAAGGCGGGCCGGCGCGATGACGCGCCGGTGTCAGACGCGCGGGGCCGCGGGGGAGGAGCTGGCGGGCGGCGGATTGCCGCGCGAGCGCCGCGCGGACGTCGGCACCGCCGCCGCGGGGGCGGAGGGCGCATCGGCGCGTGCGTTGGGGACGTCGGCGAGCGTCGAGCCGGGCTCGGGCGCGGGCGTCGTCATGCGGTAGACGAACGCCATGCGCTGATACGCGGTCAGCCACGCGGTGGCCGCCAGCAGCACGACGATCGCCATGAGGACCCACCCGTGGAGGGCGAGGCCGAAGAAGGCCTGCGGCGCGGAGAGCAGCGTCACCCGCTCGGGCCGCTGCATCACGCCGACCTTCGCGTCGATGCCGAGCGCCTCGGCGCGCGCCCGGGTGTACGAGACGAGAAACGTTCCGACGATGGCGGCGAGGCCGACGACGACCATGACGATGTTCGTGTCGAGCGGCGACAGGACGCCGAAGAGCGCCGGCCCGCGCGTCGTGCCCGTCGCGGCGGCGATCGCCTCGCGGGCGTAGAAGATCGTCAGCCCGCCGAGGACGGCGCCGTCGGCGACGCGGTCGAGCGTCGAGTCGAAGAAGGCGCCGAAGGTGCTGGAGCGCCCCGTCCGCCGGGCGACCGTCCCGTCGAGGACGTCGAAGAGGGCGGTGAGGCCGAGGAACCAGCCGGCCGTGCGGATGTGGCCGGTCGCGTAGATCACGCCGCCGGTCACCGTACAGAGGGTACCGAAGACGGTGATGGCGTTGGGAGAGACGCCGGCGCGCACGAGCATGTCGGCGACCGGCTCGATGACTCGCAGGTAGCCGCGCTTAATCGCTTCCCACAGTCTCTTCATTCATCGCGGGCGCGCAGGGCAGGAACAGGCCCCGCCCCCCCTTCTGGCGCGGGGAGACGAGAGGGATGGGCGGCGGAAAGGCGGAGGCCGAAGGGGGGCTCCGGCCGTAAAGGTACGCCGATCACAAAGATGGGGCAACCGTTCAGGCCGCGCCGTCACGCGGGCGCACCATAGTTGCCGCTGCCGCCCGTTCCGCGTCGGTCGGTCTCTCGCGCGCCCCGCCCGGCGCGCGTTAGGCGCTGCGCGCCGGGCGACGGACCCGCGGTAGGACCGTCAGGGCACCTGCCAGACGTAGGTCCCGCTGAGCACGACGTTCTCCTTCGTGTACGTCCGCGAGCCATCCACCGTCGTCGCGCGCAGCGTGACCGTCGAGCCGGTGGCGACGCCGCGCACCTCGAGCGTCTCCGTGCTGTTCGCGGCCACCTGGCGGAGGAACATGTCCGAGCCGCCGCTGACGACGTAGACGTTCACGCCCTGGGTCAGGTTGTTCGTCACCCGCACGCCGACTTCGGCCACCGCCGGCCGCGCCCCGGTCGTCACCTCGACCTGGCGCGGACCGCAGGCGGCGAGCGCCGCCGCGACCAGGACCGCAGAGAGATAGCGCTTCATGTCGATCGCCCCTGAAAGATGTGGTTCGCGGGCGCATGGCCGCGCCCGCTGGTCCGCGCAGCTAGCAAGTGTTGTGCGCGGTACGGCCGAGCGTCCGGCCGCCGCCCACCGCTCATGAGTGGCGCCGCGCACCGCGAACGGCGCGATCCTCACCGGTACAGGTAGTATCGCTTCGCGCGCTCGTGGAAGGCGACGACGGCCGGCAGCGACCGGTCCACCACCGCGTCCGGGTCCTCGCCGCGCAACAGCGCCTCGCGCGCCGACGGGCTGCCGAATCGCAGGTCGAAGGCGCGCGCGTCGACCCGCAGCGAGTCGCCGCCGGTACGGGCGAGCGCCCACAGGATCGCCGCCCCGACGCGGCCGGCGTGCACCCGGTTGCGGGCGGTGACGACGACGCGGACGCCCGGAATAGTCCGCTCGGCGTACTTGCCGTCGCCGGGCCGGTGCGGCGTGAACGTCTCCGGCTCGAAGCGCACCCCGGCGAGTCCGCGCTCGTTGAGCATGCCGGCCGTCCGCCGCGCGTCGAGCCAGGCGGCGCCGAAGTGCTGGAAGGGGTCCACGGTTCCCCGCCCGACCGAGACGTTCGAGCCCTCGAAGGCGACCAGCGCCGGATAGAGCAGCGCGCTCGTGAGCGTGGGGAGGTTGGGCGACGGCCGCACCCAGGGCAGCTCGGTCTCGTCGAACCACATCGTCCGCCGCCAGCCGCGCATCGGCACGACGACGAGGTCGGCGCCGATCCCCAGCTCCGCGTTGTAGAAGCGCGCGAGCTCGCCCATC
>DATMHT010000523.1:0-2981 GCA_035554795.1 Gemmatimonadaceae bacterium | reverse complement strand
CACAAGGCGGACGCGGTCAAGCTGACGGTCGAGGCGCCGAGCGGCTGGATGTTGATGAATGGCGACGCGAAGAGCACCGCGCAGCGCGAGTTCGCGTTCGAGAACTACGACCGCCTCATCGACACGCCCACGGAAGTGGCGCCGAGCATCACCGTGGACAGCTTCCGCGTGGACGGGCGGCTGTACCGCGTGATGGTCCACCACAACGGCCCGCGTCCGCCGGGCGCGCAGGAGCGCTTCGTCCGCGACGTGAAGCGCATCGTCGAGACGGAGAACCGCGTCGTCGCGCCGCCGCCGCTCGAGACGTACACCTTCCTGTTCAACATCGGCTACGCCGGCGGCGACGGGATGGAGCACCTCTACTCGACCGAGATCATCCACCCGCGCGCGTGGACCGACACGGCCGCGGTGCTGCCCGGCGTCAGCACGGCCGCGCACGAGTACTTCCACACCTGGAACGTGAAGCGCGTCCGCCCGATCGCGCTCGGCCCGTTCGACTACACGACCGAGCAGTACCAGCCGAGCCTGTGGGTGGCGGAGGGGTGGACGCAGTACTACGGCGAGATGACGATGTACCGGGCCGGGATCGTGGACCAGCCGCGCCTCTTCGAGATGCTCGCCGGCATGATCCGCTACGACAGCGAGCTCCCCGGCCGCCTCGACGCCTCGGCGCGCGAGGCGAGCTTCAACGCCCCCTTCTGGGACGGCGGCGCGCAGCCGACGAAGACGAACCGCGACGCGCACTGGATCTCGTACTACACGAAGGGCGAGGGGATCGCGCTGCTGCTCGACCTCGAGATCCGGTCGCGCACGAACGGCGCGCGCTCGCTCGACGACGCGCTGCGTGGGCTCAAGCGCCGGTCGTGGGACGTCACGCCCAACGCCAGCTACTACCTGCAGGGGCGCGGGTACACCGAGGCCGACGTCGAGGCCGCGGTGAGCGAGGCGGCCGGGGCGGACATGCACCCGTGGTTCGAGCGGTACGTCGGGGGGAGAGAGGAGCTGCCGTTCCGGGAGACGCTGGCGAAGGTGGGGCTCACGCTGACGGTCGGCGAGCCGGGCGCGGACGGGCAGCGGAAGTACACGTTAGGCGTGGATCCGAGCGCCACGGCGGGGCAGACGAGAGTTCGGGAGGAGTGGCTGGCCGGTCGCACCAAGGCAGAGTAGAACCGCCCGAGGAACGGGTAGATCCACGTCGTGTGGTGAGAGGGTGCGCGGCTGAGCGTCGGGCCATCCGGCGACGTCCGCTGCGCGAGTGGAAGAATCGAGGACTGGCGATGTCCACGTGGCACTGGACTCTCCGTTGCGCGCTCGCTCTGGCGTCATGCGCCGCGCCGCACTTGGCGCGGGCGCAGGACACGGCTTTCATCTCCGCCGCGAAACGCGCTGGCATCCGTCTGCCGATCGCGCAGCCGCTCGACATCACCGACGACACGATCCTCGACTGGTACCCGGCCCGTGTCGCGCCGGCGGCCGGCATGCCCAGGCTGCGCGACATCTCGCGCCGAGCCGGCGACCCCGAGCTTCGACTCTACGTCGGCGGCGGGCTTGGACAGCCCGAGGACATGTACGTTCTCCGCCGGCATCACGGCCACGTCACCGGCGCCCTCTGGCTCTGGTGGCGATCGCCGCCGAACGTGGCGAAGCGAGACGGCGATCCCGATACCCAGAAGTTCTGGCAGAACCTCGTGCGGGAGATGGAAGCTCGGTGGGTCGCGCACGCCGCCGCGAACGGCTGTCCCCACGCCGAGTGGCGAGTGGTTGACTCCGCGGGCCACGTCGCCACCGACAGCGCGAGCGTGACCAGGGGGCTCCCGGTTCTGGTCTGCCGTGCGACCTTCACCCGTGAGCCCGACTGGGCGGCGCTGTCGCACACCCTCGACTCGCTCGGCGTGTGGACGATGCCCGACGAGACCGAGCTGCCAGGCTATCGCGGCCCGGTCTCCGATGCCGGCACACTCTGGGTCGAGGCGTTCGACGGACGGCGTTACCGGGCTTACTCGAACGGCGGCCTGATTCACGGCAATTCCCCGCAGGCCGGACGCGCGACCGCAATGATGGACGCGTTGAACGCGATCCGGCGCGACGTGAAGCATCAAGCTCCAGCGCCGGGCCGCTGAGCAGTCCCTCTTCGAGAGCTTGAACCACGGAGGACACGGAGGACACGGAGGAAAACCCTTGATGCTCTCCTCCGTGTCCTCCGTGTCCTCCGTGTTCTCCGTGGTTCATTCTTTACAAGGACCTCCGCGTCCTCCGCGGTCAGCGCTCTTGCCGAAGAGCGCCGAGCGCGCACTGCCTCCCGCTCACCTGCCTTCCGCCAACGCGAACGCCACGTACGTCCCGCCACCCTTGCCCGCGTACTTCCCGCCGCCGCACGCGATGACGACGTACTCGCGCCCGTCCACCATGTAGAGCGACGGCGTCGCGCCGCCGGCGAAGGGCAGCTCGGCTTCCCAGAGCAGCTTGCCGGTCCGCTTGTCGTACGCGTGGATCTTCTTGTCCGCGCTCGTCGCGGCGATGAAGAGGAGACCGTTCGCGGTCACGACCGGACCGCCGTAGTTGTCGCTGCCGGTGTTGTGCATTCCCTTCGCGACCAGCTCCGGGTACTCCCCGAACGGGATCTGCCACGCGATCCGGCCGCGATTGAGGTCGATCGCCGTGAGCGTCCCCCACGGCGGCGAGATGGCGGGGTAGCCCTGCGGGTCGAGGAAGATGTCGTAGCCGTCGTTGCGGTACTTCAGGAACGTCGGGTCGTGCCCCGCCTTCTCGGCGACGTCGTGGCCGGTGACGAGGAACTCCACGAGGTCGTTGATCGCGCCGCTGTCGAACTTCTCGCCGAAGGCGGGCATGCGGCTGCCGCCGCCACGGATCACCGCCGCGATCTCGTCGCGCGTGCGGCGCGTGCCGATGTCCACCAGGCTCGGGAAGGTCGGCGGCGAGCCGGTGCGGTCCTCCTTGTGGCAGCTCGCGCAGTTCGCGGC
>DATMHT010000522.1:0-4161 GCA_035554795.1 Gemmatimonadaceae bacterium | reverse complement strand
GGCCTGGTGCACCAGCACGGTTCCGGTCTCCACCTTCTGCGTCGCCGCGTCGATCAGCTGCTTGATGTCGCCGGCCGCCGCGGTGCAGCGCTGCGCCAGGTTGCGCACCTCGGCCGCCACCACCGCGAAACCGCGGCCCTGTTCGCCGGCGCGCGTCCCGCGACCGCCTCGACCACGTCCGGCAGCGCGTCGAGCGTCGCGATCGCGCCGTCCACCTGGCGGCCGCCGTGGTTCGAGACGATCACGCCGTCCATCCCCGCGTCGAGCGCGCGGCGCGCATCGTCGGGGTGGAGCACGCCCTTGAGCAGGATCGGCAGGCGCGTGAGGCCGCGGAGGAAGTCGAGGTCGTCCCAGGTCAGCGACGGACGCGAGTAGGTGGCGACGAAGCGCTGCACCGCGGCGCGCGGCGCGCCCGAGCGCAGCTTGTCCGCGAGCGGGCCGGGATGGCGGCGGACGATGCCGGCGAGGGCGCGCAGCGACGCGAGGCTGACCGGCGCGCGCGGTGCGTCCGCCGCCGCGTCCGGAGTCGGTTGCGCGAGGCTGGCGAGGAAGATTGGGTCGCTCGTGTACTGCGCGATCCCCTGGCCGCGCAGGAAGGGGAGCCAGCCGAGGTCGAGGTCGCGCGGGCGCCAGCCGAGCATCGTCGTGTCGAGCGTCAGCACGATCGCGCCGCAGCCGCACGCCTCGGCGCGGCGCACGAAGCTCGCGACGAGGTCGTTCGACGTGCTCCAGTAGAGCTGGAACCAGCGGGGCGCGGCCGGCGCGACGGCGTCCATGGCGCGCGCACACTCTTCCATCGCGCGCGATGCCTGGTTGGAGAAGATCATCGGCACGCCGAGCGAGGCGGCGGCGCGCGCGACGGCGACGTCCGCGTCGCGGTGCGCCATCTCGAGCACGCCGATCGGCGCGAGCAGCAGCGGGGCGGGGAGGCGCGCGCCGAACAGCTCGATCGAGCTGTCGCGCGTCGAGACGTCGCGGAGGACGCGGGGCACGATGCGCCAGCGGCCGAAAGCGTCGCGATTGGCGGCGATCGTCCGCTCGCTCCCGGCGCCGCCGGCGACGTACGCGAACGCCTCGGCCGTCATCCGGTCGCGCGCCGCCGCCTCGAGCCGCGCCGGGTCCACCGGCACTCCCGGCCGCTCGCCGGCGAGGCCGCGCACGAAGATGGACGACTGGCGAGCGCGGCCGGAGGGCGGGCGGCGGGGCGGCATGGGCGGATAGGATACGCGGCGGAGGGGAGGGCGGTAAGCGGGACGGGGACGGGGGACGGGGGACGGGGGACGCGGGACGCGGGACGCGGGGCGCGGGACGGGAAATTGGGATGCGCCGTGCGGCGGAAGGGTGACGGGAATCGAAGTCGCGAGCGTAGACTTCGAGGTGGGGGCAGCGCACTACGGCGACTTTCCGCCGCGTCCCCCGTCCCGTGTCCCCCGTCCCCCGCTCCATGCCCACACCTCTCCGCGACCTCGACGTCGACGCGCACCTCGGCGATCCGGCGATCAAGCAGCGCTTCGTCACGCCGATGTTCGACATCGTCGCGACGCGCTACGACCGCTTCACGCGGATCTTCTCCTTCGGCATGGACCGCGGCTGGAAGGAGGAGCTGCTCGCCGATGCCGTCGCCGGCATGGACCCCGCGCCGGCGACGGGCGCGGTGGTGCTCGACCTCGCCTGCGGCACCGGCGACCTCGCCTTCTCCGCCGCGAGCCGGATCGCCGGCGCGCGTGTGACGGGGGTGGACGCGTCGCCGGCGATGATCGACGCCGCCAAGACGCGCCGCCGCGCGCTCGCCGGCAGCGCGGCGGGGACCGTCGCCTTCCGCGTCGGCGACATGACGCAGCTCGACGGCGTCGCCGACGCATCGGTGGACCTCGTCATGGCGGGCTACGGCTTCCGCAACGTCCCCGACTTCCGCGCCGCGATCGCCGAGTGCGCGCGCGTCCTCAAGCCGGGCGGCCGGCTGCTCGTGCTCGACTTCTACCGTCCCGAGTCGGCGCTCTGGCGCGCGCTCTTCCTCGGCTACCTGCGCGTTGCCGGCGACCTGGTGGGATGGCTCTGGCACCGCGAGCCGGTCGTCTACGGCTACATCGCCCGCTCGATCGACCACTTCGTCTCGTGGCGCGCCTTCTCGGCGGCGCTCGAGGAGGAAGGGTTCACGGTGGAGCGGGTGCGACCGCACCTATTCGGCGGGATCGCGATGCATGGAGCGAGGAAGAGGGCCTAGGCCCTACGGCCCTCGCTCCGCCGCACTTTCCCCACACGTCGGTGTAGAAGAGCGCACGAGGAAGGAGAGCCGGCGGACGCATGGTGCCACCCGCGGCCCATCCGCTCCCTCACCACGCGAGGAGAGCTCCTATGCCACGTTTCAAGTTCGCCCTCTCCGGTCCCGAGGAGGTTCGCGAGGCCGGCATCGTCCAGAGCGAGTCGTTCGCCGACGCGTTGAACGCGATCGGCGAGCAGTCCGCCCTCACCGAAGGGGACACCCTGGAGATCGGCGTCCCCGGTTTCCCGCCCGCCCGGTTCTTTTACGTCGGCATGGTCCGCGGCCACCAGTCGTGGCAGCCGGCGGGTAAGCTGGCGGCCTGACGGCGAGGGGGTAGGGTGTAGACAAGCCGCCCGGGAAGCATTACGACGCTTCCCGGGCGGCTTTTTACACCCTACCCCCTACACGCTCTACCCTATCCCCTGGGCGTATAGTACCTCGCCAGCCACCGACACAACCCGTCGAGCCCCGGGTAGAGCACGCGCTCGGTGATGTTGGCCTGATCCAGCTTGTCGCGCACCTCCCAGCGCAGCGACGCCGGGATCACGATGCGGCGCCACACCTCGGGGTGCGCGGCCAGCCACTGCTCCAGTCCGACGCGCGGATCGGAGAGGAGCGAGAAGAGCGCGAACTGGTTGACGATCCGGTCGTCGAGCGACGGCGGCTCGAAGAAGACGACGAACTGCTCGTCGGCCAGCGCGTCGAACTCGCCGAGCGTCGGCGCGGCCCGTCCGAGCATCTCGGCGGTGAAGACGTGGGCGCCCTCGTCGTTGAGCACCCGCTGCAGCGGCGCCGGGAGGAACGCGTTCGTGCGCCCGTAGTCCACCACCCACACCGCCGCGTCGCGCTCCGACCACTCGACTCCCTCGGTGGCGAAGTGCAGGGCGACGAAGGGCGAGTACGTCCAGTCGAGCAGCCGGGTCGGGAGGCCGTGGTGCTGGGCGATGGCGAGCCAGTTCCAGAGCGAGTCGGTCGGGCCGCCCGGATGGCCGAAGGGGACCTGCGCCTGCGCGTACTTGCGGAAGTTGCGCAGGATGTGCCCCTCGAGATCTCCGGCGCGCGCGCCGAGCCGGGTCAGCGTCGTGCGCAGGTCGTGCGCGGCGTCGGGCACGCCGCGAAAGGCGCACGTCGAGCGGAAGCGCCCCATCCGCTCGCGCCACGACCCGGCGAACAGAAGGTCGGTGAGCTCGTTCCAGGATTCGGCGCGCGTGTCGGCGGAGGACATGCGCGGGAGGTCATGCACTGGACGGGCCAGTGAGCGGGTGGGCGGTTGGCGGTAGGCGGTAGGCGGTAAGCGCGATCCGGCGCGCCGGTCTCCTTGCTCGCGCCAACCGCCAACCGGTTCACCCGCCCACGGCCCCTGGTCCTTCACCCGCCCCCACCGCGCCACCCGTCCCCTTCGTCCGCAGCCGCAGGTTCAGCATCTCGACGAGCACCGAGAAGCCCATCGCGAAGTAGGTGTAGCCCTTCGGGATGTGCACGCCGAAGCCCTCCGCCACGAGGTTCGTGCCGATCAGCACGAGGAAGGAGAGCGCGAGCATCTTGATCGTCGGGTGGCGGTCCACGAAGCCGGCGATCGGTCCCGCCGCGCCGAGCATGATGAAGAGCGCGACGATGTTGGCCGCGATCATGATCGTGACCTCGTCCACCATGCCGACCGCGGTGATCACCGAGTCGAGCGAGAAGACGATGTCGATCAGCATGATCTGCAGCACGACCTTCGTCAGCGACCGCGCCGCGCGCTTCGCCGAGCCCTCGCCCTCGGCGTCGTGCCCCTCGATCTTGCCGTGGATCTCGAACGTCGCCTTCCCGATGAGGAAGATGCCGCCGACGATCAGGATGATGTCGCGCCCCGACACGCCGTGGCCGAGCAGCGTGAAGAGCGGCCGCGTCAGGCG
>DATMHT010000521.1:0-29996 GCA_035554795.1 Gemmatimonadaceae bacterium | reverse complement strand
GTTCACCGACGTCGGTGGTCGCGTCGCCCTCACCTGCGAGCGCGACGACGCCGCGGGCGTCGTCCACGTGCGCGTCAGCGACACCGGCCGCGGCATCGCCCCCGAGCAGGTCGAGCGCGTCTTCGAGCCGTTCGTCCAGGTCGACCGCCATCGCACCGCCGAGAGCCAACAGGGCGTCGGGCTCGGCCTCGCGATCTCGCGATCGCTCGCCCGCGCGATGCACGGCGATCTCACGCTCGAAAGCGTCCCCGGCGTCGGCTCGACGTTCACGCTGACGTTGCCGGCGGTTACGGGTAAGCGGGACGCGGGACTCGGGACGCGCGAGCCCATTCCTCGTCATCCCGAGCGAAGCGAAGGATCGCTGTAAGGCACCGCGATCCTTCGGTCGCTACGCTCCCTCAGGATGACAGGGGATGGGCTCGCGCTTACCGCCTACCGCCCACCGCTCACCGCCTCATCCAACGAGCCCAGAAACGAGTCGGCCCACGCGTGCACGTCGTAGGAGCGCACGCGGGCGCGGAGGGAGCGCATGCGCGCGCGCCGCTCGTCGCGCGACATGACGAGCGCGCGGTGGTACATGTGGGCCGTCGCGCTCACGTCGTACGGGTTGACGCACAGCGCGTCCGAGAGCTCCGCCGCGGCGCCGACGAACTCGCTCAGCACGAGCACGCCGTCCTCGTCCGCGCGGCAGGCGACGAACTCCTTCGCCACGAGGTTCATCCCGTCGCGGACGGGCGTGACGAGCATGACCCGCGCGGCGCGGTAGAGCGCGAGCAGCTGCGCGTCGGGGATGCTCCGGTAGAGGTAGTGCACCGGCGTCCACCGCGGCGTGCCGAACGCGCCGTTGATGCGCCCGACGAGCGCGTCCACCTGGTTGCGGAACTTCTGATACGCGCGGACGCCGGTGCGCGACGGCACCGCCACCTGAATGAGGCGGACGCGCTCGTGCAGCTCCGGATGACGCTCGAGCAGCGTCTCGAAGGCGAGCAGCCGCCGCGGGATCCCCTTCGTGTAGTCCAGCCGGTCCACGCCGACGAAGAGCGCCACGTCGCCGTTCGGAGCCGCGTCGTCGGCGGGCGCGACGGGAGCGAGCGTCGCCGCCTCGGCGGTCACCTCCGGCTGCTGCGCGCGCGCCTCGATGTCGGCGGCGTCCACGCCCATCGGGAAGACGCCGATCCGCGCGCGGCGCCCATCCATCTCGACGGCGTCGGGCGACGCCGGCAGGTGCAGCACGCGCTCGACCGACGCCGCGAAGTGCCGCGCGTACGCCGCCGTGTGAAAGCCCACGAGGTCCGCGCCGAGCAGGCCGCGCAGCACCGCCTCGCGCGGCGGCAGCGTGGCGAACACCTCGTCGCATGGAAAGGGGATGTGCAGGAAGAAGCCGATGCGCGCCGCCGCCGGCAGCCGCGCGCGCAGCAGGGCGGGGAGCAGCATGAGCTGATAGTCGTGGACCCAGATCCGGTCGCCGGGCCGGTAGTGCGCCATGACGGCGTCGGCGAAGCGCGCGTTCACCGACTCGTAGGCGTCCCAGTGCTCGACGCGCAGCGGGAGCTGGTCGATCAGGTAGTGGAAGAGCGGCCAGACCACGCCGTTGGCGGCGCCCTCGTAGAAGCGCGTCACCTCGCTCTGGGTGAGCCACACCGGCGCCGTGCGGTGCTGGGCGAGGAGCCGCGCGATCTCCTCGCGGCGTCCGACGTCGGACGGCGCCGCCTGGCCGGGCCAGCCGATCCACACGCCGCCCGAGCGCTCGTGCGGCCCGCGCAGTCCCGTCGCCAGGCCGCCGACGCTCGGCACGACGGAGGTGCCGCTGTCGTCGGTCGTCAGCGTCACCGGCAGCCGCGTCGAGACGATCAGCAGCCGGCTCAATGCGCCGCTTGGCGAGCGCCGGCGGCGGCCGCGGCGGACTCCGTGATCTCGCCGCTGCGCACGAGCGCCGTGCGGAAGAGGATCGGGCCGAGCGTCTCGTTGATGGCGATCACGGAGAGGAAGAGCGCGCGGAGCTCGCCGCCGCGACTCGGGTAGACGTCGGCGACGACGGTCACGAGGCCGATCGCGACGCCGGCCTGCGACACGAGCCCCATCCAGACGTACTTCCCCTCCTCGCCGCGGACGCCGGCCCAGCGCGCCCCGAACCGGCACCCCGTCCAGATGGCCGCGATGCGCACCGCGGCGATGGGCAGGACCAGCATCCACACCGCGGCGACGTCGCCGATCGAGATGTGCGCGCCCGCCAGCGCGAAGAAGACGACGAAGACCGGCGCCGCCGAGCGCTCCATCGCGTGGCGCAGCGCCTCGCTGTGCTCGTCGTGCGACACGTTCTCGGCGATGAAGCCGGCGGTGAGGAGCGTGAGCAGCGTCTCGGTGTGCGCCAGGCGGGCGATCTCCGTCCCGAAGAAGGCGACGAGGATCGCGAACAGGAACAGCTCCTGGCGCACGAAGCGCAGGTAGAGCGCGATCCCGCCGCCGAGCACGGCCCCGACGATCACCGCCCCGCCGATCTCCCAGACCACGGCGATGAGCGAGACGGCCGGCGCGTCGGTGCCCGTCGGAGGCACGACGCTCTGCGCGAGGGCGAGCGCGCCGCTGAACAGCAGCACGATGACGAGGTCCGACACGAGCACCACGCCGAGCGTCGTGCGCGCCACCGGACCGCTCGCCCCCGTCTCGTTCAGCAGCGCCATCGTCACCGCCGGCGAGTGCACCGACGCCATCACCGCGAACAGGACGCTGAAAGCGACCATCGCCAGCCCCGACGTCCCGTGCAGGAACGGGATCACGTTGCGCAGGGCGACGAGCAGCGCGACGATGCAGAGGAAGGAGAAGCTCATCTCCGTTCCGAGGATCGTCAGGATCGCGCGCCCCCGCTCCTTGACCTCGCCCCAGCGCAGCTCCGCGCCGGCGAGGAACGCGATGAGCGAGATCGCGAGCGAGCTGACCGGCGCGAGCTGCTCGATCGCCGTCGCGGTGACCGTGTCGAGCACCGACGGTCCGAACAGCACGCCCGCCGCGATGTAGCCGATGATGCGCGGCAGCCGCGCCGCCGAGGCGAGCTCGCCGGTCGTGTACGCGACGAGGATCAGGAAGCCGAAGGCCAGCAGCGACTCGCCGCCCGGTCCCGCGGCGCCGAGCGGCAGCAGGAGCTGCATCCCGCCGAAGAGCAGCGCGAGGATGATGGCGCGGCGCACTCAGGCCTCCTCGGGACGGGTCGGGACGGGCTCCGCCCCCGGCGGCGCCTCGGCCGCGCTCTGCGGTGCGGCGCTCTGCGGCGCGGCGCTCTGTGGCGCGGGGTTCTGCGCCGCGGCGCTCTGCGTCGGGGCGCCGCGCGGCGCGGCACCGCGCGCGCGCGCCGCGGCGACGTGTCGCGCCGACCGCAGCTGCCGCTCCTCGATCAGCGGCGCGAGCACCGAGCGCACGAGCTGCGGCGAGAGGAGGTCGGTGAGCAGCACCGACACGACCGCCGCGGTGAACACGAGGTAGGGGATCGCGCCCCCCAGGTAGACGTAGCTCAGCGCGATCGCGAGGGCGAGCGGTCCCTGTCCGAGCAGCGCACGCCCCCAGTCGGGGCCGAGCACGGGGAGCATCCCGCTCCATCGCGCCGCGATCCGCGCGCCGCCGAGCTTGCCCGCCGTGCGCGCCGCGAGGAAGAGCACGACCACCGGCAGCCACCACGCGCTCGTGCTCGGCCGCCATGCCGCGCCCGCGAAGACGAGCAGCACGAAGTAGAAGGGGCGCTCCACACGCGTCAGCGCGGCCACGATCTCGGCGCGGGAGCGCGACGTGTTGACGAGGATCGCGCCGAAGCAGAGCGCCGCGAGCAGCGGCGAGACGCGCACGTACGACGCCGCGCCGCTCACCAGGATCACCCCGCCGGTGAGCGAGATGAACAGACGGTCCACATGGCTCTCGCGGCCGAGGAACAGGTGGAAGAGGATGCCTCCCACGACGCCGATGCCGAGCGTGACCGCCACCCACTCGGTCGGCGTGATCGCGCGGCCGAGGACGAAGACGGGCGGGTGCCAGATGCTGGCGATCACCCCGAACGCGACGACGGCCACCGTCCCGTTGACGAGCGACGAGATGCCGAGCTGCTCCACCTCGGCGCCGCGCGCGCGCAGGTGGCGCGCCGCGAGCGCGACCCCGGCGCTCGACGACGCGGTCGCGATGCCCGCCAGCGCCGCCGCCGGTGCCGCCGCAACCGTGAACGGCACGTCGGACAGCCACCCGATCGCCAGCGTCTCGAGCAGGCCGACGACGAGGAACGTCAGGCACGACTCGGTGAGCGCCACGCCGTAGGTGATGGCGTTGACGCGCACGAGCGACGGCAGGTAGAACTGCACGCCGACCACCGCGCCGACCCACCCGAGCGCGAGCGTCGTCACCGGCGCGAGGCTCTCCACCGCCTCGCGCGAGAGGATGCCCGACAGCTGCGGCCCGAGCAGGATGCCGAGCATCAGGTACTCGGCGCCCGAGGCGATCAGGAATCGTCGGCCGAGCCAGTCGAACGCGACGTGCGCGGCGAGGTAGGCCGCGACGACCACGAGCACGAGGATGAGCGATGCACTCATCGCGTCGCCCTCGCATCCGGGTCACCGCCGCCTACTCGCCGGAGACGCGCTGGTCGCTCTCCCGCGATGGCTTCGCCCATGGCGAACAGTACCGCGTGCGCCCCGCCTCTTACAAGCGGGGCCGTGACGCGCGCGTCACGGCCCCGTGGAACAGACGATCACGAACCGTCAGGAGGCGAGCAGCTTGCGGCGGTTCCGCGCCTCCGTGTCCAGCCGGTCGCACATGATGTCGCAGAGCTGGAACACGCTCTTGTCGGCGAGCGAGTAGTAGACGTAGAGCCCCTCCTTCCGCCGGGCGACGAACCCCAGGCCGTAGAGAAGCTGCAGATGCTTGGACACGTTCGCCTGTCCGAGGCCCGTCTCCTCCACCAGCTCGGTGACGGTCATCTCGCGCCGCCGGAGGCAGGTGAGGATCTGCAGACGCGCCGGCTCGGCGAGCGCCTTGAACCGCTCGGCGATCAGCGCCAGGACTTCCGGTGTCAGAGAGAGCTTGCCCACGGGCACCTCGGCGAGGAATCGGCAACCATATTTCCGTGCGGTAGTTTAGTCGTACAGGCCCGCGGCGACAACCGCCGCCGTCGGGCGATGCCCGACGCACGGGCGCGCGCCGATCCGCATGTTGGGGATGCACGTGCGAGCTTCGATTTCCCCTTTCTGGAGGATCGTCCCATGCTCGCCAATATCCTTCCGCGCAACGAGGGCACCACCGACCGCGTCCTGCGCGTCCTGTTCGGCCTCGTCCTGCTCGCGCTCGTCTTCGTCGGGCCCAGGACGCCGTGGGGCTATCTCGGGCTCCTCCCGCTCGTGACCGGGCTCGTCGGGAGCTGCCCGACGTACCGGCTGTTCGGCATCTCGACCACCGGGATGCATCGCGCCTGACGGCGCGAGACAAGGTGCGCGCGCCGCGGGGCAGCTGCGCCACGCCGGCGCAGCTGCCCCGCTCTGACGATCACCTCCGGTCCGCTCACGGCATGGGCTCGACTCGCACCGCGACGTCGATCCCGGTGCGCACGCTCTGCGTGACGATGCAGAAGTCCTCGAAGATCTCGAGGCAGCGCGCCATGCGCGGGCGCTCGGCTTCCGGCACCGTCGGCGCGAGCCGCACGCGCAGCTCGCCGATGCGCAGCCGGCCGCGGTCGTTCCGCACCATCGTTCCCTCGACCGTGGTCCGGAGGTCGGTCACGCCGATGCGGGCCTTGCGCAGGCAGTAGAGCAGGCTCGCCCCGAGACAGCTCCCGACCGCCGCGCCGAGCAGCCGTGCCGGGTTCGGCCCACGCTCCGCGCCGAGCGGCTGCGTCTCGTCCACGACGAGCGGCGTCACGCCGTCCATCCCGAACTCGACGACCTGCATGTAGTCGTCGTGCAGCCAGAGCACCATCGAGAAGCGCTGTTCGGCCTCGGCTGCCGGGGCCGGCGCCGGCGTCGCGAGCGGCGCGACGGCGGGCGGTGTCGATGCGATCGCGGTCATGGCGCCTCCACGTCAGGTGAAGATGATCTGGCCACCCGCGGCGAGCTGGTAGAACTCGCCGACGGTGATGATCCCCTCGAGCTCCTCGATGAAGTCGTCGCGCGTCAGGCCGAACATGTCCACCGACGCCTTGCACGCGTAGAGCTTCGCGCCCGAGTCCGCGAGCATCGTCACGAACTCCGGCACGGGCGGGATGTCCAGCTCCTCCATCTTCTTCTCCATCTGGTGCGTGACGAACGACGACACGCCCGGCAGTCCGCCGAGCATCGTCGGCAGGTGCAGCGCGGGGTTGCCGACGGTGGCGACCTTGAGATGCTCGTAGTGCTTCGTGTTGATCGCGTCCATCCCGAAGAAGGTGAAGAACACGTTGGCCTCGATGCCTTCCATCCGCGCGCCGTTGGCCATGATCAGCGCCGGGTAGATCCCCTCGAAGGAGCCCTTCGAGACGATGATGGAGACTTTCTCGATCGTGTCGGACATGAGTGACTCCGGGTCAGATGCAACCGTGCGGCTTCGGGATGCCGCCGATCCTGGCGGCGAGCTTCGCGGGGCCCTTGGGGAAGAGCTGATACAGCTCCTTGATCGGGACGCCCGACTCCTTGCCGAGCGAGCGAATGGACGGCGCCTGCCCCGTGCCGAGGAACGTCTCGCGCATGAAGCGGATCACCTGCCAGTGCCGCTCGGTCAGCGGGACGATTCCCGCCGCTTCGGCGATCTCCCGCCCGATCTCCTCGTTCCACTGCTCCGGCTTCTGGAGGAATCCCTCGGCATCCACCTCGAGGACGGTGAGTGCGATGGTGGTCGTCATGGTGTGCTCCCCGCAGGCTGCTCCTGCGCGGTCGGGGATGGTGTGGTGATCGAAGACGATGGCGGCGGCGGCGTCGGGCCCGGCCGCTTGCCGCGCATGGACATCCGCGCGCCGACGCCGGGGATGTCGTGGCCCGGCAGCAGGGCGTTCCAGTAGACCCAGCGGAAGGCGAGCTTGCCGAGGTGGTTGAGGCGCGACTCCTCGAGCAGCCGCATCGGTCCGAGCCGCGGGAGCGGGAAGCGCCCCGGCAGCGGCTCGACGTCGTAGTTGAAGTCGATGAGCAGCGCCTTGTCGAAGCCGGTCTCGATGAAGCAGTTGGCGTGGCCGTCGAAGTCGGGGCGGAGCGGCTCGCCGGCGAGGAAGCGGCGCACGTTCCCGGTCAGCACCTCGGCCTCGAAGTGCGCCACCGAGCCCGCCTTCGACGCCGGCACGTTGGTCGCGTCGCCGATGGCGAAGATGGCCGGCGACGCGAGCGACTGGAGCGTGTGCGGATCGGTGCGGACGAAGCCCATGTCGTCGCCGAGCCCAGGAGAGCGACCGACGAAGGCGGCGCCGAGATGCAGCGGGATCGTCACGAGGAGATCGAAGGGGATCTCGCGCTCGTCCCACGAGTGGAGGGTGCCCGTCTCGCCGTCCACGCGTCCCGCGTTGAACTCGGTCACGAGGCCGATGCCCTTGTCGTGCAGCAGGTGCGTGAGCGCGGCGGAGCACGTCGCCTTCGTGAACGCGCCGTCGAGCGGCGTGACGTACGTGATGGTGACGCGGTCGCGGATGCCGCGCTTCGTGAAGTACCAGTCGGCGAGGAAGGCGAACTCCAGCGGCGCGACCGGGCACTTGATCGGCATGTCGACGATGTTCACCACGACGTTGCCGCCATCGAAGCGGGCGAGGGCGTCGCGCAGCGCGGTTGCCCCGTCGAGGGAGTAGAAGTCGAAGATGCGCTCCCGCCACCCGGGCCCGGTCAGCCCCTCCGTCTCCTCCGGCGCGATGCGCGTCCCCGTCGCGACGACGAGCGCGTCGTAGTCGAGCGCGGCGCCGCCCCGCAGCAGGACCACCTGCCGGTCCACCTCCACGCGCTCCACCTCGGCGTGGACGTAGCGCACGTCCCGGCGCAGCAGGCGCGCCTTCGAGCGCACGAGCTGCTCGGGGCGATAGACCCCGAACGGCACGAAGAGGAGGCCGGGCTGGTAGACGTGGCGATCGTCCTCGTCCACGACGGTGATCGTCGTCCGCCCGCGCGCGAGGTCGTCGGCGTACAGCTTGGCCAGGCGGTTGGCCATGATCGTGCCGGCGGTGCCGGCGCCCAGGATCACGATGTCGGGCATCTGTCTCCCTCCGGGTCGGAGGTGACTGGTAAACTGTATGACTACAGGGTGATATTATGGGCGCGGCGCGGCCCGGGGGGTCAGGCAATGCCCGCGATCCCGTCGGCCTTCGCCCGACGCCGCGGCGCGGTGGCTTGCGGTCACCGCGCCGCCGCGTCGCCGTTCAGCGCGTCCCGCTGCCCGGATGGAAGGTGAAGCCGAGGAGGAACGAGTTCTCGGAGAGCGAGCTCGAGACCGACGTGCCGGGCGCGGGCCCCGCCGGCGTCTGGAACGGCCCGGTGATCGTGTTCTTGAACGCGCGGTAGTAGGCGACGTCCACGCCGAAGCCGTTCCGGAACAGGTAGCCCGCGCCGAGCGTGGCGTGGTGCTGCACGATGGCCGGCGCCGGCGCGTTGAACATCGTCAGCGATTCCGGGATCGGGTTCTCCGAGTAGTTGTAGCCGGCGCGCAGGGCGACACGCGCGCTCGGCTTGTACTGCAGCCCGCCCGCCGCGCTCCAGATGCTGCGCCAGCCGAAGCCCTTCACCGCGCCGTCGGCCGCGAAGCCCGACGCCTCGAAGCCGCGGGTGCTGGCGTACGTGATGTAGCGGCCATCCGCGCCCATCGACCACGCCTCGTTAGGCGACCAGGCGAGCCCGGCGGCGTACACCGCGGGGACGTCCATCGCGAAGCGGATCGTGCGCGGCGTGTTGAAGCTCGCCAGGTTCGGGTTCTCGTAGACGGCGCCGAACTCGAACTTCTGGAAGACCTGCGGCGTCGTGTACGACGCGCCCACCGTGACCGTCGGCGTGAGCGCGTACTGGAGCCCCACCTGCGCGCCGAATCCGAACGAGCCGTCGGCGTCGGTGGCGCGGGAGTAGTAGGCGCGATCGTCGGCCGTGCCCGGAGTGCCGTCCGGTCCCGGATCCACCGCCGGCGCGGCGACCGGCATCGGATCAACGGCGAGCATTGCCCAGTCCACGTTCAGCGCCGCGCCCAGCCGCAGCCGCGCGCTCGCCTGATACGCGACCGCCGGGATGATCCGCAGGAGCGAGAAGTTGCTGTACATCTGGCCGAACCCGTACGGGCGCGGCGCGAGCAGTGGGTTGCTTGGGTCGAGATGGTAGTCCACGCCGAAGCCGCCGATGCCCAGTCCGGCCACGCCGACGGTGAGCTTTCCACCCGAGAGCTCCTGGCTCCAGCCGAAGGCCGGGATGGGCACGAACTCGCTGCTGCTCGTGGTCGAGCCGCTCGCCGGACCAGCGCTGCTCGAGAGCGTGCGGTCCGGCTTGAACAGCTCGAAGCCCAGCTCCGTCGCCGTACCGTGAAAGGCGCGCAGGCCGGCGGGGTTCACGTAGAAGGCGCCGAGCAGGCTGCTCGACCCGGCGACGCCGACGCCGCCCATCGCGGAGTTGATCGCGCCGACGCCGTGCAGGAAATGGCCGTCGGTGGCCGACGCGACGGACGCGCGCCCGGTGAGCAGCGCGGCGAGCGTCAAAATGGAGATGACCGATCTATTCGTCATGTCGGAATCCTCGGTTCGATGGCGAGAATGAGCGACGCGTGAGCGCGACCGCTCAACGTTCGGTGTGGGCGGGCCGCGGCATCGCGGTCGGCGGCGCCGCGAAGCGCGACGCCGCCGACCGCAGCGCACGCTCCGCACGCGCGTCCAGCGGGTACGCCTGCTCGAACGACGGCTGCGCCGCCGGGCCCGGCGGCGCAGCCTCGAGGTAGAACCGCCGGTATCGCGCGGCCAGAGCGGGCGCGGTGCCCTCCAGCAGCAGCGCGCCGCCGCGCACGGCCGCGACGTCCCGGGCGCGCGACGCCGCGACGCGGTCGGCGCCGTCGCCCCACGCCGATGCCACCGACGCGGACGGCAGGGCATCCAGCAGCGGGAAGGCGAGCTCGCGCACCGCCGCGAGGAGCGGGCCGGTCGGCCCGGCGGAGCGCACGTCGGCGGTCACCACGACCACCGCCCGCCGCGTCCCGGCGCCGGCGACGATGCGCCCCTCGGCGCCGACCGCCGGAACGACGACGATGACGCCGCCGCGCCCACGGCCCACCACGTCGAGCCAGCCGGCGAGCGGCGGCGCGAAGGTGCGGTCCCACTCGTCCTGCAGGCGCGCGACGGAGATCGCGTCGGGCGCGCGTCCGGCGCGGTCGTCGCGCACGAACGCCCGCCACTCGTCGTCCAGCAGGTCGACGAGCGCGAGCAGCGATCGCCGCTCCCGCGCCGTCGGCAGGGCGCCGGCCACCGCCGCCGCCCGGGTGTCGAGCGCGCCGCTCCCGGGCCGTGCCGCGACGCCGGCCGTCAGCGCGCGGCGGAGCGCGGCGAGCACCGCCACCGGATCCTCGCCCACGAAGTACGCGGGAACGAAGTGGAGCACCTCGTAGGCGCTGTCCGCGCGGAGCTCGGCGCGGAGCTCTGCCGCGGCGTCGTCGAGGCGCGTCACGGAGCCGCGACGGTGCTTGACGGTCCGAACGTCGGCGCGGTACGCCGCCGCGTACAGGGACAGCGGACCGTAGCCGTCCGCGCCGATCACGGCGAGCCCGTGGTACCAGAGGTCGGCGAAGGCGTCGCGCGTCACCACCCATCGCGCGCGCGCCGACCGCGCGCGCTCCGGCTGCGCCAGCACGCGTGTCGGCGCAGCCGCCACGAGCAGGAGCGCCGCGACGACGAGTAGCGGTGCGCGCCGTGCGCGAGCGCGACGTCTCCGCATGGGAGCCTCGGACGAGAGAGAGCGAACCCCCGCGGTCGCGTCGCACGTCGTGGCGCGCCCGCCGCCTGCACGCTACGCCCCCGGCGCGGCGACGCTGACAGGCGATGGATTACATGACTGTACGGGAATGCGGTGGAGGGTTTTGCCCGACGGGCGGGCGCGTAGGGGCGGTGCACGAGTCGGCTCGACGCGACGCGCCCCGCCGCGGGCCGGGAAGGCCGCGGCGGGGCGCGAGCGTGACGAGCGTGCCGGCGCCCGAGGGCGCCGGTGCATGCCGCTGTCGTTAGGCGCGCGTGGCGCCGGTCGGCGTCGGGCGCCGCACGGTGGGGAGCAGCGTGACCGCCGTCAGGAACACGGCGGCGAGGCCGACGGCCACTACCACCGCCGGCAGGTGCAGCACCGAGGCGAGCGTGATCTTGCCGTAGTTGAGCGGCTTGATCAGCGTTCCCTCGATCAGCGTGTAGACGAGCGTGAAGACGAGCGCCCCGGTGATGCCGCCGAGCAGCGCGGCGATCGCGTCGCGGCGCCCCTCGCCGATCCCGACGACGCAGGTGCCCGGGCAGTAGCCGCCGACGGCGAAGCCGACGCCGAAGATCAACCCGCCGAGCGCGACGCCGATGACGTACGTCGGCTTGATGTCGAAGTGCATCGGCATCCAGAGGCTCAGCAGGTAGGCGACGACCGTGCCGACGGCGATCGTCGTCGCCATGAACTTGATGATCGTGAGGTTCTCGAGCCGCAGGCTCGCGAGGATCATCCGCGGGCTCGACGCGCCGACGCGCTGGATGAGCGCGCCCATGGCGACGCCGACGAGGAGTGCGTAGAGGAGCGTCATGTCAGCGTCCTCCGTGAAGCAGCTTCGCGGTGACGATCCCGCCGCCGAAGACGGCGGCGCCGAAGAGCAGACCGCTCACCGAGAGCTGGGTGATGCCGGAGATGATGTGGCCGCTCGTGCAGCCGCCGGCGAGCCGCGCCCCGAAGATGATGAGGACGCCGCCGAGGAAGGCATCGGCGTAGCGGCGCGCGGTGGTCGTCTCGCGGGCGTGCACCATCTCGACGGCGGGCGCGCGACCGCTGCGTCCGAGCCACGCCGCGAGGAAGCCACCGATGAGCAGGCCGACGACGAGCATCGTCTCGGTGGTGATGAGGCTGCCCATCTTCACGAGGTACGGATTGCTCGCGGCGTACGCGGGCGCGAGCCGCCGCAGCACCGCGCCGATGAAGCGCGGGTAGGTGCCGGAGACGCCGATCGGTCCGTAGAGCGCGATCGCGGCCGCGCTGACGAGGCCGAAGAGCACGCCCAGCGTCGCCCACCGCGATGGTCGGGCGAGCGTGGTGCGCTCGGCGGAGATTGGCGGCGCGGAGAGCGGAATACCGGCCATGACGAGCCCCCTGGATTGCCGGATGAAGCGTGCAGTGCCCCCGCGACGTCGCGGGCGGACCGACTTGCGGTTCTCCTGTATGGTTATATAGTCTCTCGACGGGCGCAATGCCGCCCGCCCGACGGCGGCACGGGTCACCTCAGCGGATCGCGCCGCGGCGGACGTCGCGGCGAGGAGCAGCGAGCATGACGGCACGCGCGTTCATCTGGATCGCTCCCGCGATCACTCTCACCGCCTTCACCGTCGCCGCCTGCCGGCCCGCCGCCGACCGCGCGCCGGGCGGCGACACCGCGAAGACGGGCGCGGCGAAGACGACGGGCCCGGCCGGCCAGTACGCCGCCGACGGCGGCGCCCTCGCCACCGGCGCGACCCGCTTCGACCCGGCCGCCTGGAAGGCGCCCGACTCCACGGCCATCCCGGGCGACTCGCTTGGCGCCGCCATCCGGCGCGGCCTCGCGCTCGTGTTGCACACGGGCGACAGCCTGCCGCGCTACGCGCCGGGAAAGATCACCTGCTCCAACTGCCACCTCGACGCCGGCCGCAATCCCGACGCGGCGCCGTTCGCGGGCGCGGCGGCGCGCTTCCCGAAGTACATGGATCGCACCGGCGCCGTCATCGGCCTCGCCGACCGCGTGAACTACTGCTTCACGCGCAGCCTCGCCGGCAGCAAGCTCCCCGTGGACAGCCGCGAGATGCAGGACATCCTCGCCTACATCACCTGGCTCTCCACCGGCGTACCGGTCGGCGAGGGGAAGGCGCTGCCGGGCGCCGAGGGGCTGCACACGATGGCGGCGACGCTCGACGGCGACACCGCGCGCGGCCGCGAGGTCTTCGGCGCGAAGTGCGTCACCTGCCACGGTGCCGACGGTCAGGGAAATCCCGGCTTCCCCGCGCTCTGGGGCGCGCGATCGTTCAGCGTCGGCGCCAGCATGGCGCGCCGCGGCAAGGCGGCGTCGTTCATCTGGCACAACATGCCCTTCGGCCAGGGGCGCTCGCTCACGCCGCAGCAGGCCTACGACGTGGCGGCGTACATAGACGCCCGGCCGCGTCCCGACTCGCCGGGCAAGGAGCACGACTGGCCGACGGGCGGCGCCCCCGCCGACGTGCCGTACGCGACCGCCGGCCACGCCGCGTATCTGCCCCCGCCGACGATCCCGCGCCAGCGCGCGGCGGAGGCGATCGTCGCCAAGCCGGCGCCCGTCGCGCGCGGCACGGGCGGCGCGGGCCGCTCGCGATGAGGCTCGCATGAGCGAAGACGAGAAGAAGCCGACCACCGACCTCTCGCGGCGCGCGCTGCTCGGCGGCGTCGCCGCGACCGCCGGTGGCGTGCTGCTCGAGCGGCTGCGGCTCGACCACGCGCCGCTCGCGCCCGCGACACCGGCGGCCGCCGCGGCGGCCGACACGACCGCGGCGCCCCAGGTGCCGGCCGACCCGACCGCGGCGCCGGGCCCGGGCACGTCGCCGGTCAGCGCGCGCTCGCCCTTCGAGCACCCGGCGCGCACGCCCGCGGGCGTCATCACCGGCCCGTCGTACTCGCCGATCCACGAGCTCACGGGGACGATCACGCCGAGCGATCTCGTCTTCGAGCGGCACCACGCCGGCGTCGCGATGATCGATCCGAAGCGCTACGAGCTGCTCGTGCACGGGCTCGTGGACCGCCCGATGGTCTTCACGCTCGACGACCTGATGCGCTTCCCGAGCGTGTCGCGCACGCACTTCATCGAGTGCTCGGGCAACGGCCGCGCCGGCTATCGCGACCCGAAGCCCGAGCTGTCGCCGCAGATGATCGACGGGCTGACGAGCAACGGCGAGTGGACGGGTGTGCCGCTCGCCGTGCTGCTGCGCGAGGTCGGCGTGCGCGATTCCGCGTCGTGGTTCCTCGCCGAGGGCGGCGACGCGGCCAAGCTCTCGCGCAGCATCCCGATCGCCAAGGCGTGGGACGACGCGATCGTCGCCTACGCCTTCAACGGCGAGCCGCTGCGCCCCGCGAACGGCTACCCCGCGCGGCTCTTCCTGCCCGGCTACGAGGCGAACACCTGCGTGAAGTGGCTGCGGCGGATCAAGCTGATCGATCAGCCGAACATGTCGCGCGACGAGACGTCGAAGTACACCGACCCGCTGCCGAACGGGACGGCGCGGCAGTTCAGCTTCGTGATGGACGCGAAGTCGGTCATCACCCACCCCGCGTATCCGGCGCGGCTCGCCGGGCCCGGATGGGTGCAGATCTCGGGTCTCGCCTGGAGCGGGCGCGGAAAGATCGCGCGCGTGGACGTGAGCACCGACGGCGGGCGCACGTGGACCGCGGCCGAGCTGCAGGAGCCGGTGCTCTCCCGGGCGCACACGCGCTTCCGGCTGATGTGGGAGTGGAACGGACGTCCGGCGACGCTCCTGAGCCGCGCCGTGGACGAGACGGGCTACGCGCAGCCGACGCTCGCGACGTTCGCGGCGGGGCGGGGGAAGGGCACCGACTTCCACTTCAACCACGTCCGCGGCTGGGCGGTGCAGCCGGACGGCCGCGTGCTCTACGAGGTGCCCGCATGACGCGCGCTCGCGAGCGGCGAGCGGCGACGGCCGTGCACGGTGGCGTCGTGGCGGTGCTGCTCCTCGTCGCCGCGTGCAGCCGCGACACGCGCGGCGCGGCCGGCGGCGGGCGGGGCGACACGTCGTCGGGCGCCGCAGCGGTCGCCCGCCCGGCCGACGTGCGGCCGACGCCCGCGCTTCCGAGCCGCTTCGCGACAATCGGCCGTCGGGCGACGGACGACGAGATCCGCGCATGGGACATCGACGTCAATCCGGAAGGGAAGGGACTCCCACCGGGCCACGGCACGTACGCCGCCGGCGCGGCGATCTTCGCGCAGAAGTGCGCGGCCTGTCACGGTCCGCACGGCGAGGGGATGGGCCCGTACCCGCGACTGATCGGCCGCGAGCCGCGCGACAGCTTCCCGTTCGGGCGCGATCTCAGGTACGTGAAGACGATCGGCAACTACTGGCCGTACGCGACGACCGTGTATGACTACATGCACCGCGCGATGCCGCTGACCGCGCCGGGCTCGCTGCGCCCGGACGAGCTGTACAGCCTGACGGCGTTCCTGCTCGCCGAGAACGACGTCATCGGCCGCGACGTGGTGATGGATGCGCGGACGCTGCCGCGTGTTCGCATGCCGGCGCGCGGGCACTTCGTCGTGGACGACCGTCGGGGCGGCGCCGGCTTCCGCTGACGGCGCGGCCGCGCCACGGCCGCGCTCGGCGCCCTGTCGGGCGTTGCCGTATGGTTGGCGCGCCCGGACCTCCTACATATGAACGCGCAGGGCAGGCACGGCAGGCGGCTGGTTGGCCGCCGACGCCGCCGCCCACCCTCCGTTCCGGAGGTCCTCATGTCCAGACGCTTCGGTCGGGTCACGACCGTGCTGCTGCTCGCCGCCGCGGTCGCCGCCTGCGCCGATTCCCCGACCAGCCCCGCGTCGTCGTCGCCGACGCACTCCCTCGCCACCGTGCTCGCCGCGCCGCCGTCGTCGTGCGGCAGCGTCCTTGGTCCGAGCACCTTCACCCGCGCGACCGGTGCGCCCGTCGCCGAGCGCATCGCGTTCGCCGCCGCGCAGCCGGGTGACTGGTATCAGCTCGTCGTCACCGGCGGCGATGCCGCTGGCCTCACCATGCGGCTCGCGCTCAACGGCCAGTCGCTGCTCACCGCGGGCGACCAACTCGGCGCGCGATTCGAGCTCCCGGTCACGCTCACCGCCGAGAACGTCCTCGAGCTGCGCCTCACCGGCCGTCCCGGCACCGGCGTCGCGCTCTCGATCGTGGACGCGCGGCCGGTCGCGTCCGTGCGGATCGTCCCCGCGATCCTGCAGGGTACGGCCTACCTGGTCGCGGGCGCGACGCAGGACTTCGGCGCCGAAGTGCGCGACGCCGAGGGGCGTTCGATATCGACGCGCTGCGTGACGTGGCGCACGACGACCCCTACAGTCGCAACCGTGGACGCCGACGGCGTGGCCCACGCGCTCGCCGCCGGCACGACGCAGCTCGTCGCCGAGGCGGGCGGTGTCGAGGCTAGCGTTCCCCTCACCGTGCTCGAGTCGGCGGGCGCGACCACGACGCGCTTCACGCCGGAGCCGTGCGCTGGCTACTACGAGCTCTCTGGCCGCTTCGTCAACCACGGGTGCTTCGCCGCCGAAGTGACCGCCACTCCCGTCGCGGGAGGGCAGCAGACGCTGGTTACCGTGCGACTCCGCGACCGGACCCCGTATTCGGTCCACTACACCATGGTGGGGTTCGCACTGCTCGACGTCACGGGTGCCGCCTTCACACCCGTGAGCGGCCTCTCCGTCGCCGCCGTCAATGTCGTCACCACCAGGGTGTTCACCATTCACACCACGACCCGCACGCTTGGAACGAAGACGTACGCCGGCTGGCAGATCTACCTCGCGGGCGGGTTCCATGACTGGGTGACGTTCAGCTTCCTCGTCGAGGGGACCAACCGCGACGCGAACTCGCTGTTCCTAAACGTGGAATTCACGAATGACGGCCCTTCGGCCTGCGCCAACATCTCCGACCCGAGCAATCCCACTCTCCGCAGTTGTGTCCCGGTGATCCTCAACCCGCCGTGGTACTGATCGGCGGCGGTCGAGTTGCGACAACCGAGCGCCCGCGCGACGAACATCGCGCGGGCGCTCTCGTGCGCTCTAGGGACCGGCTCGGCGCCCGACGGCGTGGTCCGACGATCCGCCGCCGGCGGGGCACCGCCACGTCACCGTCACCGCCAGCATCCGTCTCTGACCGCCTAAACGCGGACGCGATCGGCGGCGCGGCAGGCAGAGCGGCGCCCGTTCACGCCCGCTGCCGCTCCGCTCTTCGGGTCGGACGCACCGCGTCAGGCAGCCGGCAGTTCCCTGTCCGGCATTGCCGCATGGCCGGGGCGCCGGGAACTCCTACATATGAACGCGCAGGGTCGGCGCGGCCTGCGGCCAGTCGGCCGCCGGACGTTCCGCGCCGCCGCCCTCGGTTCCGGAGGTCCTCATGCCCAGACACTTCGGTCGGGTCACGACCGTGCTGCTCGTCGTCGGCGCGGCGGCCGCCGCCTGTTCCGACCCCCCGACTGCTCCCGCGTCGTCACGCACCGGACGCGCGCTCGACATCTCCGCCGCGGTCACGCCCTCGTCGTGCGGCGCTGTTCTTGGTCCGGCCACCTTCACCCGCGCGACGGGCGCTCCGGTCGCCGAGCGCGTCGCGTTCGCAGCAGACCAGCCGGGAGATTGGTACCGCCTCGTCGTCACCGGCGGCGACGCGGCCGGCGTCACCATGCGGCTCGCACTCAACGGCCAGTCGTTGCTCACCGCAGGCGATCGGCTCGGCGCGCGGCTCGAGCTGCCCGTCGCCCTCGCAACGGACAACGCCCTCGAGCTCCGCCTCACCGGCCGGCCCGGCACGAGCATCCAGCTCTCGATCGTGGACGTGCGGCCGGTCGGCTCCGTGCGGATCGTGCCCGACATCGTGCAGGGCACCGCGTACGTGCTGCAGGGCGCGACGCGCGACTTCGGTGCCGAGGTCCGTGACGCCCAGGGCCGACCGATCGCGACGCGCTGCGTCACGTGGCGCACCGCCGACGCGGCGGTCGCGACGGTGGATGTGGACGGCCTAGTGCACGCGGTCGCCGCCGGCACGACGCAACTCGTCGCCGCGGCGGGCGGCGTCGAGGACACCGTCTCCGTTACGGTGCTCGAACCAGCAGGCGCGACGAGGATGCGGAGTACTCCCGGGCCGTGCATGGGCCGGAACTTCGCGTGCTTCGCCTCGCAGGTGACCACCACGCCGGTGACGGGGGGGCGGACGCTCATCACCGTACGCATGAACAACCGCCAGGGAAGCCCGAGCGAGCCGCTCTACGCGAGCGTGATCTTCCAGATCCACCTGCTCGACGTCACGGGCGCCGTTCCGACGCCGACGAGCGGCTTCTCCATCTCGCTCGACAGCGCCGTCACCATCGTCGGAAGCACGCCGATGGCAAGCCTGGGGACGAGCAGCCGCACGCTCGGGTCGAAGACGTACCAGGGTTGGGAGATCGCCCTCCAGCGGGGAATCAGCGGCTGCGACACCCCCGGGGCGGCGCCATGGCCAGGGGGAGCGATCAGCGACTGGCGGACGTGCGGCTGGGGCGTCGCGGTGACGTTCAGCTTCCTCGCCGAGGGCACCAACTGGGACGCCAGCGACGACTTCAACTCGCCCGACAGTCTGGGGTTCTTCCTGTACGTGAGGATGCGAGACAGCGAGAATGGGAACGGCGCGGGCTGCGCGAACAGGCCGGGTCCGCGGGACAATCCGTCCTTCCCCAACTGCCATGGGTACATGTACTACCCGCCGCAGTATTGATCGACGACCTGCCCCATGATTTCGATCGGCGGTGCCAGCTGAGCCGCCATGCGCGAGCGCCCGCGACCAACCGTCGCGCGGCGCTCGTCCGTCGCGGGCCGCGGACGAATGTTTTGGACTCCGGGTCCGAGCTGGCACACGGGGTGCGGCGCTGGTGAACGCTTCGCCCGGGCCGCGACACGAGTGGGTGCGGCGGCCCGGCGGCGCGGGACGATGGTCGTCGGGGCGCGGGCCGTCGCCGGAGCTGGCTCCGCGCCATTCACATCCGCCGCGTGGGGGCACGACCCATGAGCACGACATACATCGAGAAGGACACCATCGCGCAGGGCACCTTCGCGCGAAGCACGATCCTTCCGCGGACGCGCGACGAGCGGCTCGATCGCGTCAACGCGCTGCTGCGCTCGGCGCGCGAGCAGGTGGACGACGCGGTGGCGGTCCTCCGCGCGGGCGACGCACCGGAGAGCGAGCGGCGCGAGCGGCAGGAGCGCACGCGCACCCTATGTGCCGACGCGCGGCGCTGCCTCATCGAGGCGCGCGACCTCATCTGCGCCGACGACGGGACGACGTCCATGGACGTCGTGGAGCTGCCGCACTGAGCGACGGACGACGCGCGCCTGGAGCGCGCGTCCACACGCGTCACGGCCGGGCGTCGCGCTCCGCCGCCGCCGCCTCGCGGAGCAGCTCCCACGCGCGCGCCACGTGCCGTCGCTCGGTGCGCAGGTTGCCGATCGCGACGCGCAGCGTGAACCGCCCGCCGAGCTTCGTGTGCGAGAGATACGCCTCGCCGCTCGCGTTCACGCGGCCGAGGATCCGCTCGTTGAGCGCGTCCGCCTCCTCGTCAGGCACGCCGTCCGGCGCGTAGCGAAAGCAGACGAGCGCGAACGGCACGGGCGCCATCAGCCGCCAGCACGGCTCCGCCTCCACCCACGACGCGAGCTCGCGCGCGAGCGTCATGTGCTGCCGCACCCGCGCCGCCAGCCCCTCGGCGCCGAACGCGCGGATCACCATCCACAGCTTCAGCGCGCGGAAGCGTCGGCCGAGCTGGACGCCGTAGTCCATGTAGTTGGGGACGGGGGACGAGGGATGTGGGACGCGGAATTGATCGTCCCGCTGCAGCTCGTCCCCCGACATCCCGCGTCCCCCGTCCCCCGTCCCTCCCACGTCCGTCCGCAGATACTCCGGCACCAGCGAGAACGCCTGCTTCAGCACCTCCGGCCGCCGCGTGTAGAACGCCGAGCAGTCGATGGGCGTGAACAGCCACTTGTGCGGGTTGACGACGACGGAGTCGGCGAGGAAGACGCCGTCGAGCACCGCGTCGCGCAGCTCGGGGACGATCGCCGCCACGCCGCCGTACGCGCCGTCCACGTGCAGCCACATCCCCTCGCGCCGGCAGACGTCGGCGATCGCGCGCACCGGGTCGATGCTCGTCGTGCTCGTCGTGCCGACGGTCGCCACCGCGGCGATCGGCAGGAAGCCGGCGGCGCGGTCGCGCGTGATCGCCTCCGCGAGCAGGTCGGGGCGCATGCGGAAAGCGCCGTCGGTCTCCACGTGCACCACGTTGCGGTGGCCGAGCCCGAGCGCGATCGCGCCCTTGTCCACCGACGAGTGCGACTGCGTCGAGCAGTACACGCGCATCGCCGGCACGTCGGCGCGGCCGGCGAGGCCGCGCTCGCGCACGTCGAGCCCGGCCGCCTCGCGCGCCGCGGCGAGCGCGAGCATCGTCGAGATGGACGCGGTGTCGGTGATCGTCCCGAACCACTCGCCCTCGAGTCCCATGAGCTGCCGCAGCCAGTCGAGCGCGACCTGCTCGAGCTCCGTCGCGCTCGGACTCGTCTTCCACAGCATCCCGTTGACGTTGAGCGCCGCCGCCAGCAGCTCGCCGATGATGCCGGGCGCCGAGCTCGAGATCGCGAAGTAGGCGAAGAAGCCCGGATGGTTCCAGTGCGTGATGCCGGGGACGACGACGCGCTCGAAGTCGTCGAGGATCGCGTCGAGGGACTCGCCCCGCGCGGGCGGCGACGCCGGCAGCGCCGCGCGCACCTCGCCCGGCGCGACGCGCGAGAGGACGGGGAAGCGCTCCGGGTTCTCGAGGTAGCGCTCGACCCACTCGAGCGCCCGTCGGGCGGCGCGGTCGAAGTCGGCCGCCGGGATGTCGCCGAAGGAGGGAAGGGAGGGCTGCATGGGAGAACAATAACCGGCACGGTACCGCTCGTCCCTGCGTCGTGGCGCGGACATCGTGCATCACGGGACACTCGTCGCCGGACACTCGTCACGGGATGCGCCTCGCTCCGACCCGACACCCCACGACGTTGCCTTCCGCGCTCGGCGGGCGTCCACGGCGTACGAAACATGTGACGGCGTGCCGGCGGGTGATCCGCCGCTCCCGTCCGACGAGCGAGCGCTCTCGCTCCCACTTTCCGGAGGCCCATGCCGACACGCCCGTCTCTTCCCGTTGTCGCGGCGCTGCTCCTTCTCGCGGCCGCCGCGCCCGCGTGTGCGTTCGCCCAGCGCACCGCCGACGCCGCACCGCTCCCCTTCCACCCCGGCCAGTGGGGCCTCTCCGCCAACATCTTCGGCGGCGAGGCCGCGGGGATCGGTGCGCTGCGCTTCACGGCGCCGAACCGCGCGCTCGTCCTCGACGTCAGTGCCAGCATGAACCGCGAGAAGCGGGCGTATCCAGCCTCCCCATTATCGCCCGGGAGTTCCCAGCAGGCGACGACCGGCAGCGTAATGCTCAGCCTCGGCCTGCGGCACTTCCGGCCGCTCGCGAACTCGGTCGCCTTCTTCAACACCCTCGGCGTGAACGGCAACTACCAGGGCGGGACCGGCACACACGGCTGGGGCGCGGGGCTGTTCGGCGACGTCGGCGCGCAGTACATGCTCGACCCACGCTTCAGCCTGGGCGTCGCCGCCGGCCTGCAGCTCGGCTACAACGAGTTCCGCTACCCCGGCGGGCCGAACGGAGCGATCGCCACCACCACGAGCACCAGCCTGCACACCACGCCGGCGCGGTTCATGGGGGCGGTGTACTTCTGAGGAGCGCCTCTCGGCACTAACCTCTCGGCCGTTCGACAGGATGAGCAGGATGGACAGGATGAAGCACCTCATGCGCATCCTGTCCATCCTGCTCATCCTGTCCGACCGCCGAGAGCCGACCGCCGAGCATCCGAAACCCGGTCGCGCGCGGGCGCGTACACGGAGGCATCCCCCAACGTCGGGCCCTCCGCATGATCGCCGCCGCCGCGCTTCCCCTCCTGCTTCTCCTGCAGGCGGGAGTCTCGATCACCGCCGGCTCCAAGCCCACGACCGCCGCCGACAGCGCCCGCGCCGTTCGCGACTCCGCCGCCCGCACCGACTCGGCGCGCGCCGCTCGCGACTCGCTACACAAGGCGAACGTGCAGCGTGACTCCGTGCGCCGCGCCGCCCGCCTGGCGCGACTGCACGTCGAGGTGACGCCGCAGCTCCTCGCCAGCGCCTTCGCCGACGCGCGCGCCCGCGACCTGTTCGAGCGCGCCAAGCGCGCGCGGCTCGAGCAGGACTCCTCGCTCCGCGCCTACGACGCGACCGCGCGCCAGCGGCTGTCGGTGGCGATGGGCTTCCGCCGCATCGGCCGCGACCGGCTCCTCTACCGCAGCGAGAGCGTCACGCGCGTCCGCTGGAGCCGCGCCGGCGGCGCTTGGGTGGACGTGCTCGGCGCGCGCGCCGCGCTCCCGGCGAAGGCGTCCATCAGCATGGACGACGACGACGACGCGCAGAACCTCGCCAACGGCCTCATGGCCGGCATGATGTCGCCGCTGCCCTACTATCCGGGGCGCGACGACCTGATGCCGATGGTGAACGACGGGATCGCCAAGGCGAAGATCGAGGAGGACAACCTCATCCACCCGCTCGCCGCCGGCGCCGAAGCGTACTACCGCTACGAGGTCGGCGACTCGGTGACGATGAAGTTGCCGACCGGGCGCACGATCCGGCTCGTCGAGCTCAAGGTCCGCGCGCGAAAGCCGAAGTGGAACCTCGCCATCGCCTCGCTCTGGTTCGACGCCGACCAGGCGCGGCTCGTGCGCGCCGCCTACCGGCTCTCCGAGCCGATGAATATCTGGCGCGACATCAAGGACGTGGACGACGACGCCGACCTCGACTCCGTGCCGCGCTTCGTCAAGCCGCTCATCTCGCCCATGGTCGCCAACATCAGCGCGATCACGGTCGAGTACGGGCTGCACGACCAGCGGTGGTGGCTGCCGCGCGTCCAGATGCTCGAGGGGGACGCGCAGGTGGGCTTCATGCACATCCCCTTCTCGATGCAGGAGAGCTTCACCTACGCGGGCGTCAACGGCGATCCGCCGCCGGCGGTCGTGTACGAGTCGAGCGGACGCCGCGATCGCGACGAGGGCGACTCCACCGCGCGTGCGGCACGGCGCGCCGAACGCCGCGCCGAGCGCAAGCGGCAGTGCGACTCCACCGGCACCTACGTCACGACGATCCGCCGCTTCCACGACACGCTGCCGGTCGCCGTGCGCGTGCCGTGCGACAGCGCGAAGCTCGCCAACTCTCCCGAGCTGCCGAAGTCCATCTACGACCCGGGCGAGGAGCTGTTCGGCACGAAGGAGCTGCGCGCGCTCGAGGACGAGGCGCTCGCGCTCGGCGCGCAGCCCGGCTGGTCGCCCCAGCGCCCGGAGCTGTTCTACGGTCTCGCCTACACGCGCTACAACCGCGTCGAGGGACTCTCGACCGGCGCGGCCGTCGAGCAGCGGCTCGGCGCGGGCTACACGGCGCGCGCGCTCGCCCGCATCGGCGTCGCCGACTGGCAGCCGAACGGCGAGCTCAGTCTCACGCGCAGCGACGGCACGCGCATGGTGCGCCTCGGCGCGTATCGCCGGCTCGACGCCGCCAACGACTGGGGCACGCCGCTCGGCTTCGGCGCGTCGCTCTCGTCGCTCCTCTTCGCGCGCGACGAAGGCTTCTACTACCGCGACTGGGGCGCCGAGCTGGCCGGCGGCACGGAGCGCACGCGCTTCCTCGGCTCCGCGTTCACCTGGCGACTGTTCGCCGAGCGGCAGTGGGGCGCGACGGTCGAGACGCAGTTCTCGCTCGCGCACGCGTTCGGCGGACCGCGCTTCCTCCCGAACATCGCCGCCGATCGCGCCGACGAGGGCGGCATCGCGGCGAGCCTCACCGCGTCGCACGGCACCGATCCGCGCGGTCTGCGCCTCGATGCGACGCTGCGCGGCGAGGGCGCCACGGGCACGTTCGATTACGCGCGCGGCCTCGTGGACCTCACCGCCGCGCATGGTTTCGGCGCGCGCTACGCGGGCGCGCTGACCCTCGCCGGCGGGACGACCGGCGGCACCGTCCCGGCGCAGCGCCTCTTCTATCTCGGAGGCTCGCAGACGGTGCGCGGCCAGACCGCGGGCGCCGCCGCCGGCGACGCGTTCTGGCTCGCGCGCGCGGAGCTCGGCATGGGCGGTGTGCCGTTCGTGCGGCCGACGCTGTTCGGCGACCTCGGGTGGGCCGGCGCACGCGACACGTGGCAGCATCCTGGCCGCCCGCTGAGCGGCGCCGGCATCGGCGCGAGCGTGCTCGAGGGGCTCATCCGCTTCGACCTCGCCCGCGGCATCTACCCCGAGCGGCGGTGGCGGGTGAACCTGTACACGGACGCGCGGTTCTGAGCGTGGCGAACGGGTAGCGGGTGGCGGGTGACGGGTGACGGGTGACGGGAACGCGGAGCTCGACCCGTTACCTGTTACCCCTTACCCTCTTCGTCATGCGCGACCTCGACGACCTCTTCGCCGCCCTCGATCAGTCCGCGTTCCGCCGCCGCTTCCGGCTCGGGCCGCGCGACCGCGAGTATCTGCGCACGAAGGGAATGGACGTCGTGCTCGGGCACGCCGAGGACTTCATCGCGCGGCGCCTCGCGCCGGCGGTGCCGGCGAAGGACGGCAAGCAGACGCCGTTCCGGGGTCATCCCGTCTTCGTCGCCCAGCACGCGACGGCGACCTGCTGCCGCGGCTGCCTCGAGAAGTGGCACGCCATCCCCCGTGGCCGCGAGCTCACCGACGAGGAGCAGGCGCACGTGGTGGCGGCGATCGGGCGATGGCTTCGAGAAGCGGGTCGGGGGTCGGGGGTCGCGGGTCGGGGCCCGTAAGGGCGCTCGGGACGTCCCGCCGTTGTGCGAGCCTCGACCCCCTACCCCCGACCCCCGACCCGCTTCTTCCATTCCGCCAGCACCGCCGCCTCCTTCTCGGGCTGGATCTCCCAGCGCGGCTTGGCGCGGCGTGCTTCGGGGACGGTCGGCCACCAGGCGAGCGTGTCGCGCACGGTGTCGGCGAGCGGACGGAAGGTGAGGCCGGTCGCCAGCGCGCGGTCGAACTTGATGGACGTCATCCCGCGCAGGTCGCCCTTCAGGATCACCCAGGGCGTCGCGTCCATGACCTGCTGCTGCTCGAGGAAGTCGTAGTCGTCCACCCACGTGAAGCGCGCGCTCGGCGAGCCGACCGCGTCGCGGACCGCGCTGACGAAGCGCTCCATCGTCAGCGTCTCGCGCGGGCCGGCGGCGTTGTAGATGCCGCTCCGGCGCTGCTCGACGAGGCGCACCATCCACTCGGCGAGGTCGCGCGCGTCGATGAACTGGACCGGGTCGCTGCGGCGGCCGGGCACCATCACCTCGCCGCCGGCGGCGATGCGCACGGGCCAGTACGGGAAGCGGTCGGTCGTGTCGCCCGGGCCGACGATGTAGTGCGGCCGCACGATGACCGCCCGGTCGCCGAACGCGAGCTGCGCCTCGCGCTCGGACCGCGCCTTCGCCACGCCGAAGGTGGCCGATCCGTCGTTAGGCGCGATCGGCTCGAGCAGCGGCGCGACGGTCTCGTCGATCGGCGCCGTGCGGTACGGGTAGTACACGCCGGTGCTCGAGACGTAGACGTAGCGGTCGGTCGCGTCCTTCAGCAGCTGCGCCGACTGTCGCACCCAGTCGGGGTTCGTCGCCGAGTTGTCGATGACGGCGTCCCAGCGCCGCCCCTTCAACGCGTCGAGCTTGCCGTTGCGGTCGCCCTCGAGGTGCTCGACCGACGCCGGCAGCTCCGGCTGCCGCCGGCCGCGCGTGAAGATCGAGACCTGGTGGCCGCGCGCCACGGCGTAGCGCACCTGATGCGGTCCGATGAACCCCGTGCCGCCGAGGATGAGGATGCGGAGCGGCTTCGGCGGCGTCGTCGCAACGCCGGTGCGGCTCGCGCTGGTCGCGCAGCCCGCGAGCGTGAGCCCGGAGGAGAGTCCGGCGAGCAGCGCACCGCTCGCGGCGGCGCCGGTCTTGAGGAAGTCGCGTCTGGTGGGCATGAGAAGTCGGAGGTGGGAGGCCGGAGGTGGGAACGAACCCTCAGGCCGCGCGGGGGGCCCCCCCACGTCAAAGTCTATGGCGTGCGTGGCGCTTCACGTCATCGAATCATCGCTGTCCGCGTCGGTACGTTCCCACTCCCCACCTCCGACCCCCGACCTCCCGTTTCGTCAACCGCGGTCGCGAGGCAGCGACAGGGTGAAGCGCGCGCCGCCCCCGGGAGCGGCGTCGCAGGAGAGCTCGCCCTTCATGCCGCGCGCGAGATCGCGACTGATGGCGAGCCCGAGCCCCGTGCCCTCGTGGCCGGTCGTCAGCGAGCGCCCGAGCTGGACGAACGGCTCGAAGATCTCCTCGCGCTTCTCCGGCGGGACGCCAGGGCCCGTGTCGGACACCGTCGCCAGGACGCGTTCCGGCTCGGCCGCGCACGCGACGGTGATGCGCCCGCCCCGCGGCGTGAACTTCACCGCGTTCGAGAGCAGGTTGAGCAGGATCTGCTGCACCTTCGCCCGGTCGGCCCTGGCGACGACGTCCGTGTCGCACCGACTGCGCTCCAGCACGACCCCCTTCGCGGCGGCCTGCGGCTCGACCATCGCCACCACGCTGTCCACGAGCGTGGCGAGCCCGACCGGCGCGATCTCGTAGGCGAGCTGCCCGGCCTCCATGCGGCTGAAGTCGAGGATGTCGGTGATGATGCCGAGCAGGTGCTGCTGGCTGCGCCGGATGCGGGCGAGGTCTTCGTGCTGGGCCTCGGTGATCGGCCCGCGGAGACCCATGTCGAGCAGATCGGCGTAGCCGCCGATCGCGTTGAGCGGCGTGCGCAGCTCGTGGCTCATCGTCGCCAGGAACGTGCTCTTCGCCTTGTTCGCCGCTTCCGCCGCCGCCGCCCGCCGCGCGGCGGCGATCGCCTCTTCCTGCTCCTCGCGGCGCTGGGTGAGATCGCGTGTCACCTTCGCGAAGCCGATCAGGCGGCCGTGCGTGTCGCGCAGCGCCGTGATGACGACGTTGGCCCAGAAGCGCGTGCCGTCCTTCCGCAGCCGCCACCCCTCGTCCTCGAAGCGCCCGTCGCGGGCCGCGGTCTCGAGCTCGTACTGCGGGAAGCCGGCGGCGATCTGCTCCGGCGGATAGAAGACCGAGAAGTGCCGGCCGATGATGTCCGACGCGGCGTAGCCCTTGATCCGCTCGGCGCCGATGTTCCAGCTCGCGACGCGACCGTCGGGGTCGAGCATGAAGATGGCGTAGTCGCTGACGCTCTGGACGAGCAGCCGGAACCGCTCCTCGCTCTCGCGCAACGCCTCCTCGGCGACCCGGCGCTCGGAGAGGTCGCGCGTGACCTTCGCGAAGCCGACGAGCTCTCCCTGGGGCGCGCGCAGCGCGGTGATGACGACGCTCGCCCAGAAGCGCCGGCCGTCCTTGCGCAGCCGCCACCCCTCGCCCAGGAACCGTCCCTCGCGCGCCGCGACCTCGAGCTCCCAGGCCGGCAGATCGGCCGCGAGATCCTCCGGCAGGTAGAAGACGGAGAAGTGCTGCCCGATGATCTCCGACGCGGTGTAGCCCTTGATCCGCTCCGCGCCCGCGTTCCACGTCAGGATCCGGCCCTTCGTGTCGAGCGCGAAGATGGCGTACTCCTGCACGCTCTCGACGAGGAGCTGGTACAGTCCGCTCGACTCCAGCGCCGCGATGCCCGAGCCGCGCGCGTGCGTGAACGCCGCCGCGTCGCGCGCGCCGCCGATCGACGGCTTCGAGCCGTCGGGATCGCGTGTCGCGTGCTCGGGGGAACGACGGGAGGGCGTGTCGGTCATCAGGAATGAGGGGCGGCGACTCGAGCCGGGCGACCCGTCGTACGACGGGGCTCGACGCGCGCCGACCACGCCGACGGCTGGGGCCGGCGACGGGACGTCCTGGAGTAATGACTACGCGGCCGATGACGCGCGCGTTCGGACGAGGGCACGGGCCAAAGCCACGCAATAGTCGGGCGCGCCGACGCTTTCGGGAGGGCGAGTCCACATACCTGCGTCTTGCGTGCCGCGGTGACGAACGCGCGCCCGCCGCGCCGCGCGACGGTAGATTCCGGCATGGACGACGATACGGGACAGGACGCCGCCGCCGACGCGGCGCCCGGCGGCGTGCCCCCCTGGCTCCTTGGCCGCTGGCGCCTGATGCGCGCCGGCGCGACGCTCGACTTCGTACCGGGCACGCGCATGGAGTTCCGGCCGCATGGCGAGCTGCGCTACGCCGTGCCGGTGGACGGCCACGAGCACGTCATCGCGCTGCTCTACCGCGTCGAAGGCGACGTGCTGCGCACCGACAACCCGGCCGCCCCCCACGCGACCGCGACGCACTTCCATCAGGGCGCCGCCGGCGTGCTCGTGTTCGACTTCGCGAGCGCGCGGGCGGTGTTCGTGCGAGAAGCCGGTGGGCGATGAGCGTAACCGGTAAGCGGTAGGCGGTGGGCGGTAAGCGCGAGCCCTCGGCCCTGGCTTCCGTGCGCGGGGGCCCCCCCACGTCAGAGTCTATGGCGCGCGCCGCACTTCGTGTCACCGAAATGCCGCCATCCGTATCGGCTCGCGCCTACCGCCTATCGCTTACCGCCCACCGCTCAAGCACTTCGCACCCGCGTCATCATCCGCGGTCCGTCGCCGTACTGGGTGAGCACGGCGTTGAACGCCTCGGCCGCGGCACTCGGGCGGTGGCCGCGGAGCTGCAGCACGTTGAAGGCGCGCCGGAGCTCGATCCCCGCGACGTCGAGCGCGACGAGGCGGCCGAGCTGGAGCGGTTCGGCGGCCGCGACGCGCGACACGATGCCGATGCCGCATCCCGTGGCGACGAGCTGCTTGATCGCCTCGGCGGTGTCCACCGAGATCGTGCGGCCGGGCGTGACGCCGGCGTCGCGCAGCGCGGCGAGCACCATCTCGCGCGTGCCCGACGCCGCCTCGCGCAGCACGAGGAGCTCCTGGCCGAGCGCCGCCGGCGGGATGCGGCGCCGGCGCGCCAGCGCGTGGCCGGGGGCGGCGATCACCACCATCTCGTCCCAGCGCCAGCGCCGCACGTCGATTCGCTCGTCGTCCACCGGCGCTTCGGCGATCGCGACATCGATCTCGAAGGCGAGCAGCATCTCGCACAGCTGCCGCGTGTGCACCGCCGAGAGCTGGAACTCGATGCCCGGGTGGCGCGCGACGAAGCGGCTGATGACCGCCGGCAGCGCGTAGGTGGCGATGTTCGAGCTCGCACCGACGTGCAGCCGGCCGCGCTCCGCGCCCTTGAGCGCCGCCATCGCCTCCTCGGCCGCGCGCTCCGACGCGAAGACGCCGCGCGCGTGCGCGTAGAGCGTCTCGCCCGCCGCGGTGAGCTTCACGCCGCGCTTGCTGCGCTGGAGGAGCGACACGCCGAGCTGCGCCTCGAGGTCGCGCACGGCGCGCGAGATCGCCGGCTGACTCACGTGGACGGCGCGCGCCGCCGCGCTGAAGCCGTCGTGCTCGACTACCGCCGTGAACAGCCGCAGCAGGTGGAGATTGAGGGCCATGCCGAAACCGGATGGGCGTAATCGTAAAGATGTATTTGTGGTATAGACTCGGGACCGCCACCTTTGGTTACGTGTGACCGGGGCTCCCCGCCCCGCGGCAGGTCGTCGGACGCCACGTCCCGCAGTTCCCGCCTTCGACGTGCGCGAAATCCCACATCACGTGTCTGCAGGGTCGCGCCCGGCGCTTCACGCGACGGGCGGCACGCCGGCGGCGAAGCCGCCGCCACCTCGTCGAGGCCGACAGGGAACCCGGACAGCCGCCACCCGTGGCGCGCTTCCGGGCGGCGCGCCCGGACCTGCCGCACGCCACCTCCGGAACAGCACAGGAGCAATCACATGCTGCGCAACCGCAAGGGCTTCACGCTCATCGAGCTTCTGATCGTCGTCGTCATCATCGGCATCCTGGCCGCGATCGCGATCCCGAAGTTCGCCAGCACGAAGGAGAAGGCGTACCTCGCCACGATGAAGTCGGACCTGCGCAACCTGGCGACGGCCCAGGAGGGCTACTTCGCCGACGCGAAGACCTACTTCTCGGG
>DATMHT010000520.1:0-2291 GCA_035554795.1 Gemmatimonadaceae bacterium | reverse complement strand
CGGGCGTCTCGCGCGGGGCGAGATGATCGCGCTCGACCATCCGTCGGAGCGGCGCGTCGAGCCGCCCTGCCCGCACTATACCGGCGACCGGTGCGGCGGCTGTCAGCTCCAGCACCTGCGCTACGACGCGCAGCTCGACGCGAAACGCGGCATCGTGCGCGACAGCCTGCAGCGCATCGCCCGCCGCGATGCCGACGTACCGCCGGTGATGGCGAGCGATCGCGAATGGCGCTACCGGCGGAAGCTGACGCTCGCTCTTCGCCGTCGCGGGGCGAGGTGGATCGCGGGGCTGCATCCCTACGATGCGCCGGGCCGCGTCTTCGAGCTCGCCGACTGCCCGATCACGGACGAGCGCGTGGTGGAGGCGTGGCGCGAGATCATGCGCGCCGCCGCGTTCCTTCCCGACGGAGCGACCGAGCTGCGCGGTGCCGTGCGACTGCTGGACGAAGGCGTTTCGTTCGTGCTCGAGGGCGGGCGGCGCTGGACGCGGTGGCAGGAGTTCGCTTCCGCCACGCCGACGGTCACGTCTCTCTGGTGGGAGCGCGAGGGCGGCGTTCGGCGGTTGCTGGATGACCGACGCGAGCAGCGCACGCCGGCGGCGTCGTTCGTCCAGGTGAACGCCGGCGTTGCGGCGGCGCTCTGGACGCATGCGCTGGCGCGCGTCGAGGCGCACCGACCGCGCTCGGCGGTGGACGCCTATGCCGGCGCGGGCGACGCCGCCGTGCATCTGTCCGCGCGCGGAGTGCGAGTGACGGCGATCGAGGCGGATCGCGAGGCATCCGCCTGGTGCGGCGCGCGGCTGGCCGGGTCGGGCATGACGGCCGGCTCGCGGGCGATCGCGGCGCGAGTCGAGGACGTGCTCGCGGACGTGCTGCCGGCGGACGTCGCGATCGTCAACCCGCCGCGGACCGGTCTCCACGAGCGGGCGAGCGCCGTCCTCGAAGCCTCGGCGACGCCGGCATTGGTCTACGTGAGCTGCAACCCGGCGACGCTCGCGCGGGACCTCTCGCGTCTGCCGAGCTACCGGGTCGCGTCGGTGCGCGCGTTCGACATGTTTCCTCAAACCGCGCACGTGGAAACCGTGTGCGAGCTGGTCCGGGAGGCCGCGTGAAGTACGTCGTCGAGGTGAACGGGGAGCGCATGGACGCCGAGGTGGACGTCGGCGAGGTGGAGGTCGGCGGCGAGCGGCTGCGGACGAACCTCACCGACGTCGAGGGCACGCCGGTGCGCCTCGTGACGATCGGGAACCAGGTCCGCCGCGTCGTCGCGCGTCGCCACCGCGAGCGCGGCCGCTACACGCTCTGGATAGACGGCTATCGGTACGAGGTGGAGGCGCTGGACGAGCGCACCCGCGCGATCCGCGACCTCTCCGGCGCGAAGGCCGGGCCGAGCGGACCGGCGCCGCTCGTCGCCCCGATGCCGGGGCTCGTCGTCCGCGTCGCGGTCGAGGTGGGGGATACTGTCCAGGCCGGACAGGCCCTCGTTGTCATGGAGGCGATGAAGATGGAGAACGAGCTCCGGTCGTCCGCCGCCGGCACGGTGAAGGCGGTGCTGGCGGCGCCGGGGACGGCGGTGGAGAAGGGCGCCGTCCTCGTTGAGCTCGAGTAGGCGCGACCGCCACCCGCTACGCCAAACGGAGGAAGCGGAGGCGTCGGCGCGCCGGATTCCTCCGCTCTTCGCGCCGAGAGGCCGAGCACGATCGCGGGTCGGTTGACAGCCCCTAACCCGTTGTCTAGCTTCCGAGTCTGTCTAAAAACGCCTTGAATGGCGGCCGAAACCCGGGTTGCATTACGCACCGGTGAGGCGCGGGACCCATCGTTTGGCATCTGGGCACAATGCAGAGAACCTACACCGCCACGCCGGCGGACATCCGTCACGACTGGTACGTCGTGGACGCCGACGGCATGGTCCTCGGCCGGCTCGCCGCCGAGGTCGCGAAGATCATCCGCGGCAAGCACAAGCCGATGTACACGCCGCACATGGACACCGGCGACAACGTCATCGTCATCAACGCGGAGAAGGTCCGCGTGACCGGCCGGAAGGCGGAGCAGAAGCAGTACTTCCGCCACACGGGCTACATGGGCCACGAGCGCTTCACGCCGTTCGCGAGCATGCTGGCCAAGCATCCCGAGCGCGTGATCGAGAAGGCCGTGTTCGGCATGCTGCCCAAGACGGCGCTGGGCCGCCAGGTGCTGCGCGGCAAGCTTCGCGTCTACCCGGGTGCCGAGCACCCGCACACGGCGCAGACCCCGAAGACGCTGACCTTCCCGAAAGCCGAGGCCAAGTAATCC
>DATMHT010000519.1:0-19824 GCA_035554795.1 Gemmatimonadaceae bacterium | reverse complement strand
GAGCGCGCTCTCGAGCGGTCGGCGACGAAGCGGCCCTCGCCCGCGACCGCGGCGGCCGCGTCGCGCGAGCTGTCGCGCGAGCCGCACGTCGCCGGGACCGCGGCGCAGGCGCGGACGCGCGACTACGTGATCGCCCAGATGAAGGCGATGGGGCTGCAGACCGAGGTGCGCGCCTACGACGTCTGGATGCCGCACCCGACGAGCGTGCGCGTTTCGCGGCTCGGACCGGGCGACTCGACCGAGCTCTCGCTCGCCGAGGGGCCGGTGCCGGGCGACACGACGATGGGACACGGGCCCGAGGTGCTGCCGATCAACGGCACCGGCGGCGCGGGCGACGCGGCGGGCGAGGTCGTCTACGTCAACTACGGGCTGATCGAGGACTACGCGAAGCTCGACTCGGCGGGCGTGTCGGTGAAGGGGAAGATCGCCGTCGCCCGCTACGGCCGGTCGTTCCGCGGCATCAAGGCGCGCGAGGCCGAGCGCCACGGCGCGGTCGCGCTCCTCATCTACAGCGACCCGCAGGACGACGGCTACGTGCGCGGCGACGTCTACCCCGAGGGGCCGATGCGGCCGGCGCAGGGGATCCAGCGCGGCAGCGTGTACAACGGCGCCGGCGACCCGAGCACGCCCGGCTACCCGAGCGTCGCCGGCGCGAAGCGGATCGCGCGCGACTCGATGGACGTGCCGCACATCCCCGTCGTGCCGATCTCCTACGCCAACGCGGCGAAGCTGCTCGCCGACGTGCGCGGCGCCGCCATCCCGGCCGCGTCGTGGCAGGGCGGGCTCCCGTTCCGCTACCACGTCGGGCCCGGCCCGGTGCGCGCCCGCGTCACCGTCGTCACGGACGCGTCGAGCGCGCCGGCCGCGAGCGCCGCCGCGGCGGCGCCGTCGAATGGCGACACGCCCAACGCCGGTGCGCCTAACGCTGGCGCGCCCAACGCGAGCCCCGGATTCAAGCGCATCTGGGACACCTTCGGCGTCGTGCGCGGCTCGGAGTTCCCGGACGAGATCGTGATCGTCGGCGGGCACCGCGACGCGTGGGGCCCGGGCGCGGCCGACAACGTCAGCGGTACTGTGAGCGTGCTCGAGGCGGCGCGGGCGGTGGCCGCCGAGGTGAAGGCCGGCCACCGGCCGCGGCGCACGATCGTCTTCGCGACGTGGGACGCCGAGGAGTGGGGGCTGGTCGGCTCGAGCGAGTACGTCGAGGACGACTCGCTGCGACTCGGCCGCGGCGCCGTCGCCTACCTGAACCAGGACGTCGCCGCGCAGGGACCGAACTTCGGCGGCGGCGGCTCGCCGTCGCTGCGCGCGCTGCTGCGCGACGTCGCCGCCAACGTCGCCGACCCGAGCGGCAAGGGGAGCGTGTACGACGTGTGGCGCGCGACGGCCGGCGCCAAGGACACCGCGACCCCGGCGATGGGTGACCCGGGCGGCGGCTCCGACTTCGCCGGCTTCTACAACCACCTCGGCGTCCCGATCGCCGAGTGGGGCTTCGGCGGCCCGGGCGGCGTCTACCACTCGGCGTACGACGACTACGACTGGATGAGCCGGTTCGGCGATCCGGGCTTCACGCATCACGCCGCCGCCGCGCGCGTCGGCACGGCGATGCTGCTCCGCCTCGCCAACGCCGACGTCGTGCCCTACGACTACGTGGAGTACGCGCGCACGATGCGCCGCTACCTGCCGGCGATGACGGGCGCGTTCCCGTCGTCGGTGGCGTGGCGCGACTCGGCGGCGGTGCCGCTCTCCGGGGCGATCGACCGCATGGAGCGCGCGGCGCAGAACTTCGCCGCGGCGCGCGACGCCGCGCTCGCCGGCGGACCGCTGCGCACCGACGCCGCCCGCTCGACGAACGCGGCGCTGCGGCGCGTCGAGCGCGCGCTGACGCGCCCCGAGGGGCTCCGCACGCGCCCCTGGTACCGCAACCTCATCTACGCCGCGGACGAGAACAACGGCTACGCGAACGTCACCTTCCCGACCATCGTCGAGGCGGCGCGCTCGGGCGACGAGGCGCTGGCGCGGCGCGAGGCGGACGACCTCGCGCGCCGCTTCGACGCCGCCACCGCCGCGCTGACCGACGCGACGCGCGCCGTCTCCGCCGGGCGCTGATCCGGACGCGGGCGCGCGGGGTAGGAAGAACGGAGCGCGCCACCGCGCGCGACGTGGCGGGCGACGCGGCGCGCCACGTGCCAGCGTGTGCAACGGGCGCGGCGGCCGGCGTCCCCAGAGTGTGGGCGTCGTCGCGGCCGAGCGTGTGTCGTCGCGGCGCCCGCGCCACTCTTCGACGGGAGGCAGCAGCGTGCTCGAACGGATTCCATTCCATCAGCGATCGCCGCTCGCCGCGGTGACGGCGGGCTCCATGCTGCTGCTGCTGGCCGCGTGCGCGGCCCCGAAGCGCGACGCGGCCGCGGACAGCGCCGCCGTGGTGCCGGGCGACAGCGCGACGTCGGGGCAGCCGCCTGCCGCCACGGGCGACTCGATGCCTAACGCGAAGCCCACGACGACGACACCGCCGAGCAGCGCCATGCCGAACCGGCCCAACCCGAAGCGCCCGGAGCCGATGCCGAACGCGGCGAAGGAGACGACGCCCGTGACACCGGCGCCGAACAAGCTCCCGCCGAAGCGCGTCATCCTCGATCCGGTGCACGCGCCCGACAGCGCGGCCGCGGCGCGCGACTCGTTCCGCGACCTGCCGAGCGATTACAAGGCGAAGAAGCCCGAGCGCCGCCGCCCGCTCCCGCCGATCAAGCCGTAGTCGGCGCGTCGGTCAGCGTCGCTTCGGCGGCGCGGGCGGCTTGATCGCGCGCAGCGAGTCGAGCCGCCGCGCGATCGAGTCGATGCGGGCGCGCCGCTGCGCGATCTCGCGCTCGATCGCCGCGCGCTCGGCCGCCGTCGCCGTCGAGGACGCGGGGGCGGCCGCGGCGGGAGGCGCGGATGCCGGCGCCGGTGCCGGCGTGCGCGGGATGGGTCGCGTGCCGCGCGAAGGGAAGATCGTCGCGCCGCCGAGGAGCCGCGCCAGCCCGCGCGGCTCCTTCTTCTTCGCGCGCGCGGCCGCGGCGGCCGCCGCCGCGCTGTCCGCGGCGCGGCGGGCGGCATCGGTACCGGCGTGCCCCACCCGTCGGCCGGCGGCCGCCGACTCGCGCGCCGCCGGCGGCGGAGCCAGGATCGGCGTGGCATCCGGCGTCGGCGCGGCGGCCGGCGCCGATGAATCCGTCGTCGCGGTCGAGTCGTGCGCGCTGTCGGCGTTGGGCAGCGCGGTATCGGGGGTCGCGACCGCGGCGGTGGCTGCCGCGTCGTTCGGCGCCGGCGGGGCGCCGGCGGACGATGCGCCGCCAGCCGATGCGCCGCCAGCGGCCCCGGTCGCGGCCGTGCCCTGGTGGCCGCCGCGCACGGTGATCGCGGTCGCGACGGCGCCGAGGACGAGCACCGCGCCGCTCGCGGCGGCGATCGTGAGCGCGCGCCGCCGCCGCAGGCGGGCCGCGCCGAGCGTGGACTCGGCCGGTCTGGGCCGCACGTCGATCGGCGCCTTCGCCGGCACGGCGGGCACGCGCCGCGCGGCGGGCGCGAGCACCGGGAGCACGGACGGCGGCGGCTGCTGCGGCGCGCCGCTCGCCGGCGCGGAGGGCGCGGCTGCTCCTCGCTCCTCGGAGCGTGGCGCGGCCGGCTCGCCCGCCTCGCTCGGCGGCGTCGCGCCCGACGCGTCGGCGTCGGCCGTGAGGAAGGCGAACGCACTGCGTCGCGGCGGCATCGTGGCGGACGCGGTGACGGGCGTCGTCGCCGCTTCGGGCGCGGTGACGGGCGTGGCCGACACGTCGGGCGCGCGCGGCTCGTCAGGCACGCGGGCCGCCTCGCGCGCGCGCGGCTCGACTGGGCTGCCGGCCGCGACGGGCGTGCCGGCCATGTCAGGGGGCACTGCGGGCTCGTCGGGGCGTGCACCAGGCTCGCCCGCGGGCCGCTGCGCCGCGACGCCGCCACCGGGCGTCTGCTTGCGGTGCGCGCCGTACGCGCGCGGCACCGGCTTCCCCTCGGGACTCCGCGTCGTCGGCACCTGGCCGGTGTAGGCGCGGAAGATCCCGCTCGGCGTCGCCTTCTTCCGGTTCGGCGCGACGGCGGCGCCGCCCTCGGGAGGCGTCGCGCGGCCGGTCGCGTTAGGCGGCGCGGCGCCGGGCGCCGCGGCTGGTGCCGGCGGCGGTGGCGGTGGCGCGTCCGCGCGCACGGCCGGCGACCGTGGCGGCGTCTTCGCCGCCGATCGCGGCGGCTCGGCGGCGGCGGCGACGGCGGGCATGGACGACGGCGGCGTGATCGGCACGAGCGGCGGCCGGTGCTCGGAGATCGTGCGCTGCAGCTCGAGCCCGGGCGGCGGCTCGACGACCGGGCCATTCGCGCGCGGCGGCTCGGTGGTGGCGACGATGGTCCGCGCGTTCGAGTGCGGCGCGGCCGCGGTCGCACCGCTGCACGCGCAGCCGAGCCGCGGCGCGAGGTCCACGACCGCGCGCCGTTGCGAGAGGAGATGCTGCGCGAGCTCGGCGCGGTAGTCCTCGCCCGCGATCTCGACGAGCGTCAGCGCGCCCTGCTCGCCGTCCCAGAGACACGACGGGGCCGGCGCGCCGCCCGGAAGCGAGCAGAACCGCCGCCGGTCGGGCGGGATCACCGAGTCGTACACGACCGGCTGCTCGGCGAGGCGGACGCCGTGCTCGGCGAACGACCGCAGGAGCGCGCCCGGCGCGAGCGCGACGTCGATCGCGGCCTCGGCGCTGGCCGCGTCGGCGCTCGCCGACGGGCAGGCACCGACGTAGGTGATGTGCACCGGGCGGCCGCCATAGAGACGACGCAGGTAGCGGGCGACGGCGACCGGCGGCGCGACGACGCCGACGAGGAGCGGGGCGAGGTCGGGGCCCGGCGCGAGCAGACGCGCCTCGACGTACGGGCAGGCGCAGAGGATCGTCACGCCGTCGCCGCCGCGAGCGCGGATCTGGCGCACCGTCTCGCCGGCCACGAGCTCGTCTCCCCAGCTCGCCGGCACCGCCGCGTCGTAGCCGAGCCGATGGCAGGCGTGCGCGAGCTGCACCGCCGTCGCCGGACGTGCGGCGAGCACGGCGTCGTTCCCCAGGATCACCACGGATGGTGTCGGCGGCGCGCCGGCGTTGTGCGGTGCGGTCTGGGGCATCACCGAAGGTGGGACGGCGGCGGCGGGGGGAGCGACGACATCGGGAACAGCGGCGGGCGGGGCTCGGTGTCCCTTGGGAGCACCGATATTCTGTGACCTGGACCGCTGCGCGGGCGGCGGAGACCCCTCCGAAAGCAACAATTGGTCCTCGCAAATGTCCAGCGCGGCCCGGACATTGCGACTGACCTGAGGCCTATCTGTACGGGCCGGTGGGATGGGTGACGTGATGATGAAGCAGGGGAGCGCTCGCCTGTCGCGAGCGGAGATCGAGGCGATCGGGGCCTACGCCGCCAAGGCGGTCTGGCCCGCGGGATTCACACTCTATCAGCGCGGTGCCGCCGCCGACGGACTGTTCGTGGTCCTGCGCGGACGGATCGTGCTCCGAAGCCGGGTGAAGGCGGGGCGCGGCTTCGTGCCGGCGATCGCGACGGCCGGCGAGACGTTCGGCGCCGAGGGGTTGTCGCCCGGTGGGCACTACGCCACCGACGCCCGCGCCGACGACGAGAGCGAGACGTACCACCTGAGCGGGGCGCGCTATCGCGCCTTCGTGCGCGAGCAGCCGCAGCACGCGATCGCGCTCGTCGGCCAGGTCATGGCCGAGCACGCTTCTCTGCTCGACAAGCTGCGCGAGCTGGCGACGCTGAGCGTCGAGCAGCGGCTGGTCGCGACGCTGCTGCGCATGGCGCAGGACGCGAGCTTCGTCGGCGACGACGGCCGCATCGTGCTCGACGCGCCGCAGTACCGTCTCCTCTGCGAGATGGTCGGCGCGACGCGCGAGAGCGTCTCGCTCGTCCTGAGCAGGCTCATCGGCGACGGGCTCGCCGAACGGCAGGGCACGACGTTCGTCGTCGCTCCCGCCTCCGAGCTCGCCCAGCGCATCGCCGACACCTGGCGCAGCAGCGACACCGCGGTGCCGTGGGCGGTGGAGAAGGAGACGGGGAGAGCCAGCGTGTAGCGGGTGGCGGGTGGCAACAACCTTACGGGCCGGCTCTCTCGTTGAGAGGCCGGCCCGTTTGTCTTGCTACCCGCCACCCGCCACCCGCCACCCGATATTATTCGACATGCCCCTCTCTGCCCCCGAGCTCCAGCGCTACGCCCGCCACCTCTCGCTGCCGAACGTCGGTGTCGAGGGGCAGGAGCGGCTGCGGGCGGCGAGCGTGCTGCTCGTCGGCGCGGGCGGGCTCGGGTCGCCGGTCGCGCTCTACCTCGCCGCCGCCGGCGTCGGCCGGCTCGGGCTCGTGGACTTCGACCGTGTGGACGTCACCAACCTGCAGCGGCAGGTGCTGCACGGCACGCGCGACATCGGGCGCAAGAAGATCGAGAGCGCGCGCGACCGCATCACCGACGTCAACCCGCACGTCGCGCTCGACCTGTACGACACGACGCTCACGTCCGCGAACGCGATGGAGATCATCGCGCGCTACGACGTCGTCGTGGACGGCACCGACAACTTCCAGACGCGCTATCTCACGAACGACGCCTGCGTCATCCTTGGGAAGCCAAACGTCTACGGCAGTGTGTCGCGCTTCGAGGGGCAGGCGTCGGTGTTCGCGACGCCCGACGGGCCCTGCTACCGCTGCCTCTTCCGCGAGCCGCCGCCGCCGGGTCTCGTGCAGAACTGCGCCGAGGCGGGCGTCTTCGGCGTGCTCCCGGGGCTGATCGGGATGATCCAGGCGACCGAGACGGTGAAGCTGCTGCTCGGACTCGGCGAGCCGCTGGCCGGCCGGCTGCTGCTCGTGGACGCGCTGCGCATGTCGTTCCGCACGATCCAGCTTCGCAAGGATCCGCAGTGCCCGGCGTGCGGCACGCGCGAGATCACGCAGCTCATCGACTACGAGGAGTTCTGTGGGATGAAGGCGAATGGTGGGGACGGGGGACGGGGAACGGGGGACGACACCGGCTCCGACGGTGGCGTGCGCGAGATCACGGTGCGCGAGCTGGCGGCGAAGCTACGCTCCGGCGGCGGGGACTTCGACCTGATCGACGTCCGCGAGCCGTACGAGTACGCGATCGCGCGCATCCCCGGCGCGCGGCTCGTGCCGATGCGCACGCTCCCCGCCGCCGCGTCGTCGCTCGACCCGTCGCGCGAGATCGTCCTCCACTGTCACCACGGAGCGCGCAGCGCCGCCGCGGCCGAATACCTGCAAGGACTCGGGTTCCGCAACGTCTGGAACCTCGCCGGCGGCATCGACGCGTGGAGCGACGAGGTGGACGAGAAGGTTCCGAAGTACTGAAGGGCGAGGGCGTAGGGCCGTAGGGCCTGACCGACCTCGGGATGCTCCTCCCCGCCGCCGTTCCAAACCAGTAACCGTCAACCGCAGGTCAGGCCCCAGGCCCTACAGCCCCAGGCCTTCACTCCTCTTGTCTCGTCGCCTCGTCGTCGCCCTCGCTGCCGCTCTCGCCACCGCCGCCGTGGTCCGTGCCCTGTACGCCGCGCGGCGCGAGCGGGCGTTCGCGCGGCGGTGGCCGGCGGAGGACGACGGGGTGATCCGCGGCGCGCGGACGATTGACCTCGAGGCGCCGGCCGGGGCGAACGGGCGCTCGGCGCTGCTGCTGCACGGCTTCGGCGACACGCCGCAGACGCTCGCCGGGCTCGCCGAGTTCCTGCACGCGCGCGGCTGGAGCGTGCGGGCGCCGCTGCTCCCCGGCCACGGCCGCTCCCTGCGCGCCTTCGCCGCGTCGCGCGCCGACGCGTGGATCGACTTCGCGCGCGACGAATACCTGCGCTACCGCGAGCGTCATCCGCAGGCGGCGCTCGTCGGGCTCTCGATGGGCGGCGCGATCGCGAGCGTGCTGGCCGCCGAGTCGCCGCCGCCGGCGCTGGCGCTCGTCGCTCCCTACCTCAGCATGCCGACCACGCTGCGCCGGGCGGCGCGGCTGCACTGGCTGATCGGCGCGGCCTTCCCGTACGTGTCGGGCGGCGGCGAGCGGTCGGTGCACGACGACGACGCCCGGACGCGGAGCCTCGCCTACGGCGCGTGCACGCCGCGCCTGATCGCCGAGCTGGCGTCGGTCGTCGAGCGCGCGCGGCGCGCGCTCCCCGCGCTCCGGGCGCCGACGCTCGTCGTGCAGTCGCGCCACGACAACCGCATCGCCGCCGAGGCGGCGGCGCGCGCCTTCGAGCGGATCGGCGCGGCCGAGAAGGAGCTCGTCCTGACCGACGTCGGCGGCCACGTCATCACGGTGGACGTCGGCCGCGAGCGGGTGTGGGCGCTGATCGAGGAGTGGCTGACGGAGCACGAGCGGGCGGCTCTCGGCCTTCCGCTCTCGGCGCTCGGCTGACGGCGCTCGGCTCTCGGCGACTGCCTGACGGTCGAGTGGTCGCGCGACGAGCCAGCGCGCGGTGGCGGTATGGGTGATGGGTGATGCGTGATGAGGCAGGACTAGTATCGCGCGTGGCCTGCGGGGTGGCACGGTGAGCGCCGCGCGCAGTGCGTCACGGTCGCGATCCCGGCCGGGGGCGAGCCACACGACCTCCCCACGCATCACCCATCACCCACGCCGGCGGCGCGCATCGGTCCCGGCGTAGGGCCGCACGCCGCCTCCCGGCCACGGGCGCACAGCTGAGCGCCAAGCGCCGCTTTCCCTTCTTGCCCCGCCGCGCCCCCGGGGTAGTATCTACTCGACCTAACGTGTCCCCGGGCGCGCGCCGCGCGCCCAGCGGCCTGAATCTCTCGCCACGGACAAGGTTCCATGCGAGTGAGCGTGCCGAAGGAGCGCGCGCCGCGGGAGCGGCGTGTCGCACTGATGCCCGACGCGGTCGCGCGGCTGGTGAAGGCCGGCGTCGAGGTGGTGGTCGAGCGCGGGGCCGGCGTCGAGTCGCTCGCGCCGGACGACGCCTACACCGCCGCCGGTGCCACCATCGCCCCCGACTTCGCCGCCTGCTGCGCGGGCGCCGACGTCGTCGCCAAGGTGGGGCGCCCGACACCCGAGGAGATCGCGGCGCTCCCCGAAGGGGTGACGCTCGTGTCGCTGCTCATCCCGCCGGGCGCCGCGCTCGGCCCCGAGGAGCCGACCGTCCGCGCCCTCGCCGCGCGCGGCGTCACCGCGCTCGCGCTCGAGCTCGTGCCGCGCATCACGCGGGCGCAGTCCATGGACGTGCTCTCGTCGCAGGCGACGGTGGCCGGCTACAAGGCGGTGCTGCTCGGCGCATCCGCGCTCCCGCGCTTCATGCCGATGCTCACGACCGCCGCCGGCTCGATCGCGCCGGCGAAGGCGTTCGTGATCGGCGCCGGCGTCGCCGGCCTCCAGGCGATCGCGACCGCGCGCCGGCTCGGCGCCGTCGTCTCCGCGTTCGACGTGCGCCTCGCCGCGGCCGAGCAGGTGAAGAGCCTCGGCGCATCGTTCGTGGCCGCCGAGACGCTGGCCGCCGACGCCGAGGTGAAGGGCGGCTACGCGCGGCCGCAGACCGAGGAGGAGCGGGCGCGGACGATGGCCGCCGTCGGCGCCCACCTCGCGACGGTGGACCTCGTCGTGACGACGGCCCAGATCCCCGGCCGCCCCGCCCCGCGCATGATCACCGACGCGATGGTCGCGGGGATGAAGCCCGGCTCCGTGATCGTGGACCTCGCCGCCGAGTCGGGCGGCAACTGCGAGCTGACGCGCGCCGGCGAGACGACCGTCGCGCACGGCGTGACGATCATCGGTCCCGTGAACCTGCCGAGCACCGTCGCCGTGAACGCCTCGCAGATGTTCAGCAAGAACGTGCTGACGCTGCTGCAGTATGCGATCAAGGAGGGACGATTCGTCTTCGACCCGGCCGACGAGGTCATCGGCGCGATGATCCCGGCGCCCCTGAAGGAGGCTATAGGGTCCAGGGTGTAGGGTGTAGCCCTGCCTCGGGACGTCCCTCGCGTAAAGCGCTACACCCTACACGCTACACCCTACCCCTATGGTCATCATCCAGCTCTACGTCTTCGTCCTCGCCGCCTTCGTCGGCTACCAGATCATCACGCGCGTGCCGCCGCTGCTGCACACGCCGCTGATGTCGGCGACGAACGCGATCTCGGGGATCTCGCTCGTCGGCTCGATCGTCGCCGCCGGCGGGCACCAGGGGCGCGTCGCCACCATCCTCGGCTTCATCGCCGTGATCTGCGCGACGACGAACGTCGTCGGCGGCTTCCTGATCACCGACCGGATGCTGCGGATGTTCAAGCGAAAGGGCCCGGGGCCCGAGGCCGTCGCGGGAGCCAAGGGCGTCGGCCCCGCACCCGCCGCCGCCGCCCGCGGCAATGGAGCAACAGCGCCGGTCAAGCCCTAGGCCCCACCGCCCTCAGGCCCTCGCCCCCCGCCGCCCATGCGCGAGCTCTTCATCCAGGCGACCTATCTCACCGCCTCGGTCCTCTTCATCCTCGGCCTGCGCAGCCTGACGCGCCCCGAGCGGGCGCAGCGCGGCATGCAGCAGGCGGCGGTCGGGATGCTGTTCGCCATCATCGGGACGCTGCTGCACCAGCACATCGTCACGTACCAGTGGATCCTCGGCGGGCTCGCGCTCGGCACACTGCTCGGCTATCCGCTCGGCATGTACGTGCCGATGACGGCGATGCCGCAGCGGATCGCGTTCTCGCACATGTTCGGCGCGCTCGCGGCGACGCTCGTCGGCGTCGCCGAGTTCTACTTCGCGACCCACGGCGCCGACGGCGTCGCCGCGACCGGCGTCGCCCGGCCGACGATGGCGGCGCTCGGCTTCGAGGTGCTGTTCGGCTCGCTCACGGTGACCGGCAGCTTCATGGCGTTCGGCAAGCTGCAGGGGTTCGTCGCCAGCCGGCCGCTGACGTACCGCGGGCAGAACGTCATCAACATGGCGCTCTTCACCGTCGCCGTCGGCTGCTTCGCGTACCTGATCTACGACACGTCGAACGCGACCGTCTTCTACACGATGATCGGGATCGCCTTCGCCATCGGCGTCCTGCTCGTGATGCCGATCGGCGGCGCCGACATGCCGGTCGTCGTCTCGCTGCTCAACTCGTACGCCGGCCTCGCCGCCTCGGCGACCGGCTTCGCGATCGGCAACAACGTCCTGATCATCTGCGGCGCGCTCGACGGCGCGTCGGGCTTCCTGCTCTCGATCCTGATGTCGAAGGCGATGAACCGCTCCTTCGGCAACGTGCTGTTCGGGGCCTTCGGCGCGGCGCCGGAGGCGGGCGCGGCGCGAACGGCCACGGGGCTGACGGTGCGCGAGGTGTCGGCCGAGGACGCGGCGATGCGGCTCGCCTACGCGAAGCGCGTCATCGTCGTGCCGGGCTACGGGATGGCGGTCGCGCAGTCGCAGCACCAGGTGCGCGAGCTGGCCGACCTGATCGAGAAGCGCGGCGGCGAGGTGAAGTTCGCGATCCACCCGGTGGCGGGGCGCATGCCGGGGCACATGAACGTGCTCCTCGCCGAGGCGAACGTGCCGTACGACCGGCTCTACGACATGGAGGAGATCAACGGCGAGTTCGCCGACGCCGACGTCGCGCTCGTCGTCGGCGCGAACGACGTCGTCAACCCGGCGGCGCGCAACGACAAGTCGAGCCCGATCTACGGCATGCCGATCCTGAACGTGGACCAGGCACACAGCGTCATCGTCCTGAAGCGCAGCATGAACCCCGGCTTCGCCGGGATCGAGAACGAGCTCTTCTACGACGAGAAGACGAGCATGCTCTTCGGCGACGCGAAGAGCTCGTTGACGAAGCTGGTGAGCGAGGTGAAGGCCGTGTAGCGCGAGTAAGGGGTAACGGGTAAGGGGTAAACGTACCTGGGGCCGGACTCCACCAAACGGGAGCCGGCCCCTTACCCGTTACCCGCCCGTCGAACGTCCCGCCCCATCAGGTGTACGCACCAACGTCCGCTCACCCGACCTCGCCATGCGCTCACGCTACCGCTCCGCCTCCGTCCTCGCCGCCGCTTCGCTTGCCCTCGCCGCGTGCGGCGGGCGTGACAAGAGCGCCGACAGCACCGCCGCTCTCGCCACCGACAGCTCGCTCGCGCACGACCTCGCGCTGGCGTCGGAGTCGGGCCGCGGGGCGACGACGACGTTCGGCGACACGGCCGTGAGCGCGCCGCGCGCGACGGCGCCCGCCACGCCGACGCCGCGCCGGACGACGGCCGCGCGCACGGCACCGCCGCGTCCCGAGCCCGCGCGCCGCGCGCCGAGCCGCGCTCCGGCGCCGGCTCCGGCGCCGCGCACGGTCGTCACGAACCCCGCGCCGGCGCCCGCCGCCGCGCCGACGCCCGCGCCCGAGGGACGCGGCATCGCCGCCGGCACGGGCTTCAGCGTCGCGACGGGCTCGAAGGTGTGCACGACCAACCTGCCGGGCGACAAGCTCGCCGCGACGATCGACCGCGACATCGTCGGGCGCGGCGGCGCGGTGATCCCGGCCGGCTCGAAGCTCGTCCTCGAGGTCGCGTCGGTGGACGCCAACGGGCCGCGCCTCACCTTCCGCGTCCGCGCGGTGGACGTCGCCGGCCGCAGCTACCCGGCGACGGCGACGGGCGACGCGACCGGGCCGTTCGAGCGCACGCGCGTCGCCACCAGCGGCAGCAGCGACACGAAGAAGGTGCTCGGCGGCGCCGCCGCCGGCGCGATCCTCGGCCAGATCCTCGGCCACAGCACGAAGTCCACCGTCATCGGCGCCGCCGCCGGCGCGGCCGCCGGCACCATCGCCGCCAAGAGCGGCGAGAAGTACGAGTCCTGCCTCCCGTCGGGCTCCGTCGTCCGGCTGGTGCTCGACGACGCGGTGTTGATGTAGGGCGGCGCTCGGCGGTCAGCTCTCGGCGCTCGCGCTCGGCGCTCGACAGGATGAACAGGATCGACAGGATGGGGCCACCTCCTGCTCATCCTGTTCATCCTGTCACGCAGTAGCCGAGAGCCGAGCGCCGAGCACCGAGAGCCGCTCCTCACCGCGGCTCGGCGCCGTGCGCGGCACCTGGACGGTGAAGGTGCTCCCGCGGTCGGCCTCGCTACGCACGGTGACGTCGCCGCCGAGGAGCTGCGCGAGGCGACGGACGACGCTGAGACCGAGCCCCGTGCCGCCGACGCGGCGTGTCGTGGACTTCTGCTCGACCTGCCAGAACGGGTCGAAGATGTGCTCGAGGTGCTCGGCCGGGATGCCGATGCCGGTGTCGGCGACCTCGAAGACGAGCGGGCCGGTGGCGCCGTCCTCGGCGCCGACCCGCAGCGCCACGGCGCCGGCGTCGGTGAACTTGACCGCGTTCGACAGCAGGTTGAGGAGGATCTGCCGCAGCTTGCGCGGGTCGGTGAGCATGTCGAGCGGCGTACCGTCGCTCGGCACCGAGACCTCGAAGCGCAGCCCCTTGGCCGCCGTCAGCGGCTCGATGAGGCTCGCCGCCTCCCACGCCAGCGAGCCGGCGTCGGCCGCCTCGACGAGCGCTTCCTCCTTCCCCGCTTCGATGCGCGAGAAGGTCAGCACCTCGTCGATGAGCGCGAGCAGGTGGCGCCCGCTCAGCTTGATCCGCTCCAGGTGCGCCGTCTGCTCGGCCGTCACCGGGCCGGGGATCCCCATCGTGAGCAGCTCCGAGTAGCCGATGATCGCGTTGAGCGGCGTGCGCAGCTCGTGGCTCATGACGGCGAGGAAGTCGCCCTTCGCCTGGCTCGCGACGAGCGCCTGCTCGTAGAGCCGCGCGTTGTCCACGGCGAAGGCGGCGCGCCGCACCAGCTCCTCGGCGAAGGCCAGGTCCGCCGGCGTGTAGCGGCGGCCGCGCAGCGACGCGAACGAGATCGCGCCGAGCGTGCGTCCACGGGCGATGATCGGCACGAGCATCATGGACCGCGCGGCGATCTCGCGCAGCGCCTCGGCGTGCTCGGCGTCGCGGGCGGCGGCGAGGATCGGCACCGGGACGTCGGCGAGCAGGAGCGGCCGCCCCGAGCGCAGCACCTGGAGGAGCGGGTTGTCGGGCGTGGACTTGTGCGGCGGCGTGCGGCGCAGCGCCTCGAAATGGCGCTCCTTCTCAGGCAGGTCGTGGACGACCTCGACGCGCCGGATGTCGCCGCCGTCCTCGACGACGTCGATGACGCAGAGGTCGGCGAGCACGGGCACGGCGAGGCGCGCGACGCTGGCGAGCGTCGTGTGGAAGTCGAGCGACGAGGCGAGCACGCCGCCGGCCTCGGAGAGGAAGCGCTGGCCGTCCTCGGTGCGGTGCCGCTCGGTGACGTCGGCGAAGACGCAGACGCTGCCGCCATCCTGCCGGCGCGGCCCACTGACGGGCGACGTCGTGACGCGGAACCAGCGGTCGCCGATGCGCAGCTCCTGGGTCTCACCGTGCGCGGTGCGCCAGGCGCGCCGCAGCGCTTCGGCGTCGAGCGGACCGACGCCCTCCTCCAGCAGGGTCACGAGGTCGCGCTGCTCGGCCTCGCCGCAGCTGCTGCCGACGAGCGCGGCGAGCGCCCCGTTGCAGCGCAGGACGCGGCCGCCCCGGTCCACGAGGCAGACGCCATCGCTGATGGCGTCGAACGTCGCCTGCCACTGCTGGGCGGCGGCGTTGGCGCGCTCCTCGGCGCGACGCGCGCGCAGGAGGGCGTTGACGGTCGCGATCAGCTCCGGCGCCTCGACCGGGTGGGTGAGGTAGCCATCGGCGCCGCCGTCGAGCCCGTGCGCCTTGTCCTCGCCCTTCGTGTAGCTCGCCGAGAGGTGCAGGACGGGGAGCGTGCTCGTCGCCGGGTGCTGCTTGATGCGCCGGCAGACCTCCATCCCGTTCACGTCGGGGAGGCGGACGTCGAGGATCACGAGATCCGGCTGTGCGGCGGGCGCCTCCGTCGTCAGCCGGAGCGCTTCCTGGCCGGTGGTCGCTTCGCGGACCTCGAAGCCCGCCCTCCGCAGCATGCGGGCGACCATGTAGCGCGTCGCCTCGTTGTCGTCCACCGTGAGAATGGTGACGGGGTCGTGCTGTGGCGTCATCGTATGGCAGCAACAGTGAAGCACGGGTGACCCAGCAGGGGTCACCCGGAGTGAACGGTCACGACAGCCTGTGCGGCCCGTCACGCGAACGAGATCGTCCGGCGTGGCGGGGCCCCGGCGGCAAGCACGGCCCCTCACGCACATTCCACACCGGAAACGCCGAAAAATATCCGGCGGTCTCGCGCCGGCGGGAGAGGCGGCACGAGTCCGGCATGAGGGCACCCCGGCCCCGCGCGGTGGGTATCATTCCGACCGCGCGGCCATCGTCGCCGCCATCGTTGCCGGGCGCGCGCTCCACGCGCGGCCACGCCTCACCGTATTCGCCGCCGCCGTTCGTGACCGTCACCACACCGACCGCCACCGACTCGCTCGCGTCCTCGCTCACCGAGCGCTACGTCGCCGCCCAGCTCGCCGGCGACCGGCGCGCCGCCCTCGCCCTCATTGACGAGGGGCTCGACGGCGGGCTCTCGGCGGCCGAGCTCCAGCTCGAGGTGGTGCAGCCGGCGCAGTACGAGATCGGGCGGCTCTGGCAGGAGAACCGGATCACCGTCGCGCAGGAGCACCTCGCGACCGCGATCTCGCAGCTCGTCCTCGCGCACCTCTACCGCCACCTGCCGCGCGACGCGAGCAACGGCAAGCGCGTGCTCGTCGCGTGCGTCGAGGGCGAGCTGCACGACATGGGCGCCCGCGTCGCCGCCGACCATCTCGAGATGGCGGGCTACGCGGTGCAGTACCTGGGCGCGAACGTCCCGACGACCGATCTCGTCGCGATGGTCCGCCAGCACCCGCCCGACCTGCTCGCGCTCTCGGCGTCCATGCCGGCGCACCTGCCGGCGGTGAAGGATGCCGTGACCCGCGTCTGCGCGGCGACGGACAACGGCGTGCCGATCGCCCTCGGCGGCCGCGCCTTCGCCGGCAGCGAGGCCGACTACGCCGCCGCCGGCACCCTCGTCTCGTGCACGAACATCGAGGAGCTGATCAGGAGCGGCTCCCGGCCCGCGGCGCTCGGCGGTCCGACAGGATGAACGGGACGAACAGGATCGGCACCACGCACTTCCGCCGTGATCCTGTTCATCCCGTTCATCCTGTCCGGAAGCCGGGAGCCGGCTGTTAGTTTGACCGTGACTTCAGAACGCATTCGTATGCCCGCCTTCATCTCTCCGAGCCCGATCATGTTGGACGCCGTCGCGGCGCTGAGCCGCGAAGTAGCCCTCGCCGTCGCGCGCACGGGGGAGATCACCTGGGCCGACGAGCGGGCGGCGCGGCTGCTCGGGATGCGGCCGGGAACGCCGCTCACGGCGCTCGCCTACGACGGCGGCGCCGAGAAGGTGGCGCGCCTCGTGGACGCCGCCTCGCAGGCCGACGTCGAGCGCTGGGAGGTGCTGTTCGCGGTCGCAGGCCAGCCCGTCGCCGTCGCCTTCCGCGGTCGCCCGCACGACGGCGGCGCCGCGCTCGTCGGCAGCCTCGTCGCGCAGGACTACGGCGCGCTGCTCGCGCAGATGAGCGAGTCCATGAGCGAGCTGGCGACGCTCCAGCGCGAGACCGAGCGGCAGAAGGGCGAGCTGACCCGCGCCAACCGCGCCCTCGACGATTCGAGCCGCGGCATGGTCGCGCTCTACTCGGAGCTGAACGAGAAGTCCGACTCGCTGCGCGTCGCCAACGAGGTGAAGTCGCGCTTCGTCGCGAACATCAGCCACGAGCTGCGCACGCCGCTCAACTCGATCCTCGGCCTCTCCAAGCTGCTGCTCTCGCGCGCCGACGGCGACCTGACGTCGGAGCAGGAGAAGCAGATCGGCTTCATGCGCCGCTCGGCGGAGTCGCTGTCGGAGATCGTCAACGACCTGCTCGACATCGCCAAGCTCGAGGCGGGGAAGCTCGTGCTGCGGCCGACCACGTTCGAGGTCGCCGACGTCCTCGGCGCCCTGCGCGGCATGCTCCGCCCGCTCGTCACGAGCGACGCCGTGGAGCTCGTCGTCGAGGACCCGGGCCCGCTGCCGCGCTTCGAGACCGACGAGGGGAAGCTGTCGCAGGTGCTGCGCAACTTCGTGTCGAACGCGCTCAAGTTCACCGAGCGCGGCGAGGTGCGCGTCACGGCGCGCGACAACGGCGACGGCACCGCCACCTTCACCGTGCGCGACACCGGCATCGGCATCGCGCGCGCCGACCGCGATCGGATCTTCGAGGAGTTCGGCCAGGTCGCGAACCCGCTCCAGGACCGCGTGAAGGGGACGGGGCTCGGCCTGTCGGTGTCGCAGAAGCTGGCGACGCTGCTCGGCGGCCACATCACGCTGGAGAGCGAGCTCGGAGAGGGGAGCGCGTTCTCGCTCGTCGTCCCCTACGTCCACCCCGAGGCGGCGGCGATGACGGAGATGGCCGAGCGGAGCCGCGAGGTGGACCCGGCGCGGAGTCCCGTGCTCGTCGTCGAGGACGACCGGCAGACGCTCTTCCTCTACGAGAAGTACCTCGCCGGCTCGGGCTTCCAGGTGCTCCCGGCGCGCACCCTCGACGAGGCGCGCACGACCTTGCGTCGCCTCAAGCCCGCCGCCATCGTGCTCGACGTCATGCTCGAGGGGGAGACGACGTGGCGCTTCCTCGAGGAATTGAAGGCGAGCGAGGCGACCCGCCACATCCCGACGCTCGTCGTCACCGTCACCGACCGGGAGCAGAAGGCGCGCGCCCTCGGCGCCGACGAATTCTTCGTCAAGCCGCTGGACCGCGACTGGCTGCTGCGCCGGCTCCGTCACCTGGCGAAGAAGGGCCCCGTGGAGAAAGTACTCGTCATCGACGACGACGAGGTCGCGCGCTACCTCGTCCGCAAGATGCTCGTGGACACCCCCTACACCGTGCTCGAGGCGGCCGACGGGCCGGAGGGGGTGCGCAAGGCGCGCGAGGACCAGCCGCAGGCGATCATCCTCGACTTCGTGCTGCCGAACGAGACCGCGTTCGAGGTGCTCGACGAGCTGAAGGGCGACCTGCGGACGCGGCGCATCCCCGTGATCGTGAGCACGTCGAAGACGCTCGACGACGACGAGCGCCGCCGCCTCGCCGCCGACACCGCGGCGATCCTCTCCAAGCAGACCCTCTCCCGCGAGATCGCCATCGCGCGGATCCGGGAGGCGCTGGAGAAGGCGGTGGTGGCGTGAGAGCCGGGTAGCGGGTGGCGGGTGGCGGGTGGCGGGTAGCAAGGGCCGCTCGGGACGTCCCGAGGCCGTGACGCCACCCGCCACCCGCTACCCGGCTCTCACGTCACCCGCTACCCGAGCTCTGGCCTCCGCCGATGCCAATCCGTCCGCCGCTGCAGCTCGACGGCCGCGGCGAGGATGCGGTGCTCGTCGAACGCGCGGCCGGTGAAGAGCACGGAGGTCGGCAGCCCCTCGCGGCCGAAGCCGTTCGGTACGGCGATGCCGGGGAGGCCGACGAGGTTCGCCGCGCCGCCTAACGGGACGGGCCTCGCGCCGTCGGGCATCGGGACCGGCGGCCACGCCTGCGCGAACGGGCGGTCCACCGGGTAGCTCACCGTGTCGGTGGTCGGCGAGACGACGCAGTCGTACGGTGCGAGCGCCGCGTCCACCGCCACCGCCATCGGGCCGCGCAGCCGCAGCGCCTTGAGGTAGTCCTTCGCGAGCACCGCCGTCTGCGCGTAGCCGCCCCACCGGTCCTCGGGCGCGGTCAGCTCGCGCACCCGGCCGCTCTCGATCAGCTCCTCGAACGCGCTCGCGCACTCGGCGCTGACGATCGTCTCGGCGGCGGCGTTGAACGGCAGGTCGGGGAGCTGGACGTCGGGGACGAGCGTCGCGAAGCCGCGCAGCACCTCGAGCGTCGCCTCGAAGTTGGCCGCGATCTCCGGCTGCACGCCGAGCGTGGCGTCCCGGAGCACGCCGATCGTCATCCGGCGCGACGACCGATCGGGGACGCTCGCGCGGGCCGCGACGCGAGCGCCCTCGTACGCGAACGGGGCGGTCGCGGCGAACGCGTCGCGCGGGTCGGGACCGGCGATCGCCGCGAGCACGAGGCCGCAGTCGTCGGCGGTGCGGCACATCGGTCCGAGCTTGTCCATCGTCCACGACAGCGCCATCGCGCCGTAGCGGCTGACGCGGCCGAAGGTGGGCCGCAGCCCGCTCACGCCGCAGCACGCGCTCGGGAAGACGATCGAGCCCCACGTCTCGCTGCCGATCGCGAACGGCACGAGCGCCGCCGCCACCGCCGCGGCCGGGCCGCTCGACGAGCCGCCCGACCAGTAGGCCGTGTTCCACGGCGTGCGCCCCGGTCCCGTGAACGACGCGTTCGCCTGGGCGTAGCCCATGCCCCCCGCCAGCTCCACCATCGCGAGCTTGGCGACGAGCACCGCGCCCGCCGCCGACAGCCGCTCGACGACGGCCGCGTCGTAGTCGAAGCGCTGGTCGCGGTACGGCGCGGCCCCCCACGTCGTCGGGTAGCCGCGCGCCGCCAGCAGGTCCTTCGCGCCGTACGGGACGCCGTGCAGCGGGCCGCGGTACTTCCCGGCCGCGATCTCGCGCTCGGCCCGCGCCGCCTCGCGCAGCGCGCGCTCGCGTGTGGTCGTCACCAGCGCGCCTAACGCGGGCCCGTGGCGCTCGAGCCGCGCGAGGTACGACTCGGCCAGCTCCACGGGGGAGACGCGGTGCGCCCGCAGCGCCTCGCCCAGCTCGCGGACGCCGAGATAGAGGACGTCCTCGGAGAGCGTCACGCGTCCCTCCCGTCGCCGGTGCCGCCGCGGCCGGCCGCGGGGTGGTGGAAGGAGGA
>DATMHT010000518.1:0-1546 GCA_035554795.1 Gemmatimonadaceae bacterium | reverse complement strand
CCGCTCGGCGCCGAGCGCGTCGCGGAGATCGCCCGCGGCGTGCTCGCCGCCGAGAAGGTGCGCGACGCGATGGTCTCGATCGCGTTCGTCACGCCGGTGGCCATTGCCCGGCTCAACCGGGAGCACCTCGGCCACCGCGGGTCGACCGACGTCATCTCCTTCGCGTTCCGCGCCTCGGGTCGCGACGGCGCGGTCGTCGGCGACGTGTACATCTGCCCCGACGTCGCCCGCGAGAACGCGCGCCGGCACGGCGCCAGCGTGCGGGAGGAGATCGCGCGGCTTGTCGTGCACGGCACGCTGCACGTCGTCGGACACGAGCATCCCGAGGACGACGGGCGCACGTCGTCGCCGATGTGGAAGCGGCAGGAGCAGCTCCTCGCGCGTCTGTACGAACCCGCGCGCCGCGGCCCCGGACCTCGAGCGGGCGCGTCGCGCGCGGCGCGGAAGCCGCGATGAGCGCCGGTGCCCTGGTGCTCGCGGCCGCCGGCGCGGTGCTCTCCGCGCTCTGCGCGGCCGCCGACGGCTCGTTGCTCGCGCTCGACGGGGACGCCGACGGCGACGACCCGCGACTCGCCACGCTCTTCGCCGATCGCGAGCGTCTGCACCGGACGCTCTCGTTCGGGCGCGTCGCCGCGCTGCTCACCGCCGGCGCCGCCGTCGCCGCCGGCCTCTCGTTCGCCGCCCGGCCGCGGGTGGACGCCGCGCTGATCACGCTGTTCGTCGTGATCCTGCTCGTCTCCGTCGTCGAGAGCGGCGCGCGCGCCCTGGGGCACGAGCTCGGACCACGGGCGGCCGTACACCTGTCGTCGCTCATGTCGGGGCTCGACGTGCTGCTCGCCCCGGCAGTGTGGGTCGGCTCGCGACTCGACGCCGCGCTGCGCGACCTGCTTCCGCCGCCGGCCGTGCGCGAGGACGAGAGGGAGGCGGCGGCGGAGCAGTTCCGCCAGGTCGTCGCCGCCGAGGCCGACGTCAGCGGCGACGAGGGGGCGCTGCTGCAGGGTGTCTTCTCGCTCGGCGACACCGAGGTGCGCGAGATCATGATCCCGCGCGTGGACATCGTCGGCATCGCCAACGACACGCCGTGGTCCGAGGTGGTGGACCGCGTGCGCAGCTCCGAGCACGCGCGCTTCCCGGTCTACGAGGAGACGCTCGACGAGATCGTCGGTATCCTGTACGCGAAGGACATGCTCGGCGCCGTCATCGCCGACGAGCCCCCGCCGGGCGGCTGGCAGTCGCTCGTGCGGCCGGCGGTGTTCATCCCGGCCACCAACACGATCGACACGCAGCTCCGCGACTTCAAGGCGAGCCATACGCACATCGCGATCGTCGTGGACGAGTACGGCGGTACCGCCGGTCTCGTCACCATCGAGGACGTCCTCGAGGAGATCGTCGGCGAGATCCGCGACGAGTACGACGTCGGCGAGCGCGAGATCGAGGAAGGGCACGAGGGCGGCCGCTACTGGGTGTCCGGTCGGTTGTCGCTGCACGAGCTCTCCGAGGTGCTCGGCCACGACTTCGAGCGCGAGGACGTCACGACGGTCGGCGG
>DATMHT010000517.1:0-1917 GCA_035554795.1 Gemmatimonadaceae bacterium | reverse complement strand
CAAGCATAACCCGCTTTGCGTTCGCTGGATAGTCCTGCGGAACGCATGGCGCGTGGGGCCGGGAGAGCGACGCTGGTCACGCTGGTATGACGATACGCCCCCGGCCAGGTAACAGGGGCATCGCCGGCTGCCCGGCAGCCGCCGCCCGCGACGCCGCCGCCCCGGGGGATTCCCCCGGGAGCGGGCGACGTCGGCGGCGCGGCGCTCGTTAGGCCGACCGCCCGTCCGCCGGCTCGCCGAGCGCCCGCCAGCCGCGCGCGCGGACCGCCGCCCCGTGCTCGTCGAGTCGTGGCGGCGGCAGACGGACGGCGCTCCCGGGTACGCTCGGCGCCACGCCGGTGAGCGCCGAGGCGTCCGCGTCGCGCAGCACCTCGAGGACGCTCTTCACCTGCCCCGCCGGCACGCCCGCGTCGCGCAGGCGCGCCAGCCAGTGCCCGGCGTCGCGCTCGCGCAGGCGCGCCGTGATCGCGCCGACCACGAGCTCACGGCGCGCGAGGCGGCCGGCGTTCGTCGCGAGGGCGGGATCGGCGGCGAGGTCGTCGAGGCCGAGGGCGCGTGCGCAGGCGAGCCACTGCGCGTCGCTCCCCACTGCGACCACGATCGGCCGGTCGGCGGCGTCGAAGAGCTGGTACGGGACGAGATTCGCGTGCGCGTTCCCCCAGCGGCGCGCCTCGCGGCCGGTGACGAGTGCGTTCTGGGCGACGTTCACGAGCGCCGCCGTCGCGCTCGCGGCGAGCGAGACGTGGAGACGGCGCGCGGCCGCCGGCAGCGGTGCGGTCGCCCGTCCGACGCCGAGCAGCGCGGCGAGGATCGCGACCGCCGCATCCTTGCCGGCGACGACGTCGGCGAGGGCGACGCCGGCCTTCATCGGTGCACCGGCCGGATCGCCGGTGATCGCCATCCACCCGCACTCGGCCTGGACGACGAAATCGTAGCCGGGCCGGTCGCTGTCCGGACCGAAGCCGGTGATCGTGCACCAGACCAGCTCGGGATTCGCCTCGAGGAGCGCGAGCGGGTCGAGCCCGCGGCGCTCGAGGGTGCCGCGCCGGAAGTTGTCCACGACGACGTGGGCGCCGGCGGCGAGCTCGCGCAGCAGTGCCTGGTCGCCGGGATCGTCGAGGTCGGCGGCGACGCTCCACTTGTTCCGGTTGACGCTCAGGTAGTAGGCGCTCTCGCCACGTGGGTCGAAGGGCGGCCCCCAGCCGCGGGTCTCGTCGCCCCCGCCGGGACGCTCGACTTTGATCACGCTCGCGCCGAGGTCGCCCAGTATCATGGTACAGAGCGGACCGGCGAGGACACGGGTGAAATCGAGGACGCGGACGTCGGTGAGCATGCGAGATTGCATTGCTGTCGTGTTGGTGAGCCGATCACGCCGCCGGAAACTCCGTCTCGCTCCCGCGGCGCGATGATGTCCCGAGCGGGCTCGAGCGGCTTGCACAGATGCCGAACAATCATATACTTAGCGCCGACACGACCCGCCTCGCTGTGCGGCTGAGAACCTGGCGCGCCGAGCGCGGGGGCTTCAACGAACGGGAGCACGCCTCCCCCAACGTCGCGTGCACGGAGTGCGCATCGCATGGCGGATAAAGCCCAACCGACCGACGCCGCAGCACCGTCCCCTGCGGTAACGGACGAGACCCAGCCGGCGCCGCCGACGACGCCACCGCGGCGCAGCCCCGGCCACCGCGGACAGGACATGCGCGACACCGTCGCCGAGATGGCGGCGAAGGCGCACGAGATCAGCCTCGAGGCGGGGAGCAAGATGGCGGGCGCGATGAAGGACGTCATCAACGCCGCCGCCGGCCTGGCCGGCTTCGCCGTGGAGAGCGCCCGCGACCTCGTGCAGTACATGGTCCGCCGCGGCCAGATGACGCAGGACGAGGCCGACAAGCTGATCCGCGAGGCCGAAGAAGCGTA
>DATMHT010000516.1:0-10949 GCA_035554795.1 Gemmatimonadaceae bacterium | reverse complement strand
ACGGTCTCGAAGAGGAGCTGCCGCTCGCGGGGGGACATCGCCGCGAGCTGCGCGGCCGTTGCGATCTTCTTCTCCTGGAGCGTGCGGAAGACGTGGCGCGCGCTCAGCTCCGACGGCCCGAGCGCGGCCGCCGCGGTGGCGTCGGCGTCGCTCGCGCTCGTGCCCCGCAGGTCGGCGCGGAGCCGCCGCCCGGCCCACGCCGCGCCCCCGACCGCGGCGATCAGCACGACGGCGCCGAGCAGATACACGCCCAGCGTCGAGAGGAGCGTCGTGCCGGTGGGGCGCGGAGCGGCGGCCGCCTGAACCAGCAGCGCCGCGGCGGCGTGGGCGGTGGACATCGCTCAGTCGTGTGGACGGGTGATCTCGTAGAGCGTGATGGACTGCCGGATCTGGCCGTCCTCGAACGGTACGCGGTCGCCCCAGTCCACGTTCAGGCCGCGCGCCCGGCACTCGGCCACGAACGCGTCGGCCGCCACCCGCCCGGGGTCGGCCACGATCGCGACGCCCTTCGCCTTGAGCGAGCGGTGGATGGCGTGGGCGACGAGCGAGGCGTAGGGCCGCTCGTACAGCACGTCGGACGCCACGATGAGGTCGAACCGACCGAGGTCGGTCGGGAAGTCACGCCAGTCGACGTTGCGCGTGCCGATCGCCGCGCCGGCGTTCCGGCCGGCATTCAGGCGCGCGAAGTTGAGCGCGTCGTCGTAGTAGTCGGTGGCGAGCACGTCGAACCCGGCGAGCGCGAGCACTGTCGTCACGAGCCCGACGCCGCAGCCGAGCTCCAGCGCCTTCGCGCCCGGCCGCCGCACGTGGTACCCTTCCGCCAGGGGCACGACGTGCGCGCTGAGCGCCACCGCGGACGGCCACAGGTCGGCCCAGTAGGGCAGACGCTCGTCGCGGTCGAAGGCTTCCTCGACGATCAGCTCCTCGGCGCTCGCCGGATGGCGAAGCACGAACTCGCCCGGCGCGCCGGCGCCCACGGACGCCGGTGCCGGTACGCGCGTCTCGATGACGCGGAAGCGCCGGTCGAGCTGGGCGTCGAGGGCGTCGAGCTCGGACGCGTCGGCGGGCCGCGCCGGGCCGCTCACAGCGCGAACTCCGTCGCCAGCGCCGCTTCTTCGCCGAGCGGCAGCGCGTGCAGCGTCTCGCCGGCTTCCACGCGCGGACGATCCTCCGGGACGACGAGCAGGGCGTTGGCGAGCGACATGGACGTCAGTATCCCCGAGCCTTGCGGCCCCGTGAGCCGCGCCGTCACCCGGCCGTCGGCATGTGTGGTGACGACGGCGCGCAGGAAGTGCGTGAGTCGTGCTCCGATCGTCACCGGTTCCTCGAGCATGACCGGCACCGGCCGCCGGAACAGGCGACAGTGGCCGAGCATGCGCCGGACCACCGGGCGCACGAACAGCTCGAACGTCACCATCGCCGACACCGGGTTGCCGGGCAGCCCGATCCACGGCACGCCGCCGAGCAGGCCGAATCCGAGCGGCGCGCCGGGGCGCATCCGCACCTTCCAGAACTTCATCTCGGCGCCGAGCCCGGCGAGCACCTCGCGCGTGTAGTCGAACTCGCCGACGGAGATGCCCGCCGTCGTGACGACGAGGTCGCACCCCGCCGCGCGCTCGAGCCGCTCGCGCAGCGACGCCGCGGAGTCGCCGGCGACGCCGAGGTTCACGGGCACGCCGCCCGCCTCGCGCACGAGCGCGTGCAGCGTGTAGCTGTTCGACGAGACGATCTTGCGGCCGGCGAGCGCCTCGTGGAACCGGTCGAGGTCCACGAGCTCGTCCCCCGATCCGACGATCGCGACGCGAGGCCGGCGATGGACGTCCACGGCGCCCGCGCCGCACGACGCGAGCACGCCGATCTGTGCGGCGCCGAGGGCGGCACCGGCGCGCAGCACGACGTCGCCGGCGTGCATGTCCTCGCCGCGCGGTCGCACGTTCTTGCCGGCGTCGCGCCCGTCGCGCACCATCACGCGGTCGGCGCCGCCGTCCGTGTCCTCGACGCGCACCACCGAGTCCGCGCCCTCGGGGAGCGGCGCGCCCGTCATGATGCGCGTCGCCGTGCGCGGCGCGACGGGCACGCTCGGGAACGCGCCCGCCGCCAGCGTCTCGAGGACGGGCAGCGCGACCGGGCTCGCCGCGCTCGCGGCGGCCACGTCCTCGCCGCGCACCGCGTAACCGTCCATCGCCGAGTTGTCCCAGGGCGGCAGCGTCAGCGGCGCGATCACGTCGCTGGCGAGCACGCGTCCGAGCGCGTCGAGCAGCGGCACGCGCTCCACCGGAAGCGGCGCGCGCACGTCGGCGAGGATCCGCGCGCTCGCCTCGGCGACGCTCAGCATCGGTCGCTCACCGCGCGCCGAGGTGCAGCGAGGCGAGGCGCACGGCGATCGCGTCCTGCACGTGCTCGACGTCGGACGTCGGCGTCGTCCAGTTGTTGCACAGGAAGCTGAAGACGAGCATCCGGCCGTCGGCCGTCGTCACGTAGCCGGAGAGCGAGCGCGCCTTGTCCACGAAGCCGGTCTTGGCGTGCACGTTTCCCTGCGCCGGCGTGCCGCGCATGCGCGAGGCGATCGTGCCGTCCACGCCGGCGATCGGCAGCGCGGAGTAGAGGACGGTGAAGCTCGTGTCGCGCCGCATCGCGTCGAGCACGTGGACGATCGTCTCCGGCGACACGTAGTCGTGGCGCGACAGACCGCTGCCGTCGCGCACGGCGTAGCCGTCGGCCGGCGCGCCCCACGCCGCGAGCTGGCGCTCGACGACGCGCCGCGCGCTGTCGGCGCTGCCGACCCCGGTGCGCTCGAGGCCGAGCGTCTTGAACAATGCCTCGGCGATCTGGTTCTGCGACGGCTTCTCGAGCGCCGGCATGATCTCGCGCAGCGGCGGCGAGTCGAGGTGCGCGAGCTCGGTGAGCGCCGCGAGCGAGTCGTCGGGCACGCGGGTCGCCGCGTCGGCGCCGCGGGCGACGGCGATGCCGCGCGCCTGCAGCGCCTCGCCGAGCGCGACGAGATACGCCGCGCCGGCGTCGGGATACGTGACCTCCACGGTCGCCGTGTCCCCCGCGCCGATCTCGCCGGTGACGACGACGCCCTGCGGCTCGAGCGCGCCGAGCGCCGCGCCCGTCGTGAGCGCGGTGCGCCACGTCCCGTCCACCGACGCATGGGCGCTGCTCCCGGGCGCGCGGACGACCGTCCGCGCGGTCGCCGTCACCGCCGGATAGCCGCGCGCGGGCGCGGTGCCGACGATCGTCACCGGCGCGCCCGCCGCCGCGCCGCCGCGCACGAGCACGCGCGTGAACCCTTCGTTCAGCATCAGCTCGTCCACCCCCGAGCCGTAGGCGGCGGGGAGATCGTCCCAGTCCCACCCGTAGCCGAGCGGCGAGTCGGGGAAGGCATCGCCGCCGCGCACGATGCGACCGGTGATGCGCTTGACGCCGTGCGCCGCGAGGGAGTCGGCGACGGCACGCAGCGGGATCGTCGCGTCGCCCCGCATGTGGTCGCTCACCGTCGGGTCGCCGCGGCTGACGACGACGAGGTCACCGTCCAGCGTGCCGTCGGCGCGGAGCGGGCCGCGCGCGAGGAAGCGCGTCCGGTAGCGATAGTCGGGGCCGAGCTGCGCGAGCGCCGTCGCGCCCGTGAGGAGCTTCTGGTTCGACGCGGGGAGAAACAGCTTGCCGGCGTTGTGCGAGTAGAGGGTGTCGCCCGCGACCGGGTCCACGATCAGCACGCCCCAGTGGGCGTTGCGGAAGCGCGGCGCGTTCACGAACGAGTCGATCGTCGCGGTGAGCGCGGCACGCTCCGAGCGCGGCGTGACGGCTGGCGCGGGCGTGGACGTGGACGGCGCCGCGCTCGCGCAGCCGGCGAGCGCCGCGCCGAGGGCGACGGCGCGCGCCGGTCGGGCGACACTCCGGGTGAGCGTCATGCGCGCACCCCCATCACGTCGCGCTCGACGAGCGTCGCCAGCTCGTCGAGCCAGCGGTCGTCGGCGAGGCGCAGCACCGCGGGGACGCCGGCGAGCAGCGGATCGGGATCGGCCAGCCTGTCGGTGACGACGGCGAGGTAGCGCGCCGCGTCCGACGACGCGGCGTCGTAGAGCGGCGCCGCGTGCGCGACTTCGCGGAACACCTCGACCCTCGGCAGCGACGACCGCTTGAATCCCTCGCACAGCACGACGTCGGCGTCGCTCATGAAGCGCTCGGCGATCTCCTCGGGCCCCAGCTCCTCCGACCACCGCACGACGAGCGCGAACTTGTCGGGCGACGCCATCGCGACGCGCTCGACCTCCCCTTCGTGGTAGTGCCGGTACGTGTCGGTCGTCACGGGATCGATGTTGAAGGTGTGGGAGCCGTGCTTGATCGTCATCACGCGATGGCCGCGCCGGCCGAGCTCCGCGGCGAGGCGTACGACGAGCGTCGTCTTGCCGCTATGCTTCCTGCCGACGACGGTCAGCATCGGAGGTCGAGCCATGAGTCTCCGCTCCCCCGCCGACCGCCGCCGCGGCGATGCGCTCGGCGCGCGCGAGGTCGTCGGGGGTGTTCACGTTGAGGAAGAGCCGCGACGGGTCGCCGTGGCGCGCCACCCGCTCGGCGTCGAGCCGCGCGACGCGCACGTCGTCGTAGAAGGCGACGACGCGCCGGTCGCCGGCGGCGAGCCGCGCCTCGATCGGCGCCCGGCACTCCGGAGTATAGTACGCGCACGCCGGTTCGAGGCCGCGCTTCGAGTCGCTCTCCGGCACGGCGGCGTCGGCGCCCGTGGACTCGCCCAGTTCGCGCAGCTCGGCGAGGAGCGACGCCGGCACGAACGGCATGTCCCAGGCGACGACGATCACCGGGCCGGCCGCGTGCGCCAGCGCCGCGTGAATGCCGCCGAGCGTTCCGAGGCCGGGCAGCACGTCGGACACGCGGCGCACCCCGGGCAGCCACGCATCCGCCGCGGGATCGTTGGCGACGATGAGGAGCGCGTCGGTCGTCGCCGCGAGCGCCTTCGCGACGCGGTCCACGATGCGCTCGCCCGCGACGACCTCGAGCCCCTTGGGTAGTCCGCCGTACCGCGACGAGAGCCCGCCGGCGAGGATGACGCCGGTGACGAGGGACGCGGGACGGGGGACGCGGGACGGGGGATCGCCGCTGGGCGTCACGACCGCGCCGACGCGGCCGACAGGCCGTCCCCCGTGCCGCGCGCCGCGTCCCGCCACAGCTGCGGCTGTCCGCTCACCGCGCGCCCGACGAGCAGCATCCCCGACGCGCGCGCGATGTCCACCGCGACGGTGGACGGCACCGACGGCGTCGCGACGACCGCGACGCGCGCGCGTGCCGCCTTGTAGGCGAGCTCGCCCGAGATGCGGCCGGTCACGAGCAGCACGAGGTCGGTCGGGTCGCGGCGCGCGAACAGCGCGGCGCCCATCACCTTGTCCACCGCGTTGTGGCGGCCGATGTCCTCGGCGTGGAAGAGTAGCGACTCGCCGTCGCTCAGCGCCGCCGCGTGGATGCCGCCCGTCTCCTTGTAGCGCTCGCCGCGGGCGAACAGCTCCTTGAACAGGAGCCGCATGCGCGCCGTGTCCGGCGGCGTCGCCATGGACGGGCGGCGCGGCACCGCGCTCAGCGAGCCGAGGATCGTCGTCACCGCGCCGCAGCCGGAGGCGAGCACCCGCCGCCGCTCCGCGCCCTCGACGGTGTCGTACTTCTCCTTCGGCACGTCCACCCAGAATCCGAGCTCCTGCGTGCATGGCCGCATGCGCAGGATGTCCTCCGGCCGGTCCACGTACCCCTCGCCGTAGAGCCACCCGGCGACGAGCTCGTCGAGCTGCGCCGGTGTGCACATCCACGTCACCGCCGGCGCGCCATTGAGCTCGAGCCACACGGGCACTTCCTCGACCGCGTCGAGCGACGGCGGCGATGGGATCGGGTCGGCCATGATCCGTAATCTCGGGCGTGTGCGGGGACGCGCAAGAAGAGGGTAACGGGTAACGGGTTAGGGAGCGCGGAGCCCGACCCCTTACCCGTTACCCGCTTTACAGCCGCAGCCCTCGCGCTTCCGCCGCCGCGTCCAGCTCCGCCGTCAGCAGGCGCTCGATGAGCGGCTCGGTCACGCCCCCGGAGAGTGGCTCCTTGATGTAGCGGCCGCACGAGTTGCAGATCGTGAGCTGGTAGCCGAGCGCGTTCGACGTGATGCGCGCGATCGTCGGCGCCTCGCGTGCGCCGCACCCGAGGCAGCCCAGCGCCGACGTCGGCCACGACGTGTCGCAGCGCGCGCAGAGCAGCCAGCGCGTCTGGCCGTCGCGCATCGCGAAGTCGGGCGCGCCGCCGCAGCACGGACAGTACGCGCGCTGCCACTCGCCGATCAGGCGCTCGACGTCGGCCGCCTCGGTCGCGTCGTCGGGCCGGCGCAGCATCTCGCTGGCGCGGCGCAGCACCGAGCTCGCCACCAGCGCCGCCGCGCGCCGCGCCGCGCCACGCCCGCGGTCGCGCGGCTCCGGCTCGCCCGCGAGCCAGGAGACGACGAGCGGCAGCAGCTGGAAGCGCCGCTCCCGCGCCTGCACGGCCTCCTCGATCGTCGCGAGCCCGGCGCGCTCGAGCGCGGTCGTCGCGCGCACGAAGGGCACGAGCAGGTCGCCCGCCGAGCCCAGCACGTCGAGCGTGTCGAAGGCGACGAGCCCACCGGCCAGTCGGCCACGCGCCCGCGCCAGGTCCAGCGCCAGCCGCCACTCGCTCGCGAGCTCGGTGGAGAGCCGCGCGACCGGCGCGAGCTGCTCGGCGACGGTCTGTCGGATGTAGCTCGACGGCGACGGCGCGGCGGCGTGGGAGGCTGCGATCGGCAAGCGACGGCGGGTGGGAGAGGAGAAGAGAAGGGCGTGCCGCCCGCGCGACGGCGCGCGAGGATCGTACTGTGGTGCCCGTGCGCGAAGGCTGCAACCCACATGCCCCGTGGCGGGCCGGCCTCAGTCGCCGCGGTAGCTCACGCGCAGCGTACCGTCCTCGGCCACGGTAACCTCGACGAGGCGCGCGTCGGGCGCCGCCGGCGCCAGCGCCGCGCGCACCCGCTCGAAGATGAAGCGGGCGAGGTTCTCACCGCTCGGCACGAGGCGGCCGTCGGCGAACTCGGGCACGTCGAGGTTGATGTTTCGGTGGTCGAACCGCCGCCGCACCTCGGCGTCGAGGATCGCGTCGAGGGCGCCGAGGTCGACGACGAAGCCCGTCGTCTCGTCGATCGGCCCGGCGACGGTCACCTCGCAGGCGTAGCTGTGCCCGTGGTAGTTGGGGTTCGCGCAAGCGCCGAAGACGCGCGCGTTCCGCTCGTCGCTCCACTCCGGACGGCTGTAGCGGTGCGCCGCCGCGAACGTGACGCGGCGCGTGAGGTAGGCGGAAGACATGGGGAGAGAAGAATAGAAGGGCGAGGGCCCGGGGCCTAGGGCTCAGGGCCTGGATGGACCGACGGGACGCTACTCGCGTCGAGTAGCGTCCCGTGTGCAGTCCAGACCCTAGGCCCTATAGCCCTGGGCCCTCGCCCTTCTAGTGATCCTCGCCCATCGCGCCGGGGCCGGCGTCGGTGCCGCCGAGGCCTTCGGGAGTCGGGCTCGTCGGCGGGGTGTAGGCGGTGCCGCCTTCGATCGCCTTCTGGACGTCGGTCGTGCCGTAGAGCCGCTCGTCCACGTCGTCGCGCACCTGCTCGACCTCGGGGCTGAGCGGGAGCGCGCGGTCGCCGAGCAGCAGCCCCTCGTGCTCCTCCTCGTCCGCGAGATGATCGTCGATCGCGTCCGGGCTCTGCGCGCGCCGGATCGGGTCCACGACCATCTCGTTGCTGACGTTCGCGAGCCCGAGCACGTCGGTCACCACGTGCTCGGCGATGCGCAGCTCGGCCTCGGTGCCCACGCGGCCGGCGAGGTGGACGACGCCGTCTTCCACGCGCACCGCGATGTCGTCCACGTCGATGCCGTGGTTGTCGCGAAGCTGGGCGTGGACCAGCGCGCGCAGCTCGTCGTCGCTCAGGTCGTCGGTGTCGTGCAGGTCTTCGTAGTCGCGCGCCATGATGGACTCCGCGTGGGCAGCAGGTGGTGGTGGTGCCTCGCCGACGACTCGCGTCGGGCGCGTGCCCGGCGGTGCCGCGCTACCGGAAGAACAGGTACGACCCGCCGAGCGTGAGCGCCGCGTTGTGCTTGTACCCGCTCCGCGCCTGGTTGGTCAGGAACGGATCGCCGCCGCTCGCCGGCTTCGCGTAGTAGCTGCTCGGGTACTGGATCTGGTACAGGTAGTCGGTGACGTCGGCGCGCAGCTGCAGGTTGCCGCCGGGCACGTACTTCAGGCCGGCGCCGAAGACGAACGCAAACGTGGTGCCGAACTGGTAGCCGCCGACGTCCGCGCCCTTGAGGTCCGACGCGACGCCGATCCCGCCCTTGATGACCGGCACGAGACGGTGCAGGCTCTTCTGCCCGGTGAGATTGAGCGCGAGGCCGACGTCGCTGAGGATGAGCGACTCGTTCCGCGTTCCGAGCGAGCGCTGCGCCACCGCCTTCGTCGGATCCACGATGTTGCGCTGCGAGAACACGTTCGCCAGCTCCGCCGTGAAGTACGCCGGCCCGCCGACGTGCACCTCGTAGTGCGCGCCGATCATCGGCCCGCTCTGCGGCGCGACGCGAGCCGCGTCCTTCGACGCCGCGAAGTAGCCGCCGATCAGCGTCAGCTCCTGGCGGTACTCGAGGTCACGGAACGGGCTCTTCTCCGGCGTGTAGCCGACCTGCGCCGACGCGGAGGCGAACGGGACGACGGCCAGCGCGGCGAACAGCAGGGAGGAGTACAGAGATCTCACGAGTGGAGCTCCAGTGGTGAAGGGCCGCAGGGCCTGACGGCCGTAGGGCCTAACGAGCGGTGAATGGGTTGCGATGGCGAGCGAAACGTCCCGAGCGGCGTGTCCAAGCCCTGGGCCCCGAGCCCTGGGCCCTAGGCTCTCAGGTCCCTGCCCGTCATCTCGATCGGCGGCTCGATCCCCATCATGCGCAGGATCGTCGGACCGACGTCGCAGAGCGCGCCACCGCCGCGCAGCGGCGTGTCGCAGCGCGTCGCCTCGCGCGAGAAGTCCACGGCGACGATCGGAACGGGGCTCGTCGTGTGCGCCGTGTGCGGACCGCCGGTGGCCGGATCGATCATCTGCTCGCAGTTGCCATGGTCGGCGGTGATGATCAGCCGCGCGCCGGCCCGCTCGGCCGACTCCACGACGCGCGCGAGACAGCGGTCGACCGTCTCCACGGCCTGGATCGTCGCCGGCAGCGAGCCGCTGTGCCCGACCATGTCGCCGTTGGCGTAGTTGCAGAGGATGAAATCGTGCGCCCGGCTCTCGAGCCCCTTGCACAACACGTCGGTGACGCCCGGCGCGCTCATCTCCGGCATCAGGTCGTAGGTCGCCACCTTCTGGCTCGGCACGAGGATGCGCTCCTCGCCCGGGTACGGCGTCTCCTCGCCGCCGTTGAAGAAGTAGGTGACGTGCGGGTACTTCTCCGTCTCCGCCGTCTTCAACATCGTCCGCCCCTGCTCGCTCAGCACCTCGGCGACGATGCGCGCCATGGAGAACGGAGGGAAGGCGACGGGCAGCTCGAACGTCTGGTCGTACGACGTCATCGTCACGACCTTCACCCGCGGGCGGCTCGAGACGTCGAAGCCGTCGAACGCCGGATCGGTGAGCGCGCGGACGATCTGCCGCATCCGGTCGGAGCGATAGTTGAAGCAGATCACCGCGTCGCCGTCGCGCATCGGCGCGATCGGCTTGCCCGCGTCGTCCACGACCACCATCGGCTTGATGAACTCGTCCGTCTCGCCGCGCTCGTAGGCGGCGCGGATCGCCTCCACGGGGTCGCGCGTCTCCGGCCCCGTGCCGGCCACCGCGGCGCGGTACTCGAGCTCCGTGCGCGGCCAGCGCCGGTCGCGGTCCATGCCGTAGTAGCGTCCGCCCAGGCTCGCCACGCGCGCGCGCCCCTTCGCGTACGCGAGCAGCTGCTCCATGTAGCCGAGCGCGCTCTTCGGCAGCGTGTCGCGCCCGTCGAGCATCGCGTGGATGGCGACGCGCGGCACGCGCTCGCGCTCGGCGAGGTCGATCAGCGCGAAGAGGTGGCGGTCCACCGCGTGCACACCGCCGTCGCCGAGAAGGCCGAGCAGGTGCAGCGTCCCGCCGTTCTCACGCACCTGACGGCACGCCTCGACGAAGGCGGGGATGCGGAAGAACGAGCCGTCGGAGATCGCCGACGTGATCCGTACGAGGTCCTGCATCACGACGCGACCCGCGCCGAGGTTCAGGTGCCCGACCTCGCTGTTCCCCATCTGCCCCTCGGGCAGCCCGACGCGCAGCCCAGACGCCTCGAGCAGCGCGCCCGACCCGCGGCCCCAGAGCCGGTCCCAGGTGGGCGTGTTGGCGAGCGCGATCGCGTTCCCCTCGCGCGCGGCGCGATATCCCCAGCCGTCGAGAACGATGAGAGCGATCGGGCTGTTGGACGGAGCAGGCATGCGGCAGGACGGGGCGGGAGGTGAGCGTCACGGACACGGGCGCGGCTCGGAGGCACGATCGCCCGCCGAGCCGCACCGCGTGGCGTAAATGTATTCGACCGGCGTCGAAACCCCCAACCAGAAGCGGAACGCCACCGACTGCGCCGACGAGCGGCGGTACAGTCACCTCGGGCGCGGTTGACGCGTCCTTTGGACGGATCCGGGGTACGAGCCGCGGGTGACCATGCCGGAGCTCGACCGCGGCGCGCCCGAGCGGTGCACCGATTACCGTTGACGCCGGCACCTCGATTGCCTTGCAGTGCGGCGCTCGCCGCAGCCACGCGCTCCGTGGCGCTCGCCTCCCACGCGTTTCATGACCAGCTCACCACAGCAGCCGCCCCAGCCTCCACCGTCGCCCGAACCGTCCGGCCGGCGCCAGTTCGCACGGGCGACGCCGGACCGCCGGCGCGCGAGCTGGAGCGAGTTCCGGG
>DATMHT010000515.1:0-5596 GCA_035554795.1 Gemmatimonadaceae bacterium | reverse complement strand
GAGGTACGACGCGCCCCAGTTCAGCTGCGTGCCGACCGTGGACATGTACGCCGCCGCGAAGCCGGCCATCATCACGCCGCGCCACGGCGTCGGCAGCAGGTCCACGAAGGCGTGGACGTATCCCGACTCCTTGTCCTGCAGGTTCGGGTAGAGCAGCACCGTCGCCAGGCCGGTGACGATCCATGGCCACGGCCGAATCGCGTAGTGGGCGACCTGGAAGAAGAGCGTCGCCAGCACGCCGTCGCGCTCGGTCTTCGCCGAGAAGATCCGCTGGGCGACGTAGCCGCCGCCGCCGGGCTCGGCGCCGGGATACCACGCGGCCCACCACTGCATGCCGAGGAAGACGCCGAGGCTGAGCACCGGCATCCACGCGTAGGCCTCGATTCCCGACGGCGTGATCTTGAGCGGGAGCACCGAGAGTGCGGCGTCGCTGCTGCCGAAGTGCGCCGCGAGGCCCGCCTTGAGCGCGTCCATGCCGCCGACCGCGCGGACGGCGAAGACGGCGAGAATGATCACCGCGGACATCTTGATGACGAACTGCACGAGGTCCGTCCACAGCACCGCCCACATCCCCGCGCCGGCCGAGTACGCGACCGTGATGACGAAGCAGATGCCGACCGCGATCACCTCGCCCGAGATCGTCAATCCGCCGACGACGTAGTCGTGGAGGCCGAGCGAGATCGTGAGGATCTTGATCATCGCGCGGGTGACCCAGCCGAGGATGATCAGGTTGATCGGGATCGCGAGGTAGAGGGCGCGGAATCCGCGCAGCACGGCGGCGGGCGTCCCGCTGTAGCGCACCTCGGCGAACTCGACGTCCGTCATGACGTTCGCGCGCCGCCAGAGCCGGGCGAAGAAGAACACGGTGAGCATCCCGCTCATCAGCATGTTCCACCAGAGCCAGTTGCCGGCGACGCCGTGCGCGGCGACGAGGCCGGTGACGACGAGCGGCGTATCGGCGGCGAAGGTCGTCGCGACCATCGAGGCGCCGGCGAGCCACCAGCTCACGTTGCGTCCCGACAGGAAGTACTCGCTCAGGCTCTCGCCGCCCTTCTTCGTGAAGAAGAGGCCGATCCCCGTCGAGAGGAGGAAGTACGCGGCGACGATCGCCCAGTCGATCGCGGAGAGGTGCATGGCGATTGGGGTGAGGCGGTGGATCGGGCGGGGAACGGCGGGCGGCGAGGCCGACCGTCAGGGCACGGCGCGCGTCGTCGGCGAGACGGACTGGGAAGCGGACTCGATGGACGCACCGCCGGCGACCGGGCGCAGCGCGGCCATCGCCGCGTCGGCGAGCGCGACACGAACGCCCGCGATGCGCTGGTTGTCGCGCGTCGGGTTGACGCGGTTGGTCAGCAGGAGGACGAACACGCCGCTCGCCGGGTCAACCCAGAGCGACGTCCCGGTGAAGCCGGTGTGGCCGAAGGCGACGGGCGACATCAGGTGGCCGGCGGAATTCGCGCCGGTCGCCATGTCCCAGCCGAGTGCTCGGCTCGACGTCGTGCCCGTTGCGTCGGCCGGCGTCGTGAAGGCCGCGAGCGTCGCGGCGCGGAAGACGCGCGCACTGCCCAGCCGGCCGCCGTTCAGGAGCATTCGCGCGAAGCGCGTGAGGTCGTACGCGGAGCTGAACAGACCCGCGTGTCCCGCGACGCCGCCCATCGCCCAAGCGTTCTCGTCGTGCACCTCGCCGCGCACGAGGCGGCCGCGCCACGCGTCGCGCTCGGTCGGCGCGGTGCGCGCGACGAGGGCGGCGCGCGCCGGCGTCGTCACGCCCACCGGCAGGAAGCGCGTGTCGCGCATGCCGAGCGGCGCGAAGACGTGGCGCGCGAGGTAGGCGTCGAGCCGCTCGCCCGACACGTGCTCGACGATCTCGCCGAGGAGGATCGCGCCCAGGTCGCTGTAGACGGTGCGCGCGCCCGGCAGCGTGTCGAGCGGCGTCGCGTTCACGAGCGCGAGGATCGAGTCGCGCGTGCCCGCCTGCTTGTAGAACTTCACCGTCGCCGGCAGGCCGGCCGAGTGCGAGAGAAGCTGGCGCACCGTCGCCCGCTCCTTGTTCGCGCCACGCCACTCGGGCACGTAGCGCTGTACCGGCGCGTCGAGCAGCACCCGCTTCTGCTCGACGAGCTGCATGATCGCCGACGTCGTGCCGACGACCTTGGTGAGCGATGCGAGATCCCAGAGCGTGTGCGCGTCCGGGCGGGGCGCGTCGGCGCTCCAGTCGAGCCGCCCGACGCCGTAGCTCGCGAGCTCGCCATCGCGCGTGCCGACGACCGCGTACGCGCCCGGGAAGGCGCTGTCGGCAACGGCGCGGTCGAGCACGCGCACGATCGAGTCGCGCAGCGCCGCTCGCAGCGCCGCCGTGGTCGCCGCGCGAGCCGTGCTCGTCGCCGCCGCCGTCATGCGGCCCTCCAGCGAAACGGGAAGCTGCCCCGGCGCGGCCGCGCCGCCGACGAGCGCCCGCGCCGCTGCCCGCTCGGCCCAGGTGGACCATGGGTTCCACGCCAGCAGATAGGTGCGCACGCCCGGCAGCTGGCGCACAAGGTACGGGTCGCCGAACGAGACGACGACCGCGTCCGGCCGCACGGCGAGCACGGCGCGGTACACGCCCTCGGCCGCCGGCGGCAGCCCGATGCTTCCCTTGAGCGCGAGCGGCCGCACGTAGGGCGCCAGGATCACCGCGCGCGCCGCCCGCGCCGAGCGCACCGCGACGGGGAGCAGCGGGGTGGACTTCGGCGCCCACGCCGTCTCCTCCACGACCACGCCACGCGGCGCGAGCAGCGCCCTCAGCTCGGACGTGAACGCGACGCCCGGCGACAGGCCGGGCACCGGATGCTCGCCCTCGTCGAGATACGCGAAGACTCGCACCGTGTCGCCGCGACGGAGCCGGGCGAGCGCGCTCGAGGCCGCGGAGCCGCGCGCGAAGACGAGCGAGCGGTGTGCCGCCAGCGCCGCGATCGAGTCGTCGCGGGCGCTCGGCACGCGCGAGGCGACGGCGCCCTCGTCCACGAAGCGGTCGCGGTCGAGGCCGGCCTTCGCCTTCGCCATGAGCACGCGGCGCACCGAGCTGTCGAGGCGCGCGACGCTGATGGTCCCGTTCTGCACGGCGCTAACGAGCGACGCCATCATCACCCGATGCTCGGCGGGGTCGAGGATCACGTCGTTGCCGGCGAGGATCGCGCGCACGGCGAGCGAACCGGGATCGACGCTGGCGCCGGCGCTCTTCGCGGCGCCACCCATCCACAGCGCGTCGGTGACGACGACGCCCTGGAAGCCCCACTCCTCGCGCACGATGCGCCGCAGGAGGCGCGGATTGAGCGAGGCCGGCACGGAGTCACCGCTCAGCTTCGGCAGCGCGACGTGCGCGCTCATGATCGCCGAGACGCCGGCGTCGATCGCGGCGCGGAAGGGCATCAGGTCGGCGCGATCGAGCTCCGCGCGCGTCATGCTGACGACCGGTGTCGCCAGATGCGAGTCCACGTGCCCCGCGCCGTGCGCGGCGAAGTGCTTCGCCGTCGTCAGCATGCCGGCCGCTTCGGCGCAGCGGACGAACGGAACCGCGAACCGCGTCACCACGGACGCGCGGTCGGCGTAGGCGCGCGTGTTCACGATCGGGTTCGCGGGATCGATGTTCACGTCCACGTCGGGCGTGAACACCCAGCGGACGCCGACCGCGCGCGCCTGCTCGGCGGTGATCCGCCCGTGCGCGCACGAGAGGCTCGTGTCGCCAGTGGCGGCGACCCCCATCTCGGGCGGGAACACCGCGCCGCCCGGGATGAGCCGCTGCCCGGGGCCGAACTCGATGTCGGCGGCGAAGAGCAGGGGCACGCGCGACAGGCGCTGCAACGCGTTCGTCTTCGCCGCCAGCTCCGCCGGCGAGCCGATCGAGATGATGAAGCCGCCGAGCGAGTCCTCGCTGACCCAGCGCCGCGTCTCGGCGTATTCCTTCGTCGTGGTGTCGCCGTAGGAGCCGGGAATCCAGCGCATGAAGAGCTGGCCGACCTTCCCGCGAAGCGAGAGCGTCGCGAGCACGGAGTCGGCCCACCGCCGCTCGCGTTCGTCGTCCGCGGTATGCTGGCGCGGAAGGCCCGCCGCGAGGCGCGGCGTCGTTACGGGCAGGGCGGCGCGAATGGGATGGCGGCGCGGGCGCGCGACCTGTGCAACTTCCCGCTGGGGGGGGGCCCCCCGGGGCGAGAGGTGGTGCTCCTCGCGGCCGGGCGCGGCCGCGTCAGCTGCGTCGGCCGCGGAAGTGACCCGCGCACCGCGCGCGACACCGCTCTCGCCAGCGGGGCGCGATTCCGCTCGCGTCGCGCTGGCGGCCGGCGTGTCGGCGACCGTCGTCGCGACCTCGCCGCTCTCCGCCGCGACGGGGGTGGATGCGGCGATCGCGGAGTCCGTCGCCGCCACGAGCCTCGGCGCTGCCGTGGACGGATTCGGCGCGGGCGCGGCGGGCACCGCCACTGCCCGCGTCGCCACCCTCGTGTCGCGTCGCAGCATGCCGCGCTCGGCGGCAACCGCCAAGCCGCCGCCGAGCAGGGCGACGGCGAGTCCCAGCCCCCAGGCTCGCTCGAGCGAGCGGTCGCGGCCCGCGCTCATCGGGTGCTCCTCGCCGTGGCCGTCGTCACCCGTTCCGGCGAGGGCGCACCGCCCGTCGCCTGGCGCGGCGCGTTACCTTGAGCGCGGACAGCGGCCCGTACGGTGCGGCCGAGGCGCGACGACGAACGATCAGGCGCGGGAGCGACGAAGCGATGCATCGAGTCGGGGGGCGACGGGTCGGGAAGGGGACGAGCGTGGCCGCGCTGGCGGCACTGCTGCTGCTCGGCGGCGCGAGCGGCTGCGTCACCGGCGCCGCGGGTAGCGAGGAGGAGGCGGAGCGCCCCGCGCGGTCGGGTCACGTGGAGCCTGGCATCACGGTGCTGCTGAGCGACAGCATCACCCTGATCCGCGGCAAGCGTATCGGGCTGCTCACCAATCAAACGGGCGTGAACCGCCGGGGCGAGTCCGACATCGACCTCCTGCGGACGGATCGGCGGGCGAAGGCGTCCGGCGTGCGCCTCGTCTCGCTGTTCTCGCCCGAGCACGGCATCCGCGGCACCGAGGATCGGGAGAACATCGCCAGCGGCGTGGACGCCCGCAGCGGCCTGCCCATTCACTCGCTCTACGCCGCGACGGTGATCGCGCCACCGGACAGCACGCTTCGCGGTCTCGACGCGCTCGTCTTCGATCTGCAGGACATCGGCACGCGGACCTGGACGTACGTGGGGAATCTGGTGTACGCCCTGCGGGCGGCGAAGCGCAACGGCGTCCGGCTGATCGTGCTCGACCGGCCCAACCCGTTGACGGGCGATATCGAGGATGGGCCGATGCTCGACTCGTCGCTCGCCAACGCGAACGAGAGCGTGCCCGGCCGCCCGGCGCTGCCGTACGCATTATACCCGTTCCCGCTGCGACACGGTATGACGATGGGCGAGCTCGCGCGCTTCTACAACGCGGAGCTGGGGATCGGCGCCGACCTCGTCGTCGTGCCGATGCGCGGCTGGCGGCGGACGATGTGGTTCGACGAGACCGAGCTGCCCTGGGTGCGGCCGTCGCCCAACCTCCC
>DATMHT010000514.1:0-3902 GCA_035554795.1 Gemmatimonadaceae bacterium | reverse complement strand
CGACGACGATGCGGTACACCGGCGCCTTCTTGCGGCCGATGCGACGGAGACGAATGCGAACCATGGTGGTGCTCCCGTGAGGGGTGAGGGTGGTGCGACCGGGCTCTTCGCGCGGCCGGCGTTTCCGGCGCGCACCCGGGTAAAACAGGGTCGAGGGTAGAGGGCGGGGTGTAGCGCTTCCTCGGTACGTCCCGAGCGGCGAGTCTACACCCTACAGCCTAACCCCTGCACCCTTCCATCATCTCCTGCCGAACATCCCGCCGCCGCCGGGCATGCCCGGGGGCATCTTCATTCCCCCGCCGCCGCCGCCGGCGACCTTCTTCATCATCTTCTGCATCCCCTTGAACTGCTCGAGGAGCTGATTGACCTCGGAGACGGGGCGGCCGGCACCCTTGGCGACGCGGGCGCGGCGCGAGCCGTTCATCGTCTCCGGCTTCTTGCGCTCGGCGGGCGTCATCGACAGGACGATCGCCTCGAGGTGCTTCATGCGCTTCGGCTCGATCTTGGCCTGCGAGAGCATCTTCGCGTTGACGCCGGGGAGCATCTTCAGGATGCCCTCGAGCGGGCCGAGCTTCTGGATCTGGCGCATCGCGGTGAGGAAGTCCTGGAGGTCCATCCCCTCCTTCCGCACCTTCTTCTCGAGGCGCTTCGCCTCGTCGGCGTCGAACGCGCCCTGGGCCTTCTCGACGAGCGTGAGGACATCGCCCATCTGGAGGATCCGGCCGGCCATGCGGTCCGGATAGAACTCCTCGAGCGCGTCCGGCTTCTCACCGACGCCGATGTACTTGATCGGCTTCTTGGTGACGCCATAGATCGACAGCGCCGCACCGCCGCGGGCATCGCCGTCCATCTTCGTCAGGATCACGCCGGTGACGCCGAGGCGCTGGTCGAAGCCCTGGGCGATCTTGACGGCGTCCTGCCCCGTCATGCCGTCGGCGACGAAGAGGATCTCGTCGGGGTGGATCGCGTCCTTGATGCGCTCCAGCTCCGACATCATGTCGTCGTCGATCTGCAGCCGGCCGGCGGTGTCCACGATGACGACGCGGTCGCGGTTGCGACGCCCCTGCTCGACGCCGGCCCTGGCGATGCGGACGACGTCCTTCGTGTCGCGCTCGGCGTACACGGGGACGTCGAGCTGCTGGCCGAGGGTCTCGAGCTGGTCGATGGCGGCCGGGCGATAGACGTCGCCGGCGATCAGCCGCGTCGGGCGTCCCTCGGCCTTGAGCTTGCGCGCGAGCTTCGCAGCCGTCGTCGTCTTTCCCGAGCCCTGGAGGCCGACCATCATGACGACCGTGGGCGGGACGGAGCTCATCTTCAGCCCCTCGCGGCGCTCGCCGAGCATCGCCGCGAGCTCGTCGTGCACGATCTTGACGAGCTGCTGCGCGGGCGAGACGGAGCGGAGGGCGGAGACGCCGACCGCCTTCGCCTCGACGCGCTCGAGGAATTCGCGGGTGAGCTGGAAATTGACGTCCGCCTCGAGGAGGACGCGCCGAACCTCGCGCAGCCCCTCCTTGATGTCGGCCTCGGTCAGGACTCCGCGCCCGCGCAGGCGGGCGAAGGTCTGTTCCAGCTTGTCACTGAGCTCGTCAAACATAGCCGTGAAACGTAGACGTTATTAGGATTTACGACAAGGGTCCGGCGTGCGCCGTCGGCGCGGATCGTCGCCTCTCCCGACTTCCCCGCCCGGCACCTTTCCGACCTCACTACCCGGACCGACGCAGCGGGCTCGACGCTAGTTGCAGGTGCCCCCGTCGCGCGTCCCGAGTAGACAGATTTACCGCCGACGCGAGACGATCTCTCGCGCCGCGTCCGCCGCGTCCCGCCATTTCGCGCTCCTCAGTCCCTCGCCGTTCATGGCAAAAGCACAGCGCAAGGAAGAGATCCTGAAGTCCGAGCTGCCACCGACGCTGCCGCTGATGGCGTTGCGCTCGACGATCGTGTATCCCCTCGGCACGATTGCGGTGCAGATGGGCGCTCCGGAGAACCTGGCGCTGCTGCGCTCGAACGAGGAGGCGGGACTCATCGTCGCGCTCGTCGTCGCGAGCGGCGATCACGACGAGCCGGTGGACGCGGCGAAGTTCATCGGCCGGGTCGGCGTCGCGGCGCGCGTGCACGAGCGCATCAACCTCCCGGGCGACACGGTGCAGATCACGCTGCAGGGACTGCGGCGGATCACGATCGAGGGCGTGGCGCAGAACGAGCCATTCCCCGTCTCGCACATCAAGCCGGCGAAGGAGACGCCCGCGGACCCGAGCGAGGTGGACGACCTCGTGACGCGCGTCGTGTCGGCCGCCGAGACGCTGGCGGAGCTCGTCGACCGCATTCCCGACGAGGTGCCGGCGATCCTGAAGATGAACGTGAGCGACCCGGGGCGGTTCGCCGACCTCGCCGCCACGAACATGAACTTCCGCATCTCGGACAAGGACGAGGTGCTCCAGCGCCTCGACGTCGGACAGCGGATTCGCTTCATCCTCAGCCGGCTGGAGCGCGAGGTCGCGCGGGCGCGGGTGATGGAGGACGTGAAGCGGCAGACGGAGATCAAGATCGAGCAGCACCAGCGCGAGTTCTATCTCCGCCAGCAGCTGCGCGCGATCCAGGCCGAGCTGGGCGAGGCCGACCCGGGCGAGAAGGAGTCGGTCGAGACGCTGAAGAAGATCGACGAGGCGAAGCTGCCGGAGAAGGTCGCGCAGGAAGCACGGCGCGAGACGGAGCGGATGCGCATGCTCTCGCCGGCGTCGAGCGAGTATCAGGTGATCCGCACCTACCTCGACTGGGTGCTGTCGCTGCCGTGGAACAAGCGCACGGGCGACGAGGAGATCGCGCTCGAGAAGGTCGAGGCGGCGCTCGACGACCGGCACTACGGTCTCTCCGAGGCGAAGGAGCGCATCATCGAGTACCTCGCCGTGCGCAAGCTGCGCGGCGGCGATCCCCACGGTCCGATCCTCTGCTTCGTCGGTCCGCCGGGCACGGGCAAGACGTCGCTCGGCGAGGCGATCGCCAAGTCCATCGGGCGCGAGTTCTATCGCATCTCGGTCGGCGGCGTGCGCGACGAGGCGGAGATCCGCGGCCACCGGCGGACGTACGTGGGCGCGATGCCCGGCCTGCTCATCCAGGCGCTGCGGCGCGTGGGCGTGAAGGACGGCGTGTTCATGATCGACGAGATCGATAAAATGACCAGCGGGGGCCCGAGCGGTGACCCGACGGCGGCGATGCTCGAGGTGCTCGACCCGAACCAGAACTCGTCGTTCGTCGACCACTACCTGAACCTGCCGTTCGACCTGTCGTCCATCCTCTTCATCTGCACGGCGAACAACCTGTACGACATCCCCGGCCCGCTGCGCGACCGCATGGAGGTCATCCGGATCGCCGGCTACACGGTGGAGGAGAAGGTCGAGATCGCGTGGCGCTACCTGCTCCCGCGGCTGCTCGAGGATCACGGCATCACGGACACGGACATCCAGTTCACGGACGAGTCGCTGTCGTTCATCTCCAACCGCTACTCGCGCGAGGCGGGGCTCCGCAACTTCGAGCGCAACCTCGCCGCGATCATGCGCAAGCGCGCGCGGCGGAAGGCGGAGGGCGAGGAAGGCGCGTGGGTGATCGACGCCGACAAGGTGGAGGAGATCCTCGGCATCCCGCGCTACGCGGTGGAAGAGGCGGAGATGGTGCCGGAGATCGGCGTCGTCACGGGCCTCGCGTGGACGGCCACCGGGGGCGACCTCATGGTGATCGAAGCCCTGCGCATGCCGGGCTCTGGCCGCCTCACGGTGACGGGGCAGCTCGGCGACGTGATGCGTGAGAGCGTGGACGCCGCGTTTTCCTACGTCCGCTCGCGCGCCGAGAGCATCGGCATTCCCGAGGACACGTTCAAGGAGTTCGACGTCCACGTGCACCTGCCCGCT
>DATMHT010000513.1:0-2114 GCA_035554795.1 Gemmatimonadaceae bacterium | reverse complement strand
CAGGTTGAACACGCCCTGGATGGCGGTGCCGTCCGCGGCCACCGCCGCCGCGCCCCGAGCCGCGGTGAGCGCCGGCGGCAGGGCGATGCCGAGATCGTGGAGAAAGCTGACGCAGTACCCCGACCAGCCGACGGCGATGGTCGAGGCGCTGAGGGCGTACTCCAGGATCAGGTCCCAGCCGATGATCCAGGCGACGAACTCGCCGAGGGTGGCGTAGGCGTAAGTGTACGCGCTGCCGGCGATCGGGATCATCGCCGAGAACTCGGCGTAGCAGAGACCCGCGAACAGGCAGCCGAGGCCCGCGAGCACGAACGACCAGACGATGGCGGGCCCCGCGTAGTTGGCCGCAGCCGTGCCCGTCAGCACGAAGATACCGGCGCCGATGATCGCGCCGATGCCGAGCATCGTGAGGTTCAGGGCGCCGAGCGCGCGCTTCAACGTCTGGTGCCCTTCGCTACTCGCCTCTGCTTGCAAGACGTCGACGCTCTTCTGCGACCACAAACCCATATCGTCAGTCTCCGGGGGCCGTGCGGTGGTGTGAGGGGGGCGACCGCGCCGGCGCGGCGTCATGCGGCGCGCGGCGGGGCGGTACCGAGCAGGGGGGTACCGAGCGCGCCCAAGTTGTTGAGCGTGCGTCGCCTTTGTCAAGAAAAACCAACCGGGCGCGTGCCGTGCGCCCGGGTACTCTCGCCTTTACGCGCGCCGGCGGCGTCTCGTTGTGATCGGCGCCGGCAGCGGCGTCTCCGCGGATCCGGCTTCGCCGGACGGCGGCTGGCGTTAGGCGCCCGTGGAGCGCGCCGATGTATCGTGAAAACAGCGGCGGGCCCGGAACGATTCCGGGCCCGCCGTGCAGGCGTCAGACGCTGTAGTTCGGCGCCTCGCGCGTGATCGTGACGTCGTGCGGGTGCGACTCGCGGAGCCCGGCGGTGGTGATGCGCACGAACTCCGCCTCCGTACGGAGCTCGTCGATCGTCGCGCAGCCGACGTAGCCCATGCCGCTCCGCAGGCCGCCGACCATCTGGAAGAGGACGTCGGAGACGGGGCCCTTGTAGGGCACGCGCCCCTCGATCCCCTCGGGGACGAGCTTCTTCGGGCTCATCTCCCCCTCCTGGAAATAGCGGTCGGCGCTGCCGTCCTGCATCGCGCCGAGGCTCCCCATGCCGCGGATCATCTTGAAGCGGCGCCCCTCGAGGAGGAGCGACTCGCCCGGGCTCTCCTCGGTGCCGGCGAGCATGGAGCCCATCATCACGCTCGAGGCGCCGGCGGCGAGCGCCTTGACGATGTCCCCCGAGTACTTGATGCCGCCGTCCGCGATGACGGGGATGTCCCCCGCCCCCTCGACGGCGTCGAAGACGGCCGTCAGCTGGGGGACGCCGACACCGGTCACGACGCGGGTCGTGCAGATCGAGCCCGGGCCGACGCCGACCTTCACCGCGTCCACCCCGCGCTCGACGAGCGCCGCGGCGCCGGCGCGGGTCGCGATGTTGCCGACGACCAGCTGGACGTCGGGGAAGGCGTCGCGGATGCGCGCCGTGGCGTCGAGCACCCCCTGCGAGTGCCCGTGCGCGGTGTCGATCACCAGGACGTCCACGCCGGCGTCGATCAGGGCCTGGGCGCGATCGCGGTAGTTCCCCGCCGCGCCGATCGCCGCGGCGACCCGCAGGCGCCCGTGCTGGTCCTTGTTCGAGTTGGGGTACTGACGCCGCTTGTGGATGTCCTTGACCGTGATCAGCCCCTTCAGCGCGCCGCGCCCGTCCACCACCGGGAGCTTCTCGATCCGGTGCTTGCCGAGGATGCGCTCGGCCTCGTCGAGCGTCGTGCCCTCGGGCGCGGTGACGAGATTCACCTGCGTCATCGCCTCGCGCAGCGGGCGGTCGAGGTTGCGCTCGAACTGCAGGTCGCGGTTCGTGATGATGCCCACCATCAGCCCCTCGCGATCCACGATCGGCACGCCCGAGATGCGGAAGCGCTGCATCAGCGCCACCGCCTCGCGCAGCGTGGCGTCGGGCGAGAGGGTGATCGGGTTGAGGATCATCCCGCTCTCGGAACGCTTCACGCGATCCACCTCGGCGGCCTGCCGGTCCACCGACATGTTCTTGTGGAGGACGCCGATC
>DATMHT010000512.1:0-5946 GCA_035554795.1 Gemmatimonadaceae bacterium | reverse complement strand
GGCGCGGCAGCCGCCTCGGCGGCGGCGACGTCGGCGGCGCGACGGCGGCGAACCTTGGTCTCACCGGCCGCGGCTTCGGCGACGGGTGCGGGGGCGGCCGGCTCGGCCGCGGCGGGCGCGGCACCACGACGACGCCGCGCGGGCGCCGCCGGAGCGTTGGCCTTCTCGACGCGGGCGCGCTTCTCACGCTCCCAGCGGGCTCGCACGCGCGCGACCTGCTCGTCGGTCAGTGGGCTCAGGTGGTTGCGCACGGGCACGTCCATCGAGCGAAGAAGCGTGATCACTTCCTCGCTCGGGATCCCGAACTCGCCCGCCATGTCGTTCACACGAAACTTGCTCAAACCACCCTCCTATTGGGCCACGCCCGGGCCAGACTCACGAGCCGGCACGGAGCCCGCCCCTTCCACGATGTCACGAATGCCGCGCGCCAGCTGCGCGTCCACGATCCCGACGGCGGCCGTCTGCTGACGGCCGACCGCCGCGCCCAGCTCCGCGGCACTGGGCCCTTCGTAGTACCGAACCCGCCGCGCCTGCAGCAGCGGGACCACCTTGTCGAGGCTGTGCCGCGACGCGTCGGGCGCGATCACGGCCAGCTTCAGCTTGTTGTGAAACGCCGCGTCGCGCACCTGCTCGACGCCGATCACGGCCAGCCGTCCGCGCGCGCCGAGCCCGAGCATCCTCAGGAGCTTGCGCTGGACGACTTCGTCCACGTTCAGACCTCCGTCCGACGCTCGCCGCCGAGCTGTGCATCCTCGGCGAGGGGCGCTGCACCCGAGCCGCCGGCCGAGATGTCGCCGACCGTCGAGCCCCCGGCGACATCTGCGGCAGCCGCCTCGTCACCCGCGTCCTCGGTCGTCAGCTCCTCGATGATCGCCATGATCCGATCGGCCTCCGCCGGCGCGATGCCCGGCAGCCGGAGGAAGTCCTCCCGCTCGAGGTCGATGATGTCGTTCAGCGTCCGGTAGCCGCCGTCCTCGAGGACGGCGACGGTCGCCGGCGAGAGCCCGTCGAGGTCGGAGAGGCGCACGTCGGCCATCGCCTCCTCCTCGCCCGGCAGCGGCGCGAAGAGCGGCGAGTCGCCGCCCCGCTCCATCCACTCGCGGCTCGAGTACAGGTCGATCTTCCAGCCGGTGAGCTCGGAGGCGAGGCGCACGTTCTGGCCGTTGCGCCCGATCGCGAGCGAGAGCTGATCCTCGTCCACCACGGCCTGGATCGTCTTCGCCGCCGGGTCGCTGAAGACGCGGGCGACTCGCGCCGGCGCCAGCGCCAGCTTGGCGAAGCGCTCCGGGTCGGACGACCAGGGCACGATGTCGATCCGCTCGCCACCGAGCTCGTTGACGACCGCCTGCACCCGCGCGCCCTTCAGGCCGACGCAGGCGCCGACCGGATCGATCGAGTCGTCGCGCGAGAAGACGGCGATTTTCGTCCGGCTGCCCACCTCGCGGGCCGCGGCGCGGATCTCGACGATCCCCTGCGCGATTTCGGGCACCTCGAGCTTGAACAGCGCCTGCACGAAGAGCGCGTCGGAGCGGCTGAAGATCAGGCGCGGGCCCTTGGGCGTCTCCTCGACGCGCTTCAGCACGGCGCGGATCGGCTCGCCCTGATGGAAGTGCTCGCGGTGGTTCTGCTCGCGGTAGGGGATGATCGCCTCCGCCTCGCGGAACTTGTTCAGCATGAGCACGAGCTTGCCGCGCTCGATCTGCTGAATCTCGCCCGAGAGCAGCTCGCCGACGCGCGACGAGAACTCGTCGCGGATCTTGGTCCGCTCGCCCTCACGGACGCGCTGGATGATGCGCTGCTTCGCGGCCTGCACGGCGCTGCGCCCGAACTCGGCGAAGTCCACCGGGATCTCCATGACGTCGCCGACCTGGAACTCCTCGTCCTCGAAGCGGGCCTCCTCGAGCGTGATCTGCGTCGCCGGGTCGGTGACCTCCTCGACGACCGTCTTCAGGAGGACGATCCGGATCGTGCCGCGATCCTCGTCGATGTCGACTTCCGCCTTGACGTTGGGGCCGTGCTTCTTCGCCAGGGCCGCGTAGATGCCGTCCTGGAGGAGGCCATGCAGTTCCGCACGATCGAGCTGCTTCGTGTTCGTCAGCTCACGAATCGCGGTCAAAATCTCTGCCGAACCGACCATCCAAGACTCTCCGTACCTAGCGTTTAACGTTGCCAGTGGAACGCGAGCCGCGCCTCGCGCACGTCGGTCAGCGGAATCCGCTGCTCGACGCCTTTCGCGTCGCGAACGACGGCCACCTCGCCGCCCTGCTCACCTTCCACCCCGACAATCTCCACTTCCGCCCTGCCACCCGCGACCGCTTCGCTCTTCACCGTCGCGCGCCGGCCCACGTAGCGCCGCCACTCGGCGGCGTTGCGCAGCGGCCGCTCGACCCCGGGCGACGAGACCTCGAGCACGTACCGCTCGCCGATCACATCGCTCGTGTCGAGGCGTGCTTCGATGACCCGACTCGCTCGCGCACAGTCCTCGACGGTCACCTTCTCGCCATCGCGGCGATCGATGCGCACGTCGAGCACGGGACGCGCCCTGCTCCCTCCCTGCCGGAGCTCGAACAGGTCGTAACCGGCCTGCTCAAGCTCCGTCCTCACAACGTCTTCCAACGTCTGATTCACGTGACGTCGAGGTTGCGGACAAGAAACAAAAAATGTGGGGAGACCTCCCCCACATTCCAGCTCGCGCCGCGAGGCGTCGCGCAGCTACATCAATAATGTAGACGACGCCCCGAGGAGCGTCAAGCGGAGCGGCTCTCGACGGTGGGCTCTCGGCTCTCGGCGCCAAGCTGGACAGGATGATCGGGATGCACGGCATGAAGAGCACACCACATCCTGTTCATCCTGTTCATCCTGTCGAAAGGCCGAGAGCCGAGAGTCGCCTTTACAGATCCGCGACGATCACTCCGAGCTGCCGTCCGGGGTCGCCGGCGCGGTGGGAGAAGAACCGATCGTTGTCGCAGCGCGTGCAGAGCGGGCTCGTGGTGAGGTGGCGGACGCCGGCCGAGCGCGCGTGATCGGCGATGACGGCACGCAAGTCCACCGTCGTCGCGCTCGCGACGGTGCGACCGGTCAGCTGGCCGTACACCTCGGGGCTCACCTCGTAGCACTTGCCGCAGATGGCCGCGCCGAGGTGGACGTGGAGCTCGCCGACCGGCACGCCGCGCTGCGCCAGCGCCTCGACGCCGCGCTCGACGATGCGGCCGACCGTCCCCCGCCACCCCGAATGGAGCAGCGCCGTCGCCCCGCCGGGATGGGCGATGAACACGGGAACGCAGTCGGCCACGGTCACCGCCATCGCCGTTCCCCGCTCGATGGCGGCGTGTCCGTCGGCCGCGTCCACGCGCAGCCAGCCCTCCCAGCCGGCGGCGTGGACCACGACGTGCGCGCCATGCACCTGGGCGGCGGTCGCCAGTCGGCGCGCGCCACCGCGGCCGATCTCCTCGCGCAGCGCGACCCAGCGGGCCGTCACCGCGCCCACCGGATCGTCGCCGTGCATCGAGAAGCTGCCGGCGGCCCGCGTCGTCGTGAACGCGCGCACGCCGAAGGCGGCGAAGTCGTCGATGGACTCGTACAGGGCGGCGGCCGGTGGAGCGCCGCCGGGCACTTCGGCGCTCATCGCGGCTCGGTCCGCCGGCCCGGTACGGGCTCCTCGCGCCGGTCCTCGACGCGCTCGATGCTCGCGCCGAGCGCGTTGAGCCGCTCGTCGATTCGCTCGTAGCCGCGCTCGATCTGGCCGACGTTGTTGATCGTGCTCGTGCCGCGGGCGCACAGCGCGGCAAGGAGCATCGCCATGCCGGCGCGGATGTCGGGCGACTCCACGCTCGCCGCGCGCAGCCGGCTCGGCCCGGAGACGATCGCGCGGTGCGGATCACAGAGGACGATCCGCGCTCCCATGCCGATCAGCTTGTCCACGAAGAACATCCGCGACTCGAACATCTTCTCGTGCATGAGGACCATCCCCTCGCACTGCGTCGCCGTGACGATGGCGATGGACATGACGTCGGCCGGGAACGCCGGCCAGGGCTGGTCGGAGATGGTCGGCACGTGGCCGCCCATGTCGCTCTGGATCTGCCGCCGCTGCTCGGCCGGCACGATCAGATCGTCGCCGTCGATTCGGCATTCGATGCCGAGCCGCTCGAAGCCCATCAGCGTCGAGCGCAGGTGACGGACGCCCGCCTGCTCGATACGCAGATGCGACCGCGTGACCGCGGCGAGCCCGATGAACGAGCCGACCTCGATGTGATCGGGCCCGATGCGGTGCGTGCAGCCGCCGAGGGTGGCGCCGCCGTGGATCGTGAGCTCGTTCGTGCCGATGCCCTCGATCTTCGCCCCGAGCGCGACGAGAAAGTGGGCGAGGTCCTGCACGTGCGGCTCGCTCGCGGCGTTGCGGAGGACGGTCGTCCCCTCGGCGGCGGTGGCGGCGATCATCGCGTTCTCGGTCGCGGTGACGCTCGGCTCGTCGAGGAAGACGTCGGCGCCGCGGAGCTTCGTGGCCTCGATCTCGAAGACGTCGGTGAGGCGGAACGTCGCGCCGAGCTGCTCTAGGGCGAGGAAGTGCGTGTCCACGCGCCGGCGCCCGATGACGTCGCCGCCCGGCGGCGGCAGCGTGACGCGGCCGCAGCGCCCGAGCAGGGAGCCGGCGAGCAGGATCGAGCCGCGGATCTTTGCCGAGAGCGCGCGGTCGAGCGCGGCCGGCCGGACCTCCTTCGCGTGGATCCGGAGCGTGTTGCGGTCGTTCCACTCGGCCTCGGCGCCGAGGGAGCGGATGAGTTCCACGAGCGTCTCGATGTCGCGAATCCGCGGCACGTTCTCGAGCACCACCGGGTGCTCGGTGAGGAGCGCGGCGGCCACGATCGGCAGCGCGGCGTTCTTGTTGCCCGACGGACGGATCGAACCCGAGAGGGTACGTCCCCCTTCGACGATGAACTGGACGGCTGCCATGGGTGCTCTGCTGGTGGCGACGGACGAACGAGGGGTGCGAAGGATGACCGGCGCCCGTGCCCCGGTCAAGCGACCGGACGGCCGGGGGCGGGTCTCCGACGAGGGGGACGCGGAGGCGCGATCGAGCGCGCCGCAGCCGGCCGCGACGCGACGGAAGTGCCGACGCTCGCTTGACGATTGCGCGCGCGTCGGGTTACCCTAGCCGGAACCCAGCCCACGCACCGCATGCAATTGCTCGTCGCCGTCGTCAACCACGAGGAGCACGTAGACGACATCCTCGCGGGGTTCGTCGAGCTGGGCATCACCGGGGCGACCGTGCTGGAGAGCAAGGGGATGGGGCGCCTGCTCAGCCGGGAGGTGCCGATCTTCGCCGGCGTGCACTCGCTCGCGGCGCGGTCGCGGGCGGAGAACCGGACGATCCTCTGCGTGGTGGACGACGACAAGGCCGACGCGGCGATCGCGCTGCTGCAGGAGGTGTGCGGCGACCTCACGGCGCCGGGCGCCGGCATCGCGTTCACGGTCCCCATCGGGCGCGTCGTCGGGCTGTCGCCGGAGCTCGAATCGTAGCCGCGCCGGCAGGGCCGTCGGCGGTGCGTCGCGCACGCCAAACGGCTGAGGCGTGGCCCTTCACTTGCACACGACCCGCGGGTGCGCCGCGCGACGCGGCCCGCCCTTTCCCTCGGCCAGGATCCCCCGACCGGTGCTGACCTCCGCCGCCGGCGCGTGGCTGCTGCAGCAGGCCGCGACGCTTCCCGACACCATCGTCACCAAGCAGATCGCGCAGCCGCGCGACTGGTTCAACACGGTGTCCGGCATCGCGAGCATCCTGATCTCGCTCGCGCTGCTCGCGCTCTGCGTCGGCCTGATCCCGGCGGCGTGGAACTTCCGCAAGAGCTACGCGAAGGTCAACGACCTGCTGAAGAAGGTCTACGGCGACGTCAACCCGATCATGCGGCACGCGAGCACGATCGCGGACAACGTGAACTACGTCACGAC
>DATMHT010000511.1:0-2423 GCA_035554795.1 Gemmatimonadaceae bacterium | reverse complement strand
TGCCGAGCGCGGTGGAGTTCGTGGACGCGCTGCCACGCACGAGCGTCGGCAAGTTGGACAAGAAGGTGATGCGGCAGCGGTACTCGGCGTACTTCCTCGCGCCGCTGCCGGGCATGGCGGAGCGGGCGACGGCGAAGCCGGTAAGCGGGAAGCGGTAGGCGGTAGGCGGTAAGCGTAACCCAAGTCCCCCCTGTCATCCTGAGCGCAGCGAAGGATCGCTTCAGCGTACAGCGATCCTTCGTCGCGCTACGCGCTCCTCAGGATGACAGCAGGAAGAGGTGTTCGCGCTCACCGCTTACCGCCCACCGCTTATCGGCCTTTCCTAATCTCCGATCGCCGGCTCCGGCACCACCCCCACCTCCGGACGCCCGTGCGGCACGCGCTCGCGTCCACGCCGGAACCGCGCGCCGAGCTTCTCGCGCCAGTCGTCGAAGATCTCGTACACGGTCGGGATGACGAACAGCGTCAGCACCGTGCTCGTGATCGTGCCGCCGATGACGGCCCTGCCTAACGGGGAGCGGAAGTCGGCGCCCTCGCCGCGGCCCAGCGCGACCGGGATCATGCCGGCGATGAGGGCGAGCGTCGTCATCAGGATCGGGCGGAGGCGGATCGCGCCGGCCTCGATCAGCGCGTCCCGCATCGGGACGCCCTTCTCCTCGTGCGTCCACTTCGCGAAGTCGATGAGCAGGATCGCGTTCTTGGCGACGATGCCCATCAGCAGGATGACGCCGATCAGGCTCATGATGTTGAGCGTGTCGCGCGTGACGAGCAGCGCGAGGACGACGCCGATGAGCGACAGCGGCAGCGACGACAGGATCGCCAGCGGGTCGAGGAAGCTCCCGAACTGGACGACGAGGATCAGGTACATCAGCATCACCGCGATGCCGAGCGCGATGAAGATGTTGCCGAACACCTCCTGCTGGTCCTTCACCTGCCCGCCGGCGACGATCTGGTAGCCGGGCGGGAGGACGAGCGACTTCAGGCGCTGGTTGACGCCCTGCGTCACGTTGCCCAACGACCCTTCGATGTTCGCGCCGATGGTGACGACGCGCGAGCGATTGAGGTGGTCGATCTGCGCCGGCCCCGCGCTCGGCGTGATCGTCGCCACCTGGCCGAGGGTGATGACCGCCGGCGCGAACGCGCCGCCACTCGCCGCGCCACCCGCCGGCGCGTTGAGCACGATCGGCAGCGCGGCGAGGTCGGCGGGGTTCTCGCGCATCTCGGCCGGGAGCCGCACGTGGACGTAGCGCGTCTCGCCGGTCGGGTCCACCCAGTTGCCCGCGTCCACGCCGGCGAAGGCGGGGCGCAGCGCCCGCGCGATCTGGCCGACCGAGACGCCTAACGAGCCGGCGAGGCAGCGGTTGATCTGCACGCGCAGCTCCGGCTTCTGCCCCTTGGTCGACAGCCCGACGTCCACCGCGCCCGGCGTGCGCTTGACGATGGTGGCGATCGAGTCGGCGAGGCGGGCGAGGACGAGCGCGTCGGGCCCCTGGAGCTGGAGCTGGAGCGGCTTGCGTCCGCCGCCCGGCCCGCCCGCCTCGAGCAGGTACGCGTTCGCGCCGCCGAAGGCGCGCAGCTCGCGCCGCAGCCGCATGCCGAACTGCGACTGGCTGATGCCGCGCTCCTTCTTCGGCTTGAGACGGATGTAGACGGAGCCGACGTCCACCGCCCCCGTGCCCGACGCGCTGCCGACGGTCGCGTAGGTGTAGACGACTTCCGGGTGCGTGCGGATCTGCGTCGCCACCTGCTCGGTGGCGAAGCGCGTGTACTCGAGGCTCGAGCCCGGCGGCGCCTCGACGGTGACCGTCAGCTCGCTGCGGTCGCTGTCGGGGACGAAGCCGAAGCCGCCGAAGGTGCGCTGGAGCAGGATCGCGGCGACGAACGAGCCGACGGCGAGCCCGATCATCGTCTTGCGGTGGTCGAGCGCCCAGGCGATGCCGCGGCGGTAGCGCTGCGCCTGCCGGTCGAACCAGACGTTGAACCGGTCGAGCGTGCGGGCGATCGGGTTCTTGCGCTCGTGTGCCTCGGTCTGCGGATCGGCCCAGTACGCGGAGAGCATCGGGTCGAGCGAGAAGGAGACGAAGAGCGAGACGAGCACCGCGCAGGCGATGGTGAGCGCGAACGGCTTGAACCACTGCCCGGCGAATCCGCTCATGAAGCCGACGGGGACGAACACGGCGACGATGGAGAACGTCGTCGCCGCGACGGCGAGCCCGATCTCGTCGGTGCCCTCGTGCGACGCGGTGAGATGGTCTTTCCCCATCTCCACGTGCCGGACGATGTTCTCGCGCACCACGATCGCGTCGTCGATCAGGATGCCGATGGCGAGCGAGAGGCCCAACAGCGACATCGAGTTCAGCGTGAAGCCGAGCAGCCAGAGCGGCACGAACGACGCGAGCACGCTCACCGGCAGCGCGAGCCCC
>DATMHT010000510.1:0-18879 GCA_035554795.1 Gemmatimonadaceae bacterium | reverse complement strand
CGCCGACGTCGTCAGCCGCGCCCCGACCCACCGCTCGAGCAGATCGTAGACGCGCTCACGCTCCTGGAAGCTCCACAGGAAGGGCGTGAACGCCCCGATGTCGATGCAGGTCGTGCCGAGCCAGACGAGGTGCGAGATGATGCGCGACAGCTCCATCGCGATCACGCGCAGCACCGTGCACCGCGGCGTGATGTCGATCCCGAACAGCCGCTCGGCGCCGATCGCGAACGCGCAGTTGTTGCCGATCGAGTTGAGGTAGTCCTCGCGGTCCGTCCAGGGGATGATCTGGTTGTACTGGCGGTACTCGCCGATCTTCTCGAAGCCGCAGTGCAGGTAGCCGATGTGCGGCACGCAGCGGACGACGGTCTCGCCATCGAGCTCGAGCACGAGCCGGAGCACGCCGTGCGTGGCCGGGTGCTGCGGCCCGATGTTGATCAGCATGTGCTCGCCCGCGAGATCCGGCTCGAGGGCGGGCGGCGCCTCGACCGCGACCGCGGCGCCGTTGCCGGCGTCGGTGACGAGCGGCGTGCGGATCGGGCGGCCCTGCGCGTCGAGCCCGGAGGTCGCGAGCGCGACTTCGACGGTGCGCTTGGTCGTGGCCATGGCTTACTCCCCCGTGCGCTCGCCCGCGGCGAGCCGGTGGCGCATCTCCTCGGGCAGTTCGGCGAACGCGTCGGCCACGGACAGCTCCTCCATCGAGTAGCGCGCCTCCGGATTCGCCGCCAGCGCCTGCCGCAGCTGCTCGGCGCGGCTGAAGCGGCCGCGCAGCGGGAAGTCCTTCCGCAGCGGGAAGCCCTCCTTGTACTGCTCCCACATCAGCAGCCGCCGCAGATCGGGATGGCCGCGGAAGCGGATGCCGAACATGTCGTAGCACTCGCGCTCCAGCCAATCCGCGCCGCTGTAGAGCGGGAAGACGCTGTCCACCTCGAGCGGCTGCCCCTTCGGGAGCTGCGCCTTGAGTCGGAGGAAGCGGCGGAACGGCAGCGACCGCAGGTGCCACACGACCTCGAGCGGCTGCTCGCGGTCGCGGTACTCGACCGCGGTCACGTCCGAGAGGTAGTCGTAGCGCTGCGACGGGTCGTCACGCAGCCAGCGCACGATCTCGAGGACGCGCGCCGGGTCCACGAGCACCGTCGTCTCGCCCCAGACGACGCTCACGGCGCGCACGGCGCCCTCGCCGAACTTCTCGCGCAGCGCCGCCGCGCTCGGATTGGCCTCGCCCCCGCGGTGCGGGATCGCCTTCGGCGTCGCCGGAGCGGGCGCCGAAGGCCCGAGGGCGCTCCCCGCGGTCACGACCTCGAACTTGGGCGTCATAGCCCCGACCGCGTCTGCTGCACCGAGTTGCCGAACGGCTCCGACAGCTCATCGATGCGCGACGGCGAGATGTAGAGCTGGCTCTTCGGGTCGGGCGTCATCTCGTCGCGCAGTCCCTGGTCGGCCATGCGCTCGTTCTTCACCTTCTCCTGGAGCATCATGATGCCGTACATGAGCCCCTCGGGGCGTGGCGGGCACCCCGGGACGTAGACGTCCACCGGGATGATCGTGTCGATGCCCTGCACCACGGCGTAGTTGTCGAACATCCCGCCGCTCGAGGCGCACGCGCCCATCGAGATGCACCACTTGGGCTGCGGCATCTGCTGCCAGATGCGGCGGATCACCGGCGCCAGCTTGAACGGGACGCGGCCGGCGCAGATGAGGACGTCGGCCTGGCGCGGCGAGAAGCTCATGCGCTCCATGCCGAAGCGCGCCAGGTCGAAGCGGCTCGCCGCCGAGGCCATGAACTCGATCGCGCAGCAGGCGGTGCCGAACGGCATCGGCCAGAGCGAGTTCGCGCGGGCCCAGTTGACGAGGAAGTCGAGCCGGGTAGCGACCGCGACGTCCTGCGACGCGGGGTCGTAGGTCGTGGTGGTCCCCCGATCCGGACGCGGGATCAGTCCCATTGCAGCGCCCCCTTCTTCCACACGTAGATGAAGCCGACGGCGAGGATGGCGATGAACACCAGCATCTCGCCGAGGCCGAAGAACGACACCTGCGCGGGGGCGCAGGCGCCGGACGCGAGCAGCGGCGCGGCGCAGGAGAGCTGCCGGTAGTAGACGCCCCACGGGATCATGAACACGGTCTCGATGTCGAACACGATGAACAGCATCGCGACCATGTAGAACTTGACCGAGAAGCGCTCGCGGGCGTCGCCGAGCGCGGGGATCCCGGACTCGTACGCCGACTGCTTCTCCGCGGTGGGCCGCCGGCGGACCGTCAGGTGCGAGATGCCGACCATCAGCACCGCGTTGACGGCGGCAAAGCCGAGGAGCAGGAGGACGGGTAGGTATTCTCGCGACATGGCGTCCCGAAAAAGCTCCGACTTCGTGAAAAATTTCACTAACTCGACTGCCCGTAACATATCCCGCGCGCGAAACGATTTCAACGCGCCAGTTGCAGGCCGCGCGCGCCGTTGGCAGTCCGGTAGCCGGCCGGTAGATTGCGCGCCGGCGCCCGGGACGCGGCGAGGGCCATGGAGCTTCGAGGGCCATAGGGCCTGAAGGGCCGTAGGCCCTGGCCTGCCTCCGGACGCATCCGGCGCGCAGGCTAGGCGCTGCGGCCCCAGGCCCGAGGCCCTGCCCGTCTCCCCCACGACCCTCTCCCCTCCCCCTGATGTCCATTCAGAACGACCGCTGGATCACCCGGATGGCGCTGGAGCACGGCATGATCGAGCCGTTCGAGGACCGGCAGGTCCGCCAGGGGGTCATCTCGTACGGGGTGAGCTCGTACGGCTACGACATGCGCGTCGCGCGCGAGTTCCGGATCTTCACGAACGTCCTGAACTCGATCGTGGACCCGAAGTGCTTCGACCCGAAGTCGTTCGTCGAGTTCGAAGGCGACGTCTGCATCGTGCCGCCGAACTCGTTCGCGCTGGCGCGGAGCGTGGAGTACTTCCGCATCCCGCGGGACGTCGTGACGATCACCGTCGGCAAGTCCACCTACGCGCGCTGCGGGATCATCACCAACGTCACGCCGTTCGAGCCGGAGTGGGAAGGCTACGTCACGCTCGAGATCTCGAACACGACGCCGCTGCCGGCCAAGATCTACGCGAACGAGGGGATCGCCCAGGTCCTCTTCTTCAAGGGCGACGAGGCGCCGGAGGTCTCGTACAAGGACAAGGCCGGCAAGTACCAGGGGCAGCACGGGGTGACGCTGCCGCGCCTCTAGAGGCTGGATCGTCCTCGCGCCGGACGTCGGCCCGCGGGCGTCACGTCGGATACGGCAAACGCACCGACTGGACAGGATGAACAGGATGAACAGGATCGGAATGACGGCGCGTTGTGCCGTTCCGCTTCATCCCGTTCATCCTGTTCATCCTGTCCAGTCAGTGCGTTGAGCGAGCCCGCCTGTCTGCCGGCGAGCCGATGCGGCTAGCGACGGCTCAGCGGAAGATGCCGAGCATATAGATGACGGCGATCAGCGCCGCGACGGCGCCGATCACCCAGGCGGCAATGTTGACGCCGCCGCCGCTCGACGTGCGAGCGCTGACCGACGCGTGCGGCGCGCCCTCGGGTTCGGTGCCCTCTCCGATCACGTAGCTCGTCTTCTGCACCGAGTCGGCGCCGCCGAGCGCCGATTCCGCGTCCGCGTAGCGCGAGGGATCGAGATTCTCGGAGATCTCGCGATTCGCGTCCTCGCCCACGATGTCCTTGCGCGCCGCACCGGCGCGGCGCTGGCCGGGCGGTTCGTTGTGGCCGTCTGGAGTCGTCATGGCGGGCCTCGATGAAGTGGGGGGAGGGCGCACGCGCCCACCGTCGAGGGGTGCAGCAAACGGGCCACCATCGCTGGTGGCCCGTCGTCGTTCCGAGTGGTTTCGCGGCGCGCGGTCAGCCCGCGCCGCCCGTGACCGCCACCTCTTCCTTCGCCGTCAGCGTCGCGCGGATGAAGTCCCGGTTCATGCGCGCGATCGTGTCGATGCTGATCAGCTTCGGACACGCCTCCTGACACTCGCCGTAGAGCGTGCAGTGGCCGAAATGCTCCTCGTCCATCTGCGCGACCATGCTCAGGACGCGACGCGCGCGCTCGGGCTGGCCCTGCGGGAGCAGGCCGAGGTGCGTGATCTTCGCCGCCGTGAACAGCGACGCCGAGCCGTTCGGACAGGCGGCGACGCAGGCGCCGCAGCCGATGCACGCCGCGGCGTCCATCGCCGTATCGGCTTCGGTCTTGGGCACGAGGATCTCGTTCGCGTCGCGCGCGCCGCCGGTCGTCGCGGTGATGAAGCCGCCCGCCTGGATGATGCGATCGAGCGCGCTGCGGTCCACCACCAGATCCTTGATGAGCGGGAACGCGCGCGCCCGCCACGGCTCGACGACGACCTTGTCGCCGTCCTTGAAGCTGCGCATGTGGAGCTGGCACGCCGCGGCGCCCCGCGCCGGCCCGTGCGCGACGCCATTGATCATGAGCGCGCACGAGCCGCAGATCCCCTCGCGGCAGTCGTGGCTGAACGCGATCGGCTCCTCGCCCTTCTCCATGAGCCCCTCGTTCACCATGTCGAGCATCTCGAGGAACGACATGTCCGGGCTCACGTCCGGCGCGTCGTACTCGACGAGCCGGCCCTCGGCGCCCGGTCCGGGCTGCCGCCAGACCTGCAGAGTCAGTCGCATTACTTATAGCTCCGCTGTGAGAGCTGCACCGCCTCGAAGTGCAGCGGCTCCTTGTTGAGGATCGGCGCCTTGCCTTCGCCCGCGTACTCCCAGGCGGCGACGTAGGCGAACTTGTCGTCGTTGCGCAGCGCCTCGCCGTCCGGCGTCTGGTGCTCGACGCGGAAGTGACCGCCGCACGACTCCTCGCGGTGCAGCGCGTCGAGGCACATCAGCTCCCCCAGCTCGAGGAAGTCGGCGACGCGGCCGGCCTTCTCCAGCGCCTGGTTGAAGTCCTGGTCGCTGCCGGGAACGTTGACGTTGCGCCAGAACTCCTCGCGGATCTGCGGGATGATGCGCAGCGCTTCCTCGAGCCCCGCCTTGTCGCGGGCCATGCCGCACTTCTCCCACATGACCTTGCCGAGCTCCTTGTGGAAGGAGTCGACCGTGCGCTTGCCCTTGATGGCGACGAGCTTCTTCATCCGCGCGTCCACTTCCGCCTCGATGGCGCGGAAGGCCGGATGGTCGACCTTCACCTTCTCCATCTTCGACGACGCGAGGTAGTCGCCGATCGTGTTGGGCAGGACGAAGTAGCCGTCGGAGAGCCCCTGCATGAGCGCGCTCGCGCCGAGCCGGTTCGCACCGTGGTCGGAGAAGTTCGCCTCGCCGATCACGTGGAGTCCGGGGATCGTGCTCATCAGGTTGTAGTCCACCCACAGGCCGCCCATCGTGTAGTGCACGGCCGGGTAGATGCGCATCGGGACCTTGTACGGGTTCTCGTCCGTGATGCGCTGGTACATCTCGAACAGGTTCCCGTAGCGCTCGGCGATCGTCTTCTCGCCCAGCCGCTTGATCGCGTCGGCGAAGTCGAGATAGACGCCGAGGCCGTTCGGGCCGACGCCGCGCCCGTCGTCGCACGCCTCCTTGGCGGCGCGCGACGCGATGTCGCGCGGGGCGAGGTTGCCGAAGCTCGGGTACTTCCGCTCGAGGTAGTAGTCGCGCTCTGCCTCGGGGATGTCCGCCGGCGCGCGCGTGTCACCGCGCTTCTTCGGCACCCAGACACGGCCGTCGTTGCGCAGCGACTCCGACATGAGGGTGAGCTTCGACTGGTGCTCGCCGCTCACCGGAATGCAGGTCGGATGGATCTGCGTGTAGCACGGGTTGCCGAACGCGGCGCCGCGCTTGTAGGCCCGCCAGATCGCGGTCGCGTTCGAGTACTTGGCGTTCGTCGAGAGGTAGAAGACGTTGCCGTAGCCGCCCGTGCCGAGCACGACGGCGTCCGCGGCGAACGACTCGACCTTGCCGGTGCGCATGTCGCGGGCGACGATGCCGCGCGCCCGGCCGTCGATGACGACGAGGTCGAGCATCTCGGTGTGCGGGTACATCGTCACCGCGCCGCGGCCCACCTGGCGCTCGAGCTGCTGGTAAGCGCCGAGGAGAAGCTGCTGCCCCGTCTGGCCGCGCGCGTAGAAGGTGCGCGAGACCTGCGCGCCGCCGAACGACCGGTTCGCCAGCAGGCCGCCGTACTCGCGCGCGAACGGCACGCCCTGCGCGACCGCCTGGTCGATGATGTTGACGCTGACCTGCGCGAGGCGGTAGACGTTGGCCTCGCGGGCGCGGAAGTCGCCGCCCTTGACCGTGTCGTAGAACAGGCGGAAGACGGAATCGCCGTCGTTCTGGTAGTTCTTCGCCGCGTTGATCCCGCCCTGCGCCGCGATCGAGTGCGCGCGCCGCGGCGAGTCGTGGTAGACGAAGCACTTCACGTTGTAGCCGAGCTCACTCAGCGTGGCCGCGGCCGACGCGCCGGCGAGCCCCGCGCCGACGACGATGATGTCGTATTTCCGCTTGTTGGCCGGGTTGACGAGCTTGACGTTGAACTTGTGCCTGTCCCACTTCTGCTCGATCGGGCCGGCGGGAATCTTCGAGTTGAGTTCCATGGCGCTCACCGCCCTCCGACCGGGTTGGCCGCCGACGCCGTCACCGCCGGCGCGGTGGTGCCGCTCACCGGCGTCGCGGTCGCCGTCGCGGCGGGCGCCGGCTTGACGACGCCGAAGTAGACCGCGAGCGGGATGGACGTGAAGCCGAGCCAGACGATCGCGGCGATGCCGGCGGCGATCGTGCGACGCAGCGGGTTCGCCTTCGGCCGCGTCGCGCCGATGGTGCGCATCGCGCTCCAGGCGCCGTGATAGAGGTGCAGGCCGAGGAACGCCATCGCCACGACGTAGAACAGCGTCACCCACCCGTGGCTGAAGCCGCGGATCACGTTCGAGTACACGTCCGTCTCGCTGTAATCACGGAAGATCTGCAGCGTCGTGAAGTGCATGATGTGGAAGACGATGAACACGAAGAGCAGCGCCCCGCCCCAGCGGATGGTGCGCGACGCGAACGTGCTCACCTCGCGCTGCGAGCCGCCCGCGTAGCCGATCGGCCGCGCCGTCAGCCGCCGCCGCGAGAGCTGGACGGCCGCGATCACGTGCAGGATCACGGCGGCGAGGAGGACGGCGCGCGCGAGCCAGAGCAGCTCGCCGAGCGACTTGAGGAAGTGCGCGTAGGCGTTGAAGCGCCCCGGCCCTTCGAAGACCTGCAGATTGCCGAGCATGTGGCCGACGACGAACCCCACGCCGATCAGCCCCGTGACGGCCATGACGACCTTCTTGCCGATCGTCGAATGCCAGAAGTCGAGAATCAACCGCATCGCGTCTGTGTGCTCACTCCGCGGGTGGCGGGAAATCGGGAAGGCGACCAGGCGGGTGCGCTCGCCGTCGTCGCCGCTGCGTCGCGACCGCCGTCGCGGCGGGCGCGAGGTGCGCGCGGCGCGGGTCGGCCCGAAAGAGACGCGGCGGCTCAGCGGGGTGATCCCGGCGAGCCGCCGCGAGGGCTGCTACAACTTCACCGCGCCCATCGGTTCGCGGACCGCGTCGGCGCTCTTGTCGAGGGCGGCGCGCTCGTCCTTCGTGAGCTCGACCTCGATCACCTTCTCGAGGCCGCGTCGTCCGAGCTTGCAGGGCACGCCGAGGAAGAGTCCCTTCATGCCGTACTCGCCCTCGAGCCACGCCGCGCACGGCAGGATGCGCTTCTGGTCGTTGACGATTGCCTCGACCATCTGCACGGCGCCCGCCGACGGCGCGTAGTACGCCGAGCCGGTCTTGAGGAACTTGACGATCTCGGCGCCACCGTTGCGCGTCCGGTCCACGATCGCGTCGAGCGTCGGCCGGTCCATCAGCTGCGTCACGGGGATGCCGCTGACCGTCGTGTAGGAGATGAGCGGGACCATCGTGTCGCCGTGGCCGCCGAGCACCATCGCCTGGATGTCCCGCACCGAGACGTCGAGCGCCTCGGCGAGGAAGGCACGGTAGCGCGCCGTGTCGAGCACGCCGGCCATGCCGATGACGCGCTCGCGCGGGAAGCCGGTGACCTGCTTGGCGACGTAGCACATCACGTCGAGCGGGTTCGACACGACGATGACGATCGCGTCCGGCGAGGTCGCCTTGATCTGCTCGGAGACCTGGCGGACGATGCCGGCGTTGGTGTTGAGCAGGTCGTCGCGCGACATGCCCGGCTTGCGCGCGATGCCGGCGGTGATGACGACGACGTCCGAGCCGGCCGTCTCGTCGTACGCGTTCGTGCCGGTGATGCGGGCGTCGAAGCCCTCGATCGGCGCCGACTGCCACTGGTCCAGCCCCTTCCCCTGCGGTACGCCCTCGACGACGTCCACCATGACAACGCGACGCGCCAGCTCCTTCTCGGCGATGCGCTGTGCGGTCGTCGCGCCGACGTTCCCAGCGCCGACGACCGTGATCTTGTTGACCATGAGGCCTGATTTTGAGGTCGGTGAAAACCGCTGCTCGTAGCACGAGCAAGTTATCCGGGCCTCACGCGCCTAGCAACGGACGAGTACGGCTCTCGGCGCTCCGCGCTGGCCGGCGGCGGACAGGATGAACAGGATCGACAGGATGAAGGACGAGGCGACGGCCCCGTCCTGTTCATCCTGCTCATCCTGTCAGACTGCCGAGAGCCGAGAGTGGCTCCTCAGCCGCCTACCTGCGACAGCGCCCGCAGGCCGCCGACGCGCATCTGCAGGAGCTCGTGCTCCTTCGGCTTGCCCGCGAGCGCGGCGCGGAAGAGCGGCTCGAGCGGCTCGCCGCGGCGCAGCGGGTCGCGCAGGTTGACCTCGTGATCGCCGAACAGGCAGGTGCGGAGGCGGCCGTCGGCGGTCAGGCGGACGCGGTTGCAGCTCGCGCAGTAGGTGTGCGTCATCGGCGTGATCACGCCGATCGTGCCGGCGGCGCCGGGCAGCCGGTAGTAGGTGGCGGGCCCGTTCCCGCGCGCCGGCCCCGCGTCAGGCGCCAGCGCGCCGAGCGTCGCGACGCGCTGCAGCACCTCGTCGCTCGGCACCACGTGCTCCCAGGTCAGCTCGCGCATCTCGCCGACCGGCATCAACTCGATGAAGCGCACGTCCCACGGATGCTCGAGGGTCAGCCGCGCGAAGTCGAGCAGCTCGTCGTCGTTCACGCCGCGCATGACGACGACGTTGATCTTGATCGGCCCGAGTCCCGCGGCCTGCGCCGCCGCCGCGGCCGCGACCGGATCGAAGCCGAGGTTGCGCCGCGCGATGGAGGCGATCCGGTCGGCGCGGAGGCTGTCGGCGCTCATGTTCACACGATCGAGCCCGGCCGCGCGCAGCTCGGCGGCCATCGCCGGCAGCTTCACCCCGTTCGTCGAGAGCGCGATGTCCTCGATGCCGGGAACCGCGCGCAGCTCGCGCACGAGCTCCGCCAGGTCGGGACGGATGGTCGGCTCCCCGCCGGTGATGCGCAGCCGCCGCAGCCCGAGCGGCGCGAGCTGCGTCACGATCGCGGTGATCTCCTCGTAGCGCAGGATGTCCGCCTTCGGCAGCCACTCGAGCCCCGCCGCCGGCATGCAGTACACGCAGCGGAAGTTGCAGCGGTCGGTGACCGAGATCCGCAGATACTCGATGGACCGGCCGAACTGGTCGCGGAGGGCGGGCGCGGTCATAGCCGACTCTCCTCTGAGACGCCAACGGCGGGTCGGGGGTCGGGGGTCGGGGCGGACAACGCCGCGACGCCCGATGTCCGAGCCGCTTCGGCTGTGCCCCGCCCCGTCGGATCCACCCACTCCCGCGTCCCGTCCAGGTAATGCTCCCGCTTCCAGATCGGGACGCGGCGCTTCAGCTCCTCGATCACGTACCGCGAGGCGTCCAGGGCCGGCGCGCGGCGGGCGTGGGAGACGGCGACGACGACGCTCGCCTCGCGGACGGCGAGCGTGCCGAGCCGGTGCTCGATGACGACGTGCGGTGTTCCGTAGCGCTCAGACGCCTCGTTCGCGATCGCCTCCATCTCGCGCAGCGCCATCGCGTCGTACGCCGTGTAGTCGATGCCCGTGACGCCGCGTCCGTCGTTGACGTCGCGGACGGTACCGACGAACAGCGTCGTCGCGCCACACTCGTCCCCCGCCACCTCGGCGAGCAGCGCCGCGGCGTCGATCGGACGGCGGACCAGGGCGACGCGCATCAGCCGCCCGCCACCGGCGGGATGACCGCGACCTCGTCGCCGGCGCGCACGACCTGGTCGTAGCTGGCGTAGCTCTGGTTCACGGCCACCATCGGCGCGGCGGGGAGGCGGCCGGCGGCGCCGGCGATGCGCCCCAGTCCCGAGACGACGTCCCCGACCGTGGCGCCGTCGGGCAGCGGCAGCTCGACCGTGCTGCGGCCGAGCGCGTCGGCGTAGGAGGCGAAGAGGAGGACGGTGACGGTCATGGGACGCCGGCCGGAGGGAGCAAAATGCGGGAGTCGGGACGGAAAGCGCCCCGGCGTGCGGGGCACGACCGGGGCGCCGACATCTCCTTTATGCGCTTACGCCTCGGAGAGTTCCGACTCTTCTTCCATGTCCTCGACGTTCATGTCGGCCACCATCGCCCGCAGCTCCTTCGAGGGCTTGAAGACCGGCACCGGCCGCGCCGAGACCTCGACCGGCGCGCCCGTCCGCGGGTTGCGCGCCATGCGGGTCTTGCGCTGCCGGATCTTGAAGGTGCCGAAGCCGCGGACCTCGATGTTCCGCTGCTCCTTCAGAGCATCCTTGATCGCGTCCAGGAAGGCGTCGACGACGCGCGCGCAATCCTTCTTGGAGATCATGGGACCGGCGGTCCGGGAGATCTGCTCTGTGACTCGCTCGACGAGGTCGGCTTTCGTCATGGATAGGCCCCAAGGTGGACGCTCGCGCTGGCGACGAGCCGTGCCCCGAGTATAGGACGTTACCCGTTGCAAGTCAAGCGCTTGGGTCCCTTCCAGCGTCGCCGCCAGCACCCGCCTTGTGGCCTCTCCGCCGGACCGTTTCGAGGAAACGGCCGAAGAGCGGACGGGCGTCGTGCGGGCCCGGTGCCGCCTCCGGGTGGTACTGCACGCCGAAGATGGGGAGCTCGCGATGCATCAGCCCCTCGATCGTCCGGTCGTTCAGGTTGACGTGCGTCACCTGAAGGTCCGGTGCGCCCGGAATGCCGGTCTCGTCGCCCGCCACCGCGAAGCCGTGGTTCTGCGACGTGATGAGGATGCGGCCGCTCTCGACCTCCTTCACCGGATGATTCCCGCCGCGGTGGCCGTACGGCATCTTCACCGTCTCCGCGCCGTAGGTCAGCCCGAGGAGCTGGTGTCCGAGGCAGATGCCGAAGATCGGCACCTCCTGCTCGGCGATCTCGCGAACGTTGCCCGGGGCGTAGCCGATCGCCGCCGGATCGCCCGGACCGTTCGAGAGGAAGACGCCATCCGGATCGCGCTCGAGCACGGCCGACGCCGGCGTATCCGCCGGGACGACGGTGATGCGGCACTCGTTCTCGTCGAACAGGCGGAGGATGTTCCGCTTGATGCCGAAGTCGTAGGCGACGACGTGCAGCGGCGCGCGCGGGTTGCCCCACGTGTACGGCTCGCGCGTCGAGACGCGCGACGCGAGGTCGAGCCCCTCCATGGACGGGCACGCGTCGAGCGCGGCGAGGGCGGCCCCGTCCGGCGACTCACCGACGGCGATGACGCCCCGCATGACGCCAACCGATCTCAGATGCCGCGTTAGGCGCCGCGTGTCAACGCCTTCGAGGATCGGCACTTGTGCCGACGACATCCAGCTCTGTAGATCCCCCGTCGCGCGCCAGTTCGAGAACGTGTCCGACAGCTCGCGCACGACCGTGCCGGCCACCTGGGGGCGGCCCGACTCGGGGTCCTCGTTGTTGATGCCGTAGTTGCCGATGAGCGGCGCCGTCATCACGACGATCTGGCCGCGGTAGGAGGGGTCGGTGAACACCTCCTGGTAACCGGTCATGTTCGTCGTGAACACGACCTCGGCGACGGTGGGCTCGATCTCCTGGCGGAGTCGGCCGTGAAAAAGGGTTCCGTCCTCGAGGAGGAGGAACCCTGGCAGGGATCGCTCGCGGGTCACGCTGCTCCCGTTACGGCTTGGGGGTGGGCGCCGGAGGCGTCGTCGATGTGGTCGGCGCGGTGCCGGCGGGAAGGCCGGTGATCGGAGCCGGCGTGGTCGTGGCGGGCGTGCCGGCGGCGGGCGCGTTCTGCAGCGGCAGCGCCGGCGCGGCGCCGGTCGTCGGCGCGGCGGGCGTGGCCGGCGCGGCGAACGGCTTGTCGAGCACCGAGGTCGGCGTCGCCGCACGCGACGACGCGATCTGCAGGAAGAACGCGAGCGCGAGGAAGATCCCGCCGCACCACCAGCTCGCCTTCGTCAGCAGGTTGCCCGCCTGCCGGGTCCCGATGAACGCGTCGGACGACGAGCTCGCGCCGCCGAAGCTGGCCGCGACGCCGCCCCCCTTCCCCGACTGCAGAAGCACAGCGGCGATGAGGACGATGCTGTCGAGGATCAGGAGGATGAGCAGGAAGGTGTACATCGGCTGGCGATGGTGGGAGCGGGCGGCGGACTCGCGCCGGACGAGGCGTCCGCGCAAGCACGAAATATCACCGGGACCATGAGGCGGAATCAAGGCCCGGCGGTGACTTAAAAGCGTGAGACGAGAGAAGATGGCGCTCGTGCGCGGCCGTCTCGTCTCGCCTCACGCTCCCGCGATGCGCGCGGGCGCTCCGCCTCGGCTGGCCTCAGCTGCGAACGATCGAGGCCCAGCCTTCGGCGTCGAGGCTCGCGCCGCCCACGAGGAGCCCGTCCACGTTCGGGGCGGCGAGCAGGGTCGGCGCGTTGCTGCGGTTGACGCTCCCGCCGTAGAGAATCGGGATCGCGATGCCGCGCTCGCCGGCCAGCTCGCGCAGCGCGCCGCGGATGACCTTGTGCACGGTGGCCGCGTCGTCGGGCGTCGCCGTCTTCCCCGTGCCGATCGCCCAGACCGGCTCATAGGCGATGAGGGCGGTCGCGATCTTGTCCGTCTCGAGCGACGCGAGCCCAGCGCGAAGCTGGCGCAGCACCACCGACTCCGTCTCGCCGCGCTCGCGCTCGTCGAGCTTCTCGCCGACACAGAGCATCGGCGTGAGGCCGGCGCGGACCGCGGCGGCGCACTTCTTCGCCGTCTCCTCGTCGGTCTCGCCGAAGAGGTGGCGGCGCTCCGAGTGTCCGACGAGGACGAGTCGGGCGCCGGCGTCGCGCGCGATCGGCGCCGAGCTCTCGCCCGTGAACGCGCCCTTGTCCTCGTGGTAGATGTTCTGGACCCCGACGAGGATGTCCGTCCGGTCGCGCAGCGTCTCGACGACCGTCGTCAGCGTGAGCGCCGGCGGGAAGAACATCACCGTGCGGTCGCGCTCCCGTCCTCTCGGGTAGTAGTCGAGAAAGGTGCGCAGGAAGGCACGGGCGTCGGACGGCCCGTGGTTCATCTTCCAGTTCGCGGCGAAGACCGGGCGCTTCATCTCGCCCCTCCCTTCCCCTTCGTCGCCGGCCGGTCGTCGAGCGCCTCGACGCCGGGCAGCGCCTTCCCCTCGAGGAACTCGAGCGAGGCGCCGCCTCCGGTCGAGACGTGGCTCATCTTGCTCTCGAGCCCGTTCTGCGCGACGGCGGCGGCCGAGTCGCCGCCGCCGACGATCGTCGTCGCGCCCCTGGCGGTCGCGTCCGCCATCGCCTTCGCGATCGCGAGCGTGCCGGCGTCGAAGGGCGGCTTCTCGAAGACGCCCATCGGCCCGTTCCAGATGACCGTGCGCGCCGCGGCGATCGCGCGGCCGTACGAGGCGGCCGTGTCGGGGCCGATGTCGAACATGGCCTCGTCAGCCGGGATGCCGTCCTTCTTCACCGTGTGCGCCTTGTCGCCGGCATCCATGGACGGCGCGACGATCGCGTCGTGCGGCAGGATGAGGCGCGTGCCGGCGCGCTCGATGAGCTCGCGCGCCATGTCCACGCGGTCGGCCTCGACGAGCGACTTGCCGGTCTCGAGCCCCATCGCCTTGTAGAAGGTGCACGCCATCGCGCCGCCGACGAGGAGCGCGTCCACCTTCGGCAGCAGCTGCTCGATGACGTCGATCTTCCCCGAGATCTTCGAGCCGCCGAGCACGGCGACGAACGGACGCTTCGGGTTGGCGAGCGCGCCGCCGAGGTACTCGAGCTCCTTCTCCATGAGCAGCCCCGCGACCGCCGGCCGCAGGTGCTCGGCGACGCCGGCGGTGGACGCATGCGCCCGGTGCGCGGCGCCGAAGGCGTCGTTGACGTAGAAGTCGCCCAGCTCCGCCAGCGCGCGCGCGAGACGCTCGTCGTTCGTCTCCTCGCCGCCGAGAAAGCGCGTGTTCTCGAGAAGGAGCACGTCACCGTCGGCCATGCGATGCGTCGCCTGGACCGCCTCGTCGGTGTCGGTGCTCTCGACGAACGCCACGCGGCGACCCGGAAGCAGCTCCTCTAGCCGGCGGGCGACGGCCTCGAGCGAGTACTTCGCCTCCGGCTTCCCCTTCGGGCGACCGAGGTGCGACAGGAGCACGACGCGCGCGCCGCGGCTGGCGAGATTCTCGATCGTCGGCAGCGCGGCGCGGATGCGCGTGTCGTCGGTGACGCGGCGCGCGTCGTCGAGCGGAACGTTGAAGTCCACGCGGACGAGCGCGCGCTTGCCGCGTACCTGGGCATCGGCCAGGTCGCGGACGGTCTGCTTGTTCATGACTCGAGGGTCGAGTGTGACGCGCGGCGCGCGCGCAGCAGCGCGAAGGCAACGGCGGCGGCGAGTCCCGCGCCGGCCGTCCACAGGCCGGCGTAGGACATCTTGTAGTAGAACCAGAACTGCTCGACCGCGGCGTGGCCGGGCACGCGTGTGATGCGGTTCGCCCCCAGCACCCGGAGGCGGTAGCGTGCGTAGAAGAACAACGCGGCGCCGCCGGCCAGGAGCGCGAGCGCGATCGCGTCGCGCGCCCGGTCGGCGGCGGTGGGGCGCGGGGCGGGGCCGCGGCCGGCCACGGCGTTGCCGATCCCGGCGCGGTCGGCCGGCGTCAGGAGAGTCGCTGCCCCATGAAGCGCAGCAGGTCCACGCAGCGCGACGAGTAGCCCCACTCGTTGTCGTACCACCCCGACACCTTCACCATCGTCTTGTCGACCACGTTGGTGGACTTCGCGTCGAGGATGCACGAGTGCGGGTCGCCGATGTAGTCGGCCGAGACGAGCTCGATCTCCGAGTAGGCGAGGATGCCCTGCAGCGGGCCGGACTCCGCCGCCTTCTTGAACGCGGCGTTGATCTCCTCGATCGTCGTCGGGCGCTCGACCTCGACGGCGAGGTCGGTGAACGACACGTCGGGCGTCGGCACGCGCAGCGAGATACCGTCGATCTTCCCCTTCACCTCCGGGATCACGAGCGACGTCGCCTTGGCGGCACCGGTCGTCGTCGGGATGATGCTCACCGCGGCGGCGCGGGCGCGGCGCAGGTCCTTGTGCGGGAAGTCGAGGATGCTCTGGTCGTTCGTGTAGCTGTGCACGGTGACCATCGAGCCGTGCTTGAAGCCGACGGCGTCGCGGACGACCTTGACCATCGGCACGAGGCAGTTCGTCGTGCACGACGCGTTCGAGACGATGTTGTGCTTCGCCGGGTCGTACTTGTCGCTATTTACGCCCATCACGATGGTGATGTCCTCACCCTTGGCGGGTGCGGAGATGACCACCTTCCTGGCGCCGGCCGTGATGTGCTTCCGCGCGTCCTCGGCGTTCGTGAACCGGCCAGTCGACTCGAGCACGATGTCCACGCCGAGGTCCTTCCACGGGAGCTTCGCCGGATCGCGCTCGGCGAGGATCTTGATCTCGTCGCCGTCCACCGTGATCGACCCCTCGCCCGCGCAGACGTCGCCGTCGTAGGTGCGGTGCACCGAGTCGTACTTGAAGAGGTGCGCGAGCGTCTTGGTGTCGGTCAGGTCGTTGACGGCGACGAAGTCGAGGTCGGCGACGCCCTGCTCCTTCGCCGCGCGAAGGACCTGGCGGCCGATGCGGCCGAAGCCGTTGATGCCGACGCGAATTGCCATTGCGGTGGGGCTCCTGTGGGTTAGCTCGGGTCGCCAGCGGCGCGCGCCCGGCCGAAGGTCACGTAGCTCACGATGCGCGCGCCCGCCGCGAACAGCGCGGCCGCGCACGCGTTCAGGGTCGCGGCCGTGGTCACGACGTCGTCCACCAGCACGACGTGCTTCCCGCGCACGCGCTCGGGCGCCCCGGCGGTTGCACGGAACGCGCCGCGAACGTTGGCCAACCGCTCCCCCGGTGTCAATCGGGTCTGGGTTCGCGTCGCGCGTGTCCGCTCGAGTGCGTCATCGTCCATCGCCACGCCCCACCGCGGCGCCAGCGCGCGCGCCAGCAGCGCGCTCTGGTTGTAGCCGCGCTCGCGCAGCCGCGCCGACGAGAGCGGCACCGGCACGAGCAGCGCGCGCTCCTCGAGCACGTCGGCGGGCCACGCCAGGCGCGCCATCCGATCGGCCATGCCGGCCGCCGCCGCGCTCCAGCCGCCGTACTTGAGCGCGTGCACGACAGCCGCGCCCGTCCCCGACGGTCCGACCCAGGCGACCGAGCGCGCGGCCCGCACGTAGGCCGGCAGCAGCGCGCACCAGGCGCACGTGCGCGGCGCCGCCTCGGCGTCGCGACGCCACGCGTCGAGCCGCAGCGGGTGGCCGCAGCGGGCGCACTGCGGGTCGGGCAAGGGCGCGAGCCGCGACCAGCACCGCCCGCAGACGACGCCCCGCTCGTGCGCCGCGAGTGGCGCCGCGCACGCCACGCAGACGCGCGGCAGCAGCAGGTCGAGGACGCCGGCACCGAGCCGCGCCAGCGCCGGGCGCCACCGCTCGGGACGAAGACGTACCTCCGACCCGCCCGGCCGAGACGCCGCGGACATCAGGTCGCGACGCCGACGGCGGCTCGCATCGCCTCCCTGTCGGGCGCGACGCCGAACCAGCGCTCGAAGGCGAGCGCGCCCTGCTCGATGAGCATCGCCAGCCCGTCGCTCGCGCGCAGGCCGCGCGCCCGGGCGAGCCGCACCCACGGGGTCGTCTCCCGATCGCTGCGGTAGACGAGATCCATCACCGCCGCCTTCCGCCGCAACAGTCCCGGCGGCACGGGGATCCCGTCGTCGGCCAGGCCGATCGGCGTGGCGTTGACGACGAGGTCGGCGTCTCGAATCGCCTCGGCGAGAAACTCCGTCGCGTGCGCGACGACCTGGAAGCGGCCGGCGAGCGCGCGAGCGCGGGCGCCGGTTCGGCCCCACACCGAGGCGTAGCACCCGGGCCACCGCTCCACCGCCGCCAGCACCGCCGCCGCCGCTCCGCCGGCTCCGATCACCGCGACGCGGAGGTTCGCCGGAGCGCGGCCGAGCAGCGCGCGCACCGCGGCGTCGAATCCGCCGACGTCGGTGTTGTCGCCCGCGATGCCGCCGGCGTCGTCGGTCCAGAAGGTGTTCACCGCGCCGACGCGCTCGGCGAGCGGCGTCAGCGTGTCGCACAATCGTGCGACCTGCTCCTTGTGCGGTACGGTGACGTTGCCTGCCGCGCGCTGCCGCGCGAGTCCGCGAAGCACGTCGGCGAGCGCCGGTGGCTCGACGTCGAGGGCTTCGTACACGAGCGGCAACCCGGCGCGCCGCAGCGCCGCGTTCTGGAACGCGGGTGAGAGCGAGTGGGCGACCGGGTGGCCGAGCAGCACGAGCCGCCCCGGCAGCCGGCTCACGCGGTGCGCTCCGCGGGCGGCCTCGGACCCGGCACCGGCGCGGTCACGACGAGCCCGACCCCCGCTCCGCGGCGATGCGGTCGAGCGCGCGCCGGATCTCGATCTCGAGCTCGTCGGCGGTCGCGCGATAGAGCTCGAGGTCGCCGCCGAACGGATCGCTGATCCCCTCGGGCGAGCCGTTGGGCGAGGTGAACTGCGTCAGCAGGTGCGCCTTGCCGGCGCCGCCGAGCGCCTCGATCCGCTCGAGGTGGCTCGGGCCCATCGCCAGGATCAGGTCGTGCGCCTCCACCAGCTCGCGCGTGAGCTGCTGCGCGCGGTGTTGCGAGAGATCGAGCCGCCGCTCGAGCCCGACCAGGATGGACCCGTCCGACGGTCCCGCGCCCTCCCACGCGCTCGTGCCGGCGCTCGCGACCTCGACGTCGGTGAGCCCGCGCTCGATCGCCACCTTGCGCGCGATCGCTTCGGCCATCGGGCTCCGGCAGGTGTTCCCCGTGCAGACGAAGAGAATCTTCATGTCGCGATCGGCACTCCGTGCAGGTTCATTCGCCGCGGCTCGCGGCGTGTCGGCGGTCGGCCGTCAGACGTCGCCGACGAGGTCGGGGACGCTCTCGCGCAGGACCGCCGCCGGCACCGCCCCGGGTCGGATGACGCGTGGCAGTCGCCCGGTGCAGTCTACCACCGTGGATGGCGCCGAGGGAGTCAACCGGCCGCCGTCGAGGACCATCAGCGTGCCGCGACTCATCTCGTTCACCCACTGCGACGCGAGCTCGGTCGCCGACATGGCCGGCGGCACGCCCGGCCGGTTCGCGCTCGTCGAGGTGATCGGCTCGCCGTAGGCGCGGATCAATCGCAGCAGTCCCGGATGCGGCGTCCAGCGGACGGCCACGCCGCCTTCCGGACCGCGCAGTCGCTCGGGCACGCTCCGGCCGCCGCCGGGGAGCACGAGCGTGAGCGGGCCGGGCCAGTGGCGCGCCGCGAGCACGGACGCCGCCGGCGTCAGGTGGAGGCCGAGGCGGTCGAGCATCTCGCTGCCGGAGATCAGCAGCAGGAATGGCTTGCCCGCAGGCCGGCCCTTCATGCGCACGAGCGTCTCGACCGACTCTCGGTCCACCGCGGTACCGAAGCCGTACACGGTCTCGGTCGGGTATCCGAGC
>DATMHT010000509.1:0-2480 GCA_035554795.1 Gemmatimonadaceae bacterium | reverse complement strand
GGGGGCGGGGGAGCGGCGGTCGGTGGTGGCGCGCGAGCTGACCAAGCAGTTCGAGGAGGTCCGCCGCGGAACGGTCGCGGCGCTCGCGGCGTACTACGCGGAGACGGCGCCGCGCGGCGAAGTCGTGATCGTCGTCGCCGGCGCCGAGCCGGCGGCCAGCGTCCCCGACGAGGCGGCGCTGCGCGAGCGGGCGCGGGCGCTGCGTGCGGACGGGATGAGCGCGCGGGACGTGGCGAAGGCGCTCGTCGCGGAGACGGGCGTGGGGCGGAACTTGGCGTACCAGATTGCGCAGGAGGCGGGCGAGTGACGGGTAGCGCGTATCGCGTAGCGCGTGTCGCATCGATGTGGCGGGCCTCCCGACGGGTGGTCGCGCTCGTCGCGCTCGCGGGCGTGGAACCGCTGGCGACGGCCGGCCATGCGGCCGACGCGAGGCCGCGTCCCGCGGTAGAGACGCTTCGCGCTACGCGCTACGAGGCCCCCCGCCTCGCCATCGCCCGCCTCCAGTACGACGGCGGCGGCGACTGGTACGCGAACCCGTCGAGCATCCCCAACCTGCTCGCGGCGATCGCCGAGCGCACGACGCTGGCGGTGGATCGCAACGAGGCGCGCGTGACGCTGATGGACGATCGCGTCTGGGACTACCCGTTCCTCCACGTCACCGGGCACGGCAACATCCACTTCAGCGACGAAGAGGTGGAGCGGCTGCGCGAGTACCTGAAGCGCGGCGGCTTCCTCCACGTGGACGACAACTACGGTCTCGACGAGAGCTTCCGCCGCGAGATCGCGCGCGTCTTCCCCGACCGTCCGCTCGTGGACGTGCCGCTCTCGCACCCGATCTACCACCTCGTCTACGATTTCCCGAAGGGGCTGCCCAAGATCCACGAGCACGACGGCAAGCCGGCGCGGGGCTACGGCATCTTCCTCGGCGACCGGCTCGCGGTGTACTACAGCTACTCCAGTGACCTCGGCAACGGGTGGGAAGACGTGGGCACCTACAACGACCCGCCGGCGCTGCACGAGGCCGCGCTGCGCATGGGCGTGAACCTCTTCGTCTACGCCGTCACGAGCCGGCCGACCCCATGAGCGCACCGACCCGCGGTGGCGCGCCCGTCGTCTCCGCCGGCGCGCTCGTGGACCGCGAGCGCGCCCGGCTGCGCGCGCTGCTCGCCGGCGGCGGTGTCGCGCTCGCCGTCGCCCTCGGTGCGCTCCTCCTCGCCGCCGGCGCCGCGCTGTTCGCCGACGCGCGATGGATCGCGCTGCCGCGCCCGCTGCCGCTGCTCCTCTGGGTCGCAGCGATCGCCGCCGGCGCCGGCGCGCTCGCGCTCAGCGCGGAGCTCGTCCGACGCCGGGCGACGCGCGGCGCCGTCGCCGCGGCGATCGAGCGCGAGCGCGATCTGCGCGCGGGCGCGCTGCGCGGCGCGCTCGAGGTGGGCGACAGCGGTCCGCTCGGCCGCCGCGCGCTCGACCAGCTCGGCGCCCGACTCGCCGAGGGCGGCGGCGGTGCGCTGGCGCCGGCGCTGCGCCGCCGCGCCGGTCGGCTCGCGGGCGCGCTGGCCGCCGTGGCGCTCGCCGCGCTGGGCGTGCTGGCGGCCGCGACGACGGGATTCGCCGACGGCTGGCGCGCGGTCGAGCACCCGATCCGCGCCTGGCGCGGCACGCTGCTCCCCGCGCTGACCGTGGACGCGCCGCGCGAGGTCCTGCGCGGCGAGCGCTACACCGTGCGCATCGCCGCGCCGGGCCGCCGCGAGGTGACCGTCCACTCGCGCGCCACCGGCGCCGGCTGGATCGCCGAGCGGCACGCGGTGCGCGACGGCAAGCTCGAGCTCCCGCTCGGTCCGCTGCGCGCGAACACCGCGTTCGTCGTCAGCGACGGACGCGCCGCGAGCGATACCGCGCTCGTGCGCGCCACCGACCGTCCGTTCGTCGGCGACGTCGCGCTGCTCGCGGTGTTCCCGTCGTACCTCGGACGCCGCCCGGAGCCGGTGGCGAGCGGCGAGATCGCGCGACTGCCGCGCGGGACCGTGCTCTCGATCAGCGGGCGCGCGTCCACCGCGCTCGACCGCGTCATGCTCACCCGCGCCGGCGACACGCTCGAGCTGCGCGCCGACGGCCATCGCTTCGACGGTCGCCTCGTCGCGACGACGAGCGGGACGTGGACGTGGAGCGCGCGCGGCAGCGCCGGCCCGATCGCCGATCTCCCGCCGAACGTGGAGCTCGAAGTCGTGCCCGACTCGGCGCCGCGCGTCGAGATCCTCGCGCCGCAGCACGACAGCGTCATCGGCGCCGATGGCAGCGTGCCGCTCTCGCTGATGGCGTCCGACGACCACGGGCTCGCGTCGGTGGCGCTGCACACGTGGCGGACGACGCCGGCGGGCGCGGTGGCCGGTGAGCGGACCGACCGGCTCGCGCAGTCGGCCGGACCGCAGTGGTCGGGCGAGACGGCGATTGACCTGGCGACGCGGGGCCTCGAGCCCGGCGAC
>DATMHT010000508.1:0-2042 GCA_035554795.1 Gemmatimonadaceae bacterium | reverse complement strand
GCGCGCGTCTCCTCCTGGTATTACGGCTACTACGCCACTCGATCCACGGGGCGGAGGAGCCGTCGTTTGCGCGCGTAGCGCTCACATTCGTCGGTCTCACACACGCGGCCCGTGGGAAGTTCCCACGGGCCGCGTTTTTCGTTGCCCACCACTCCCGTCGAGGTCACGCCGCTCATGCACGACACCGCGCCCACCGCCGCACCCCGTCCGTCCGCCGCCGAGCTCCCGCACTTCATCGACCAGCGCTACGCGGCGTACGACACCGAGGCGCACGAGGTGTGGAGCATTCTCTACGCGCGCCGGATGGCGACGCTGCGCGAGACCGGCAGCGCCGTGTTCCTGCGCGGCATCGAGCGCATCGGCCTCGCGCCCGACCGGGTGCCGGAGCTCGCGGACGTGAACCGCCGCCTCGGCGCGACGACCGGCTGGGCTGCCGTCGGCGTCTCCGGCTTCATCCCCGCCGCGCAGTTCTTCCGCTGTCTCGCGGAGCGCCGGTTCCCGACGACGCTCGCCGTGAGGCCGCGCGCGCAGCTCGACTACCTGCCCGAGCCCGACATCTTCCACGACGTCTTCGGCCACGTGCCGCTGCACGCGGATCCGGTGTTCGCGGACTTCCTCCAGCGCTTCGGCGCTCTCGCGGCCGGGGCTCGCTCGGAGGAGGAGACGACGGCGATGGCGCGGCTCTTCTGGTTCACCGTCGAGTTCGGCCTCGTGCGCGAGTCCGGCCGTGTGAAGGTCTACGGCAGTGGCCTCATCTCCTCGCACGGTGACGCCGAGAACGCGCTCGGCCCGACGTGCTCGCGGCGGCCGTTCGACCTCGACGCCGTGCTGGCCCAACCCTTCGAGATCGATCGCCTGCAGGACGTGCTGTTCGTGGTCGAGTCGTTCGATCAGCTCTTCGCGGCCGTCGAGACGATGCGCGCGCGGCGAGCGGCCGGCGCGCCGCTGGTCTGACCTCACCGTGATGTCGGTGGGAGCGGTTCGGACAAGCGGTCCCATCCCGGAACGATCCCGGAGAGCCCTCGATTCCTACGCCGCACCGACTGGTCGGTGGCACGGTCCACACGGCCGCAGCCTCGTTCCCATGGAGGGCTCATGCGTCTCACATCCTGGCCATTCGCGACCGCACTGCTTCTCGCCGCGAGCGTCGTCGGCTGCGCGGATCAGCGGACGTCCGGCATCACCGCACCGCGCTCGGCGGCGGCGAGCGCGAACCACAACGCCCATGACGACGCACCGTTCGGCTTCACCGACGGCTGGCAGAACGGCACGACGGTCAGCTTCTTCTACTCGAAGCCGTTCTTCTGCGCCGAGCCGCCCTCGAGCGGCGCGCCGAGCCAGTGCGAGGTCGGCGAGGACGGCACGGTGGACCCGCGGCCGGGCAAGATCCCGACGCTGTACGTGATGACGCCGATCGGCTTCCGGCCCGCCGAGTCGACGCTTCAGTGCCCGGTCGTCGGCTCGTGCATCAACCACCCGTCGACGATCGACCTCTCGCGAGTCTTCGGGCCGGGCTCGGCGGACGTGCCGCTTCCCGCGCACAGCCACATCATCGACTCGAGCCTCCCGGAGTCGCGGGCGAACGGCGGGCAGGCGGGCTGGTGGGAGCTCGAGGTGATCGGGGTGACCGACCCCGCGGTCTGGGATCAGATCGTCGCCGGCAAGAGCCTCGCGACGGTGCGGGCGCTGCAGGCGGCGGGCGCGGGCATCACCGACGACATCCCGTCGAACGCCTACCTGTTCTTCAGCGTACGACCGAAGCGGTGAGCGGCGCCGCCGTGCCGCGACGAGCGGCAGCGCCGGCGTACGGCGACGTGGCGTCGGGGCTGATCGGCGGGGTGCTGGTGTGCACCGGAGCCGCGTTGCCCTGGCTGTCGCTGTTCGCCGGCCTGCACTCGTACTCCGGGCTCGTCGGTCTGTACGGGCGCGTCCTGTTCGCGAGCGGAGCAGTCGCCGCCGCGGGCGGTGTCGCGATGCTCGTGCGGCACGAACGGTGGCTGCGCCGCGTCGTCGGCGCAGCCGGCGTCGCGCAGACGCTGTTC
>DATMHT010000507.1:0-3056 GCA_035554795.1 Gemmatimonadaceae bacterium | reverse complement strand
CAGCTCGGCGTGCCGAGCATGGAGCTGCCGGTGCTCTACGCCCTGACCCATCCGGACCGTGTCCCCGACACGGGGGTACCTCCGTTCGACCCCGTCGAGCTGTCGCCGCTCACCTTCGAGCGCGTCCGCACGACCGATTTCCCCGCGCTCGCGCTCGGTGTCGAGGCCGGTCGTCGCGGCGGTGCCTCGCCGGCCGTGTTCAACGCCGCGAACGAGCAGGCGGTCGCGCTGTTCCTCGAGGGGCGCGTGGCGTTCATGGACATCCCGCGGCTGATCGAGTCGGCGCTGACGTCGCTCGACGCGCTGCCTGGCGGAAGCCGGGCCGAGATCCTCGACGCCGACGCCGCGGCGCGCCGGCATGTCGCGGAGCGGTATCGTTGTTAGGCCGGGCCCGGTGGGCCCGCCGCTGATCATTCTGGAGGGCAGATGCTAGCCTGGCTCGCGCCGATCATCGTCTTCGGGCTCGTCGTGTTCGTGCACGAGCTCGGGCACTTTCTGGCCGCCAAGGCGTGCGGCGTGTACGCGCCGCGCTTCTCGATCGGATTCGGCCCGGCTCTCCTTCGCAAGCGCTGGGGAGAGACCGAGTACGTGCTCGCCGCCCTGCCGCTCGGCGGCTACGTGCGCATGGCGTCGCGCGAGGACGAGACGATGGCGCTCATCGAGGGCGGCGGGGAGAAGCCTCGGCACGAGGGCGCACATCCGGGCGTGATCTCCGAGATCGCGGGCGAGGTCACGGGCGAGTCGCGTCCCAAGGACTGGGATCCGAACGCGATGTACCCGTTCGGCCCCAAGCCGGTGCCCGCGAACCGCTGGTTCGAGTCGAAGGGCATCGGTGCACGCGTGTTCATCCTCACCGCCGGCGTGATGATGAACTTCGTCCTCGCGCTCGTCGTCACGATCGGAACGCTGGCGGCCTACGGCCGTACCGTCGTGCCCACGCGAACTGTCGGTGGCGTGAACGAGCGCGCGACGCGCGCATTCGGCGACGGTCTGCGCGTCGGCGACACGATCGTCGCCGTCGCCGGGAAGCCGACGCGGAACTGGCAGGACGTGCAGCACCGCATGCTCACGGCGCCGCTGCCGCTGACCGTCACGACGCAGCGGGGCACGGTGGCGGCGAGCGACTCCAGCGCGCCGTCGAGCGAGGCGCGCGCGCGGCTCGTCGGGGGCGTGGACTTCTACGTCCCGGCCGTGATCGACTCGGTCGTCGGCCGCATGCCGGCCGAGCGAGGCGGCGTCCACGTCGGCGACAGCGTCGTCGCGGTGGACGGCGCGCCGGTCGCCAGCTTCGCGCAGCTCGCCGAGCGCATCGGTCGGGCACCGGGGCGGACGATCGCGCTCGGCGTCGTGCGCGGCGGGCAGACCGTGACGCTTCAGGTCACGCCGGAGTCCACCACGGTCGCCGATCCGGCGACGGGTGCGTCGCACGTCCAGGGGAAGATCGGCATCGTGCCGCGGCAGCGCTTCACCCGCGAGCCCATGCCGCTGATCGAGTCGGTTCGTCAGGGCACCCGGACGACGATCGGCATGACGGGTCAGATCGTGGACATCGTCAAGCAGCTGGCGCGGCGCGACGTCTCGGTAAAGCAGCTCGGCGGTCCGATCGCCATCGCGCGGACTTCGGTGGCCGCGGCGCGCGAGGGCGTCGAGACACTTCTTTACCTGATCGCCTTCCTGAGCGTCAACGTGGCGGTGCTCAACCTCCTGCCGATTCCGATCCTCGACGGTGGCCAGATCCTGCTCAACGTGGCCGAGCGCGTGAAGGGGCGCGCCTTCAGCGCCACGACGCGCGAGTACATCCTGCGCGTCGGCCTCGTCGCCGTCGGCCTGCTGTTCGTGACGGTGATGTGGAACGACATCACTCGCATCATCGCCGACGTGATGCGTTGACCTCGATCATGCCTCGCATTGCCCGCCCGCGATGGAGCCGCGCGCTCGCGCCGCTCCGGTTCGTCGCCGTTCTCGCGATCATCGCCCTCGCGGCCGCGTCGCCGCGCCGGGCGTGCGCGCAGGACCTCCAGCGCGCGACGCGGTTCCAGATCAGCACCGTCGGCGACAGCACCTTCACCTTCGCCATCGGCAACGCGAAGTGGGTGCGGGTCGGCGCGCACGGCATCGCCGTGGATCCGCGGCAGCGCGACGCGCTGGTGGCGAAGTTCGAGGTGCTGCGGATCGCCGGCGGGTCGGCGACGGCGCTGATCACCGGCGAGACGATGCGGCTGACGCTCGACCACTTCGCCGTGCTGGAGGAGCCGCGCATGCCCTGGTTCGCGCAGCGGCCGTTCTGGCTTGGCACCGCGCTCGGCCTCCTCGTCGGGGCGGGCGTCGCGGCGCACTAGCAGCGCCGCGCACCGCGTGCGCGGCGCTGCTACTTACCGCCGCAGATCAGCCGGACCCGACGCGACAGAACCGCGCCCGGTCGGACTTCGATCGTGTCGGAGTATTGGGCGCAGAACGGCGCGGCGAGCGACAGCGCGTAGCTGCCGGCGCCGAGCATGATCGAGTCGGGGTGGGCGACCGGGCCCTGGAGGCTCTTGCCGCTCCCCTCGACCGGCTTCAGCGTGTAGGTGGCCACCGGCGGCTGCGTCGTGAGCTTGAGCCAACCGCAGGCGCGCGGCTCGAGGCGCACCGACTTGACGCCGCTGTCGAGGACGACGGTCCGCTCCTGCAGCGCGGAGGGGCACGCGCCCGCCGACGGCAGCTCGGCGGAGACCACGTACGAGCCGGCCGGCAGCGTATCCGTGTGCCACGAGCGCGTGCCGACCGCCTGCCCGTCCACTTTCAGCAAGGCGCCCTTGGGCCCGACCACGCGCAGCGACGGCCGGACCGGTGCCGCCGGGACGGCCATCGTGGTGGCGATCGTCTCGCGCGTCGTCGCCGGAAGCGCCTTGCCGTCACCCGGCCCGGTACGCGTGGCCGCGGCGGCCGATGTGGCGGCCGTGGACGCGGCGGTGCCCGGCCCGCGGAGCAGGAAGACCGCCGGCAGCGCGAGGAAGAGAAGAACCGCGGCCGCGGCGGCGCCGAACCGTGCCGCGGGGCGCTCGAGCCACGGCAGG
>DATMHT010000506.1:0-1547 GCA_035554795.1 Gemmatimonadaceae bacterium | reverse complement strand
CCGCTCACGGTGCGCTGCGTGCTGCCCTGCGCGAGCCCGCTCACCGTACGGTCGCTCGCGTCGTTCACCGTCGTCGTGGCGCTCAGGATGTGCGCGGTGTCGCCGAGCAGGCGCAGACCTCCCGGGCCGCCGCGCCCGCCGCGTCCGCCGTCGCGACCGCCGCCATCGGGCTCGCCGGGACCGTGGCTGCCGCTGTCGGCGTGGGCGGTGCCATCGTCGTCGCCGTGTCCGTCGCCGGTGAACGTGAGCGTGCCGGTCACCGACGTTCTCAGGTTGACGACGTCGGTCGTCGCGCTGTCGAAGGCCTGCTGAAGCTGGCCGGCGGCGTCCGCGTACGACGCGGAGCGCGTGACGGTGAGCCCGTTGCGCAGCGTGACCGGATCGCAGGCGACGCGCCCCGTCGCCGACGAGAAGGTGCCGGCGCACGGGAGTCCGCCGCCGAACGGCCCGTGGCCGCCGCGGCCGTCGCCGATGCCGACGCCGCCGAGGAACGCGTCGCCGAGCCCGCCGCCCATCATGTCGCCCGCGCCCATGCCCGGCCCGCGTCCGTCGCAGCCGATGAAGTGGCTCGTGTCGCCCGCCGTCGCCGCCGCGCTGCCGACGTAGCTGCTCGTCAGGTCGCCGTAGCCGACGGGCACCGACGCGAGCGCGGCTCGGAGCGACGCGATCGAGAGTGCCTGACGCGAGCTCGTCGCGTCGCTGCACGCCGCGGTCGCGCCGGCCAGCGTCGCGGCGGCGCCCGCGAGGATGAGATGACGTCTGCGCATGGTGCCGATCTCCGGAAGCGGCCGGCGGCGCGCGCGACCCGTTCGCGCCGCGTCGCCGGCACGGTGGTGACGACCGGACAACACACGACCGCGCGCCCACCCTACTCGTCAGGCGCGCAGCGACGACGGACGACGGACCGGGTGAGCGGAAGTAGGGTCTCTCGTGTGTGGCGTGTATTCCCTCTGCACGCGACACGATCGATCGCCGGCGACATGGCCCTCGGCGTGCAACTCGGCGGATCCTCGCCGCGCTCCACCGCCGCCATCCACGTCAGGCACCCGAACGCACCGGCCTACATGCTCGCTCCACTCCTACTCGTGCTCTCGCTCGCCGCGGCCGACACGCTGCCGCCGGACTCGACTCGCGACACGCCCGCCGCCGACAGCGCGATCGCCGCCGCCGCAACCGACTCGCTCGCGCGCGGACCGCGCGCGGCACCGTCCCGGTTCGCGCTTACCGCCGACCGCTTACCGCCTACCGCCCCGCTCGCGCTCACCGCCGACCCCCTGACGCCGACCGACACGATCCGCCGCCGCCGCCCGCGCGCGATCGAGTACAGCGACTGGTACGCGCGTCGGCTCACGATCCACCGCATCGGCAGCTACACGATGATCCCGCTGTTCGCCGCCGAGTACGCGCTCGGCCAGCGGCTCCTCAGCACGTCGCCGCGGCCGGCGTGGGTTCGTCCGACCCACATCGGGGTAGCAGTCGGCACCGCCGCGCTCTTCGGCGTCAACACGATCACCGGCGCGTGGAACCTCTGGGATTCGCGCCACGAC
>DATMHT010000505.1:0-10739 GCA_035554795.1 Gemmatimonadaceae bacterium | reverse complement strand
GTGGAGCACCGGCTGCTTCCGCGCGACCCCAAGGCGCCGGCGCCGATCGGCGTGCGCGGCTGGATCAAGGATACCGTCGCCGCGGCGCTGCTCAAGCAGGCAGGGCTCGACTTCGACGCGCTGCGCAAGCAGGCCGAGTCGCGCGACTTCCACCCGGTGAGCACCGGGATCACGATGGACATGTCGTTCCGGAACAGCGTCGCCCACATGCAGTCGGAGAACGTCGTGGGCGTCGTGCGCGGCAGGGGTGAGAAGCTCAAGGACGAGTACGTGGCCTACAGCGCGCACTGGGACCACCTCGGCATCGGCCCGACAGTGAACGGCGACTCGATCTACAACGGCGCGCTCGACAACGCCTCGGGCGTGGCCGACGTGCTCGCGGTCGCCCGCGCGGCCGCCGCCCAGCCGAAGACGCGACGCTCGATGCTGTTCGTCTTCGTGACCGCCGAGGAGAGCGGCCTGCTCGGCTCCGAGTACTTCGCCGAGCATCCGACCGTTCCGGCGTCGAACATCGTCGCCGACCTGAACCTCGACGGCGGCAACCTGCTCGGCCGCACGAAGGACCTCGACGTCCTCGGTGAGAACAAGAGCACGCTCGGACCGATGCTCGCCTCCATGGTGCGGGCGCAGGGGATGCGGCTGTCGCCGGAGGACCACCCCGAGCAGGGGCACTTCTACCGCTCGGACCACTTCTCCTTCGCCAAGTCGGGCATCCCGGCGATCTCGATCGGTGCCGGTAACGACTACGTCGGCCGGCCGGCCGGCTGGGGGAAGACGCAGGGCGAAGACTACACGGCGAAGCGCTATCACCAGCCGTCGGACGAGTACCGTCCGGACTTCGACCTCTCCGGCGCGGAGCAGCTCTCGGAGATCGTGCTGCGCTTCGGAACGCTGCTCGCCAACTCGCCGGTGACGCCGGACTTCAACGCCGACGCCGAGTTCAAGAAGGCGAAGAAGGACGGGCAGACGGCGGCGAAGTAGGGTGTAGGGTAGAGGGTGCAGGGCGTAGACGAGCCGCCCGGGTCGCGTCGTGATGCGTCCCGGGCGGCTCGTCTACACCCTATCCCCTATCCCCTCCACCCCCATACTTTCCGCGCATGACAGACCCGACTCCGACCGGCGCTTCTCCCGACTCCGCCCTCGTCCGTGTGCTCGGCGTGTGGGGGCTGGCGGCCGGAATCGTGAACGTCACGATCGGCGGCGGCATCTTCCGGCTGCCGTCCGGGGTGGCGGCGGCGCTGGGGGCGGCGGCGCCGGTCGCGTACGTCGTGTGCGCGCTGGCGATGGGGCTGATCGTGCTCTGTTTCGCCGAAGCGGGAAGCCGCGTCGCGATGACCGGCGGGCCGTACGCGTACGTCGAGGTCGCGTTCGGGCCCTTCGTCGGCTTCCTGACCGGCGCGCTGCTCTGGGTCGGGATCACCCTCGCCCTCGCCGCCGTCTCGACGTTCTTCGCCGACTCGCTCGGCGCGCTGCTGCCATCGTTGGGCGCGGGCGGGCGTCGCACGATGCTCGTGCTGGTGCTCGCGGGGCTCGCCGCCGCGAACGCGCGCGGCGTCGCCGGCGTCGTCCGCTTCAACGTCGTCGCGACGGTGGCCAAGCTGCTGCCGCTGCTGCTGCTCGTCGTCGTCGGAGCGTTCGCGATGCGCGCGGAGAATCTCCACGTGGCCGCGCCGCCGACGGCGGGCGCCGTCGCCCGGGCCTCGGTGCTGCTGATCTTCGCCTTCCTCGGCGTCGAGAGCGCGCTCGTGCCGAGCGGCGAGGTGCGCGACCCGGCGCGGACGGTGCCGCGCGCCGTCTTCCTGGCGATGGGCGCGGTCGCGCTGCTCTACGTGGTCGTGCAGATCGTCGCGCAGGGGATTCTCGGTCCCGCGCTCGCTGGCGACGCGACACCGCTCGCGACCGCGGCCGGCGCGGCGATGGGGCCGGCCGGCCGCACGCTCATCCTCGTCGGCTCGACGGTGTCCATGTTCGGCTACGTGAGCGGGATGACGCTGGCGGTGCCACGCATGCTCTTCGCGTTCGCGCGCGACGGCTTCCTGCCGGCGCCGCTCGCCGCCGTGCACCCGCGATGGCGCACGCCGCACGTCGCGATCGTGGTGCAGGTCGCGATCGTGCTGGCGCTCGCCCTCTTCGGCAACTTCGAGCGGCTCGCGGTCGCCGCCAACGTCACGGTGCTGCTCGTGTACGCGGCGTGCTGCGTGGCCGCGGCGGAGCTGCGCCGGCGCGACGTACGTGCCGGGGGCGTCCCGTTCCGGGTGCCGGCGGCCGGCGTCGTGCCGTGGCTCGCGCTGGCGGTGATCGCCTGGATCCTGTGGGGGCTCAAGCTCGAGGAGTGGATCGCCGCGGGGCTCATCGTCGTTGCCGCCGTCGTCGTGTATCTCGTCACCATCCCGGCGCGGCGCAGCCGCGCCGCCGAGCGTGCGGCGGCCGCGGCCGCCATCGCCTCCGCCTGATCCGTCGCCGAGCCGTCGCGCATGAACGACCCGCTGCTTCGCTTCCGCTCCGAGTTCCCGATCCTCGAGCGCTCGACCTACCTCGTCTCCAACTCGCTCGGCGCGATGCCGCGCGCGGTGCCGGAGCGGCTCGCCGAGTACGCCCAGGCATGGGGGACGCAGGGTGTGCGGGCGTGGGCCGGCGGGTGGTGGGAGATGCCGCTGCGAGTGGGCGACGAGATCGCGCCCCTGATCGGCGCCGGACCCGGCGAGGTCGCGATGCTGCCGAACGTCACGATCGCGCAGGCGGCGATCCTCTCCGCCCTCGACTACCCGCCGGAGCGCGACACGATCGTGATGACGGCGCTCGACTTCCCGTCGGTGCGCTACGTCTACGACGGCCTCGCCGCGCGGCTCGGTGCCCGCATCCGCGTGGTGCCCTCGGACGATGGCGGGCTGTCCATCGACACGGCGCGGCTGCTCGAGGCGATCGACGAGCGGACGCGGCTCGTCGCGATCTCGCACGTGCTCTTCCGGTCGGCATACGTCGTGGAGGTCGAGGCGATCTGCCGGCGCGCGCGCGAGGTCGGGGCGCTCGTCGCGCTCGACGCCTACCACTCCGTGGGCGTGCTGCCGGTGGACGTGAAGGCGATCGGCGCCGACTTCCTCACGGGCGGTGTGTTGAAGTGGCTGTGCGGCGGGCCGGGCGGGTGTTTCCTCTACGCCTCGCCGGCGATGAGCGCGCGCTACGCGCCGGCGCTCACGGGCTGGCAGGCGCACGCCCATCCGTTCGCGTTCGACGACGCGATGGAGTACGCCGGCGGCGCCGCGCGCTGGCTGAGCGGGACGCCGGTGATCCCGGCGCTCTACGCCGCGATCGAGGGCCCGCGCATCGTGCGGCAGGCGGGGATGGACGCGGTTCGCGCGAAGAGCGTGCGGCAGACGTCGCGCCTGATCGCGCTCGCCGAGTCGCGCGGTTATCGGGTGAGCGCGCCGCGCGACGCCGCGCGCCGCGGCGGCACGGTGGCGTTCGACGTTCCGCATGGCTACGAAGTCGCGCAGTACCTGCTCTCGCGCGACGTCGTCATCGACTACCGTCCCGGCGCCGGCATCCGCGTCGCCCCGCACTTCTACACGACCGACGACGAGCTCGACGCCGCCGTCGCCGCGATCGACGACGCGATCGAGCGGGAGCTGTGGCGGAAGTACGAGGGACGGCGGGCGGTGGTGACGTGAACTGAGGGGGTAGGGGAGAGGGTGAAAGGGGGTGGCGTGCCTCGGGACGTGCCGCGCGGCGGGGCTGCACCCTACACCCTCTCCCCTACACCCTGCCCCTCCCGTTGCGCAGCCGGCGGCAGGGAGGCACACTTCCCCCGTTCAACGCCCAACGAGGAGCTATTCCATGACCGGTCGTGCGCCGCAGAAGATGCGCAAACAGTACCGCAACACCGAGTATCCGCTGATCATCATGCGGTTCGAGGACGGCCACGAGATCAAGGTGTACCAGGGCTCGGGCAAGGCGTTCGACGCGTATCCGGGCGAGACGATCAAGCTGCTCGCCATGTACGACCCGACGTCGAACGACCGGGAGCTCGTGGAGTCGCGCAAGGCCGACGAGTTCGAAGACGCCGCGTGATTCGTCGCGCGGCGGTTCTCCTCCTCGCCTGGGCCGGCCCGCTCGGCTGCGCGCGGGCCCAGAGCACCGCCGCCGCGGCGTCCACCACTACCGCTGCCGCCCGCGCGCCGCGCACCTTCGCGCGCGCGGACACGGCCCGTCTCCACCGCACGCTCGACTCGCTCGCCGCGGCGCACCACGGGGTGACCGGCTACGCGGTCGAGAATCTCGACACCGGCGAGCGGCTCTCCCTGCGCGGTGACGAGACGTTCCCGACGGCGAGCCTCATCAAGGTGCCGATCCTCGTCACCGTGTACGATCTGGCGGGGAAGGGAACGTTGTCGCTGGACGATCCGCTCACGGTCCTCAAGATCGATCAGGTACCGGGCGACGGGACGCTCCAGTACATGCACTCGGGGATGTCGCTCTCGGTGCGCGACGCGGTGTGGCTCATGATCACGACGAGCGACAACACCGCGACGAACCTGCTGCTCGACCGCATCATCATCCGTCGCGTCTGGGACAAGATGGAGGCGCTCGGGCTCAGGCACACCAAGGTCCACTCGAAGACGTTCCTGCGCTCGTCGAGCGTGGCGATGGACAGCTCGGTGAAGTACGGCCTCGGGGTGACGACGCCGAACGAGATGGCGACGCTCTTCGCGCTCCTCGCGCGCGGCAAGGCGGTGAGCCCGGCCGCCGATTCGGCGATGCTCGACGTCCTCGAGCACAACCAGGACGCCACACTCCTGCAGCGCTACCTCGACGGCGTCCGCGCCGCGCACAAGACGGGCGCCACGGACGCCGTGCGCACCGAGTGCTCGCTCTTCTACCTCCAGTCGCGCGTCGTCGCGTGCGTCATGACGAAGGAGAACGCCGACCAGCGGTGGCTGCTGGACAGCGAGCCGCAGCTGACGATGGCGCGGATGGGCGCGGCGATCGCGGGGGCGTGGCCCAAGGGGGAAGCTCCGAAGCCGTAGGGGACACGGACGCCTACGCCCTGTCCGGCTGGCACCGGTCCTGCCTCTCACGTCGTCGCTACCCATACCGGGACCCCTCATGAACCGTCAGATCCGCATCCTCGTCGCGGCCGCCGCTCTGCTCGCGGGCAGCGCCGCCGAGGCCGCCGCCCAGTTCACCGGCGTCGTCACACCACCGCCGACGCGGCGCGAGCAGGCGGCGGTCGCGCGCGCCGACTCGGCCAGCCGCAGCCCCGGCGCCCGCGATTCGACGAACGCGGCCCGCCTCACGGACATGAAAACGTGGGTGGATTCGGCGACCGTCGCGCTCGCCGGGAGCGCCGCTCCGCCGCCGGCCGCTGCCGCCGACACCGCGGCCGACTCGACGACTCGCGCCGGCGTCGCTGCCGGTCGTCGGCGCGTGGCGGCGGTCATGCCTGCGACCATGCACGACGGCGCACGCGCCCCCGACACGGCCACGCAACTGCCGACGCTCGCCGTGCTCGGCGCCTTCGGGATCGGCGCCGGGCTGGTACTGATGGGACGCCGCCGCAGTGCGTAGGCCGATCGGCCGCGACGGCTGGTCGCGCCGACGCCTCGCGGGAGCGGTGCTCACGGCGAGCGGTGCGCTGCTGCTCGGCTACGCCGCCACGGGCTACGCGCGCGCTGTCGTCGCGCGCGACGCGGCCCGCGCCGCCTGGGACGCCGCCGAGGCGCGAAGGGCGGTCGCCGGCGTCCGGTCGCTCGCGGTCGGCGGTGGCGCGCGCGCCGATTACGCCACCGGCGCACCGGTCGCGCGGCTGCTGATCCCGCGCCTCGGCATGGACGAGGTCGTCGTCGAAGGAGTCGGCGACGACGAGCTGCGCGCCGGCCCGGGGCACCTCCCGGGGAGCGCGCTCCCCGGCGAGGTCGGCAACGCCGTCATCTCGGCGCACCGCGACCGCCACTTCCACGCGCTCGACGAGCTGCGCACCGGCGATACCGTCCGCACGACGACGGCCGACGGTGTGACGGCGTCGTGGGTCGTCACCGGCCGCCGCGTCGTGCCGAAGGACGCGCCGGCGCTGTTCGCGAGCCGCTCGCCGCGACTGACGCTCACGACCTGCTGGCCGGTGCGCTACCTCGGGCCGGCACCGGAGCGGCTCATCGTCACCGCGGAGCCGCTGGCGGACAGCGGGGGGGCCCCCCCACCGGGGATCTAACTCGCCAGGGCGTCCGCCACGTCATCGCTCCACCGCTCGGCGGCGCGCGTCGTTGCCGGATCCTGATGCGACCGGGTGGCACCCGTGCCCCGCCGTCGTCCGCACCGGTCCACCGCTCTCTTACATTCCGGCGTGACCACCACGACGCCCTCAATCCTCCGCCTGCTCCCGCCGGTCGCCGACGCGCTGCGCGCCGGTCGCCCCGTCGTCGCCCTCGAGAGCTCCGTGCTCGCGCAGGGGCTGCCGATCCCGGCCAACCGCGACGCGGCCACGCGCATGACCGAGGCGGTGCTGCGCGCCGGCGCGCTCCCGGCGATCTCCGCCGTGGTGCAGGGCGTCCCGACGTTCGGGCTGGAGGACGACGAGCTCGAGCGCTTCCTCGCCCGCGACGGCGTGCGCAAGGTGTCGGCGCGGGACCTGTCCGCGGCGGTGGTCGGCCGGCTCGACGGGGCGACGACGGTCGCCGCCTCGATCGCCCTCGCCGCGCTCGCCGGGATCCCCGTCTTCGCCACCGGCGGCATCGGCGGCGTGCACCGCGATCCGGCGTTCGACGAGTCGGCCGATCTCGTAGAGCTGGCGCGGTCGCAGGTCGTCGTCGTCTGCTCGGGCGCGAAGTCCATCCTCGACCTGCCGGCGACGCTCGAGCGGCTGGAGACGCTTGGCGTCAGCATCGTCGGCTATCGGACGTCGCGGCTGCCCGGCTTCTTCACGGCCGACACCGGGCTCCCGCTGCCCGCTCGCGCCGAGAGCACTTCGGAGGTCGCGGCGCTCTTTCGCGCCCACCGCGCGCTCGGCCGCCCCGGCGCGCTGGTCGTCATGCAGCCCCCGCCGGCCGAGTCGGCGCTGCCGTCGGAGCTGGTGGACGCCGCCGTCGCGCGCGCCGTCGAGCGGGCGCGGGCGGCCGGCGTGCGGGGGGCCGGCTCGACGCCGTTCCTCCTGGCCGAGGTCGAGCGTCAGACAGAAGGGAGGTCGCTCGGGACCAACCTTGCCCTCCTCGAACGGAACGCGGCGCTCGCCGGCGCGATCGCGGTCGCGCTGAGTGAGAGTCGAGTAGGTACCTGAAGCCTGATTCCTGCTCGCTCGATCCGGCTTCGCCGAGTGGCCAGCCGAAAGCACGCAGGAACCAGGCATCAGGTGGGGATCGTGGCCCCCGCCGGCCCGACTCCTGCTTGTCAACCTGTTGAACTACAGAGCGTGCGAGTGGTACTATAGCCGTACCCCACACGGTTGGAGGATTGAGACGGTATGCCAACCCCGTTTCTGAGTTCCGAAGAGTACGACGAGCGCGCCCATCAGCTCTACAACGAGGGGCAGTACGACGAGGCGCTCGACGTGCTCCGCGAAGGACTCTCGCTCTACCCCAACGCGGTGGAGCTCCACATCGGGGTGGGCTATGCCCGCGTCGCCCGCGAGGAGTACGCGTGGGCGCGCCGCTCCTTCGAGGAAGCGCTGATCCTCGACCCCGACCACGAGGATGCGCTCGCCGGGCTCGGCGAGGTGCTGCTCAAATTCGGGCAGCCCGACGCGGCGGTGAAGCGCTTCCGGCGCGTCCTCGAGCTCGGCTACCAGGACGACGTGGACCTCATGCTGCAGTCCGGTCGCGCGCTGTTCCGCGAGGGGCTGATCGACGAGGCGAAGGAGTTCTTCGAGATCGCGGTCCAGCAGTCGCCCGAGTCGGCGGAAGCGGTGGCGTGCGTGGGCTACGCGCAGCACCGGCTCGCCGACGACGAGGGCGCCATCGCGACGCTGCGGCGCGCGCTCCAGCTCGACTCCGATCACACGGAGGCGCGCATCTACCTCGGCAACGTCCTCTACGACCGTGGCGAGTACGAGGCGGCGCTCTACCACCTCGACCGCACGACGCCCGAGGACCACTGGGACGAGCTCGGGATCTGGCGCCTCGTCGAGCTGAAGAAGACCGTCTATCGCCTCAAGGACGACGACCCGGAGCTCAAGCCCTGGGACGAGCGTCTGACCGAGCTCGCCGGCGAGCCCGACGATATCGACGAGATGCTGGCCGAGATCGAGCAGAAGGCCGCCGACGCGGAGAGCGCCGAAGCGAAGGGACAGCTCGAGCTGTTCGGCGCGCTGCTCACGGACCTCGCCGGCAGCAAGCGCGAGGACGACGACGGCACGACCGAATCCGCCACGCTGCGCGACGACGACGGCTCGTCGGCGCGCGACGAGACGTCGCCGACGGCGGCCGCCGCGTCGGCGTCGGCACCGGCGCGGACGACCCACCACCGGATCGTGCGCGAGGGACGCGTCTACAATGGGACGTGGGAGGAGATCGTGCGCGGCATGCGTGACGAGAACGCCGCCTATGCCGGCCGCTCCCTCTCCGACTTCATGATGACCGAAGCGCGCCGCGGCTTCTCGATCACCGGCGTCGAGATCCCGACCGGCGACGCGGAGAGCTTCATCCGCGGCAGCGCGGACGCGGGACTGCTCCGCATCCTGCGCTAGCGCGATCGCTGCTACCGGCGCGCCTCGCTGCGAGACGCGCCGGCCGACGTAGCTCCATCAGGCGTCTTCCGCGGGGGCGCGTGTCGACGACCGCTGCTCCAGCGGCCGCCGGCACGCGCCTCGCACCGTCGCGGGCGCCCGCTGTACGCAGAGCGAGCAGAACATTCGACGGAAAGGAGAGCCCGTGACCGTGCCCGGACAGCAGCGCACCGCCCTCGCCGCCCTCGACGCGGCCCGCCCCATCGTCGCCCGCCTCGACGTCGCGCGCGATCCCGAGGACGTCGCCGCCGACATCCTCGACGCCTGGTCCTCCTGCGAGACGGCGCTGCGCGCCTACCTCGGCGGCTCCGGCATGGGCGGCCAGACGCTCGTCCGCGAGCTACGCCAGCGCGAGATGCTCTCGCTCGACCAGACGCACGCGCTGCTGGAGTTCGCCGCAGCGCGCGACCGCGCCAACCGGCCGAGCTATCGTCCCACCGGCGCCGACGTCGCGGCGGCGCGAGCCGGGTTCCAGAGTCTCGAGGAGGCGCTCGCGGGTGGCGTCTCGCCGGCGGCGTACGCGGCCCAGGCAGGCTACACCGGCGCGGCGGCCGGCGCCGCGGCCGCGAGTGCCAGTCCGTACGCGCCCGGCGCCCCGCGCGCCGCCTCGCCGCGCGTGGTCACGCCGGTTCCCGGCGTCGCGACGGCCGGTGAGGCGGCGGCGGAGGGGCCGTATGCGGATCGCCCCGAGAGCCGCGGGCCGGGACGGATCATCGCCGCCGTCGTCGGCGTCGCGCTTCTGCTCGCGGCGGCGGGGTTCTTCTTCCTGAACCGCGGCGGCTCGTCGGGCGCGATGGACGACGCGATCGCGCTCTACGCGCAGGGGAAGCGCGAGGCCGCGCGCAGCGCGTTCGACAAGATCGCGCGCGACGATCCGAGCCTGTCGCTTCCGCATGTGTACCTCGGCCGCATCGCGCGCGAGGAGGGCGACATGCGCTCGGCGCAGAGCGAGCTGCAGATGGCGGTGCGCCTCGACCCGAACAGCAACGTCGCGCTGCGCGAGATGGGCTCGTACCTGCTCGCCGCCGGCAACAACGAGCTCGCGCGCAAGTTCTACGTCCGCGCCGTGCAGGCGAAGCCCGACGACAGGTCGGCGCAGGGCTTCCTCGGCTGCGCGCTGCTTCGCCTCGGTCGCACCCAGGAGGCGACGACGTGGATGCAGCGCGCCGGGCAGGGACCGTGGAGCGCGTGCACGGCCATGCCGACGGGACCGATGGACCCGAACGCGCCGCCGGGCGCCTACCCGGCTGCCGCCGGCCAGCCGCTGCCGCCCGCCGCGTACCCGGCGCCTCGTTGAGCGTGGCGCGCCGCGGCGCTCCTCGCCGGAGGCGCTCGTCGTGGTCGAGCGCCTCGCCTGCCGGCCGGCGGCGGAGCGCGCGCCCATGATCGAGTTCGACAACGTCGGCAAGACGTACCGGACGTTCCGTTCGGTCGTCTCGAGCGCCACGCACGTGCGCGCGCTCGACCAGCTCTCGCTCGTCGTCGAGCCGGGCGAGGTGATGGGAATCGCGGGCCCGAACGGGGCGGGGAAGAGCACGCTCATCTCGCTCGTGCTCGGCTACCTGCGGCCCACCGAGGGCACGGTGCGCATCGCCGGGCTCGCGCCGCGCGCCTACGTCGAGCGCCACGGCATCGGCTACCTCTCGGAGCTCGTGGACGTGCCGCCCCGCTGGACGGTCGCCGACGCGCTCGAGCGCTACGCGGTGCTCGCCGGCGTCCGCGACGGCGCGCTGCCGCTGCGAGTGGACGAGATCGTCGAGCGGCTCGGTCTCGACGAGCACCGCGACAAGCCCGTGAAGGCGCTGTCGAAGGGGAATCGCCAGCGGCTCGGCCTCGCCCAGTCGCTGCTGCGCGGCGAGCGCGTCTTCGTCCTCGACGAGCCGACGCACGGCCTCGACCCGCTGTGGACGTCGCGCTTCCGCGAGATCGTCGCCGCGCTCAAGCACCCGGCGCGCACCATCCTCATCGCGTCGCACAACCTCGAGGAGCTCGAGCGGCTCTGCGACCGCGTCGCGATCCTCGACCGGGG
>DATMHT010000504.1:0-2015 GCA_035554795.1 Gemmatimonadaceae bacterium | reverse complement strand
GCCGCCGCCGAGGCGATGGCGCTGAGCCACGCCGTGCGCGGGAAGGAAGGGAAGAACCTCTACTTCGTCTCCGAGCGCTGCCACCCGCAGACGATCGACGTCGTGCGCACGCGCGCCAAGGCCCGCGGCTACGACGTCGTCGTCGGCGACGAGACGACCTACGCGTTCGGCGCGGACGTGTTCGGCGCGCTGCTGCAGTACCCGGCCACCGACGGCGCCGTGCTCGACTACCGCGACGTGTGCGCCAGGGTCCACGCGGTCGAGGGGCTCGTCACCGTCGCCGCCGACCTGCTGAGCCTCGCGCTGCTCGCTCCGCCGGGCGAATGGGGCGCCGACGTCTGCGTCGGCAACACGCAGCGCTTCGGTGTGCCGATGGGCTACGGCGGGCCGCACGCCGCCTTCTTCGCGACCAAGGACGAGTTCAAGCGGCAGCTACCCGGCCGCATCATCGGCCTCTCGCGCGACGCGGCGGGGCGGCCGGCGCTGCGCATGGCGCTGCAGACCCGCGAGCAGCACATCCGCCGCGAGAAGGCGACCTCGAACGTCTGCACCGCGCAGGTGCTGCTGGCGGTGACGGCGAGCATGTACGCCGTGTACCACGGGCCCGAGGGGATTCGCCGCATCGCCGAGCGCGTGCACGCGCTCGCGACGCTGCTCGCCGCCGGCGCCGAGCGCATCGGCCACGCGGTGAAGCACGACGTCTTCTTCGACACCGTGCGCGTCGAGCTCAAGGGGCGCTCGAGCGGCGACGTCGTCAAGCGCGCCGCCGAGCGCGGGATGAACCTGCGCGTCCTCGGCACGACGTCGGTCGCCATCGCGCTCGACGAGACGACGACGCCGCGCGACATCGCCGAGCTGCTCGCGGTGCTGAACGGCGGCGCGATCGACTTCGCGGTCGAGGACCTGCTCGACGAGGCCGACCCGCGCTACGACGAGCGGTTCGCGCGGACGAGCGGCTACATGAGCGCGCCCGTGTTCAACACGCACCACTCGGAGACCGAGCTCCTGCGCTACATCAAGCGCCTCGAGTCGCGCGACCTGTCGCTGACGCACTCGATGATCCCGCTCGGCTCGTGCACGATGAAGCTCAACGCCACGGTCGAGATGATGCCGATCACCTGGCCGGGCTTCAACAAGCTGCACCCGTTCGCGCCGCGCGAGCAGGCCGAGGGGTATCGCGAGATGTTCGAGGAGCTCGAGCGCGACCTCGCCGAGATCACCGGCTTCGCCGCCGTGTCGCTGCAGCCGAACGCCGGCTCGCAGGGCGAGTATGCCGGGCTGCTGACGATCAAGCGCTACCACGAGTCGCGCGGCGACACGCACCGCGACGTCTGCCTGATCCCGCAGAGCGCGCACGGCACGAACCCCGCGAGCGCGGTCATGGCGGGGATGAAGGTGGTCGTGGTGAAGACCGACGAGAGCGGCAACATCGACGTCGCGGACCTGAAGGCGCGCGCCGAGCAGCACTCGGCGAGCCTGGCCGCGCTGATGGTGACGTACCCGTCCACGCACGGCGTCTTCGAGACGGCGATCAAGGACGTGTGCGCGACGGTCCACGCGCACGGCGGACAGGTCTACATGGACGGCGCGAACATGAACGCCCAGGTCGGCCTCTGCCGCCCGGGCGACATCGGCGCCGACGTCTGCCACCTCAACCTGCACAAGACGTTCTGCATCCCGCACGGTGGCGGCGGACCGGGCATGGGGCCGATCGGCGTCGCCGAGCACCTCGTGCCGTTCCTGCCGGGGCACGCGGTGGTGGACGTACCGGGCACGACGCACGGCCACGCGGTCAGCGCCGCACCGTGGGGAAGCGCGAGCATCCTCCCGATCTCGTACACGTACATCAAGCTGATGGGCGGCGAGGGGCTGACGCTGGCGACGAAGGTCGCGATCCTCAACGCCAACTACATCGCGAAGCGGCTCGAGGGGCTCTACCCCGTGCTCTATCAGGGGCTGAACGGCCGCGTCGCCCACGAGTGCATCCTCGACACGCGCCCGCTCAAGGGGCTCGC
>DATMHT010000503.1:0-4564 GCA_035554795.1 Gemmatimonadaceae bacterium | reverse complement strand
GTGGACACTTCCCGCTACGCCGAGCTGTTCCTGACCGAGAGTCGGGAGCACCTGTCGGCCATCAACCACGCCATGCTGGAGCTCGAGCGCTCCGGTGGCGGGGGTGAGGCCGTCGGCGCGCTGTTCCGCGCCGCGCACACGCTCAAGGGCATGAGCGCGACGATGGGCTACGCGGCGGTGACCGAGCTGACGCACGAGCTGGAGACGCTGCTCGAGCGCGTGCGCGACGGCGCGCTGCCGGTGACGGCGACGCTGATGGACCTCCTCTTCGCCGCCGCCGACGCGCTGGAGCACGCGGTGGAGCTCGCGGTCGCCGGGCGTTCGGACGAGTCGGACGTCGGCGCGATCGTGGCGCGGCTCCGCGCGGCGGCGGGCGCGGCGTCCGCCGTCGCCGGCGTTCCGTCGTCGCACGTGCCCGCCGCCGCGTCCGCGCCGGAGCCCGCCGACGACGTCGCGGCGACGCGCGCCGAGGCGGTACAGTGGTCGGTGAGCGCTCCCGCCGGCGACGGACTCCACGTGCGCGTCCGCATCGCGCACGAGGCGCCGCTGCGTGGCGTGCGTGCGTACCTCGTGGTCCAGAAGGCGAAGTCGCTCGGCGACGTGATGGGGCTGACGCCGCCGCTCGAGGCGCTCCAGGCCGACGAGTTCGACCGCGAGTTCGCGATGCGCCTCGTGACGCTGGAGTCGGGCGAGGAAGTGGCGCGCACGCTCCGCGCGGTCGGCGACGTGGAGGCGGTCGAGGTGGCCGGCCCCGAGGTCGGCGACGCGGCGGCCGATTCGCGGGAGCCGGCGACGACGAACGGCGCGGGCACGGCCAGCGCCGCGCGCGACGACGCGACGCCCGCAACGGGCTCGCCGCGCGCCATGCCGACGCCGGAGCGATCGGCCGCGCTCGCGCCGCAGCGCCATGTGCGCATCGACCTGCGGCGGCTCGACTCGCTCATGAACCTCATCGGCGAGCTCGTGATCACCCGCGGCCGGCTCGCCCAGCTCGCGACCTCGATCGCCGATCCCGCGCTCGACGAGACCGTCGCGCAGGCGTCGCGCCTCGTCAGCGACCTGCAGGAGGAGATCATGACCTCCCGCATGGTCCCTGTCGCGCAGGTGTTCGACCGCTTCCCGCGCCTCGTCCGCGATGCCGCGCGCGCGCTCGGCCGCGAGGTGGACTTCCACGTGGATGGGCAGCAGATCGAGCTCGATCGCTCGATGCTCGACGAGATCGGTGAGCCGATCGTGCACCTTCTGCGCAACGCCGTGGACCACGGCATCGAGCCGCCCGACGCGCGTGAGCGGGCGGGGAAGACGCGCGCCGGCCGCCTCGTCCTGAGCGCGACGCGCGACCGCGCCGCCGTGCTCGTGCGCGTGACCGACGACGGGCGCGGCATCGACCGCGCCAAGGTGCTGGCGAAGGCGATCGCCACCGGCGCCGTGGACGCGTCGCGCACCGAGCTGACCGACGACGAGCTGGTGCGGCTCATCTCCCGCGCCGGCTTCTCGACGGCCGAGAAGGTGAGCGACATCTCCGGGCGCGGCGTCGGCATCGACGCGGTGCAGTCGCGCGTCCGCGCGCTCGGCGGCTCGCTCGACATCCGCAGCGCGCCGGGCGAGGGCACGGCGGTGACGCTGCGGCTGCCGCTCACGCTCGCCATCGTCCGCGCGCTGCTGGCGCGCGTCGGCGACGAGACGTACGCGCTGGCGATGACGCACGTGAGCGAGACCGTCGAGCTGACGGCGACCTCACGGCGGACGGTGCGCGGCCGCGAGGTGCTCGTGCTGCGCGACGAGGTGCTGCCGCTCTACCGGCTGCGCGACATCGTCCGCATGCCGGCGCCGCGCGACGCCGCCGACGCCGAGGCGATCGAGGCGCTGGCGCAGGTCGTGGTGCTCGAGGTCGGCGAGCGCCGCGCGGGGCTGGTGGTGGACGAGCTCACCGGCCAGCAGGACATCGTGGTCAAGCAGTTCGACGCCGTCCGCGACGGCCTGAACGTATTCAGCGGGGCTACCATCCTCGGCGACGGCGCGCCCGCGCTCATCGTCGACGTGAGCAGCCTCCTCTAACGGAGCTTCAATGGAAGACATTCGGTCCCTCAAGGCCCTCCAGCTCGACGCGCTGCGCGAGGTCGCCAACATCGGCGCCGGGCACGCCGCGACGGCGCTGTCCACGATGACCGGCGGCACGATCATGATCTCGGTGCCGACGATCAACATCGCGCGCCTCGAGGACGTCCCGCCGCAGATCTCGGGGCCCGAGGAGCCCGTCGCCGCCGTGCTGATGAACATGCTCGGCGACCTCACCGGCCGGACCCTGCTCGTCTTCCCGAAGCCGACGGCGCTGCGCATGGCGGAACTGATGCTGCGCCGGCCGCAGGGCACGTTCAAGGACCTCGGGGAGCTCGAGCAGTCGGCGATCAAGGAGGCCGGCAACATCCTGAGCGGCGCCTACATGAACGCGCTCAGCGACTTCATGGGGCTCATGCTCCTGCCGTCGCCGCCGAGCCTGGCCGTGGACATGTCGAGCGCCGTCCTGACGACCGCGTACCTGCAGTTCGGCACCGACCGCGACTACGTCTTCTGCGTCGAGAGCGAGTTCTACATGAAGGACCTCGACGAGCATCTGCGCGGCTTCTTCCTCCTCCTGCCCGACGTCGCGTCGCTGCAGGCGATCCTGCGCGCGGTGCGCGTCGCGTGAGGCGGGACGGCGGGACGTGGGACGGGGGACGTGGGCGGCGCGCCTCCCGCGCCGCGCGCGTCGCTTCGCCGCGCCCGGCCGTTCGCGCGTCCCGCGTCCCACGTCCCGCTCGTACTGATTGATGCCCGCCGCCCCCCTCACCTCCGAACGCGATCGCGACGTACTGCGCTCGTTCGCACGACGGATCGATCCGTCGGATGCGGGGGCGCACAACAACCTCGGGGTCCTCTACTACAACAAGGGGCTCTACGAGGAGGCGGTCAGCGCGTTCTCGCGCGCGCTCGAGCTCGACCCGAAGATGCAGGTGGCGCAGCGCAACCTCGAGGTGGCCTACTTCAACACGGGCTACTACGACCGCCGCGTCACCGAGCTGCGCGAGCGACTGCGCGCCGCGCCGGCCGATCGTGAGGCACGCTGGGAGCTGGGCCGCGCCTATGCGCTCCTCGGCCAGGTGCCCGAGGCGGTCACCGAGTTCACCGAGCTGCTCCGCCATCATCCGGCCGACGTCGGCGCGCTCGTGCAGCTCGGTCTCGCCGAGAAGTCGGCGGGCGATCTCGAGAAGGCCGAGGTCTGGTTCGAGCACGCGCTCTCCATAGACGGCACGAGCTCCGCGCTCCATTTCTACCTCGGCGAGATCCGCTACAACCGCGGGCTGAACGACGAGGCGCTCGCGTCGCTCCGCCGCGCCATCGAGCTGAACCCCGACAACCCCGACGCGCACTACCTGATGGGGTTCGTGCTCGGCGACATGGGGCTGCACGACGAGGCCCGCGTCGCGACCAAGCGCGCCATCCAGCTCAACCCGACGCTGTCGCGCGCGCAGGCGAACCTGTCGCTCGACCAGTACAACCCGCAGAAGTACGAGGAGCTGCTCCCGGGCCGCTCGAGCGCGCGCCAGTCGCGGCAGATGATGGCGGTCGCGGAGGAGGGACACCTCGCGCACTACAACCTCGGCCTCGCCTTCCGCCAGAAGGGCTACTACGCCGAAGCGCTGCGCGAGTACCGCATCGCCCTCGACCGCGGCGAGGAGCACGGGCTCGTGCTCCAGGCGATGGCCGAAGTCCACCTGCTGCGCAAGGACGCGCGCGCGGCGATCGAGCTGTACGACCGCCTGCTCGAGTCGCGCGCCGACAGCCCGAAGCTGTGGAACGAGCGCGGCGTCGCGCTGCATCAGGACGGTCGCTTCGCCGAGGCCGCCGAGAGCTACCGCGGCGCGATCCACGCCGACCCGCGCTACGCGATCGCGCACAACAACCTCGGCGTCGCGCTCCACCACGCCGGCGAGCCGGACGCCGCCGTCGAGTCGTTCAAGTCCGCGCTCGACGCGGAGCCGGCCTTCGTGAAAGCGCGGCTCAACCTCGCGCTCCTCCTGCTGTCGCGGAAGCGGCTGCAGCACGCGCTCGAGGCGTACCGCCAGGCGCTCGTCGCCGATCCGGAGCAGCCGGTGGCGTGGAACGGCGTCGGCCTCGTGCTGAGCGAGCTGAAGAAGTTCGAGGACGCGCGCAACGCCTTCGCGCGCGCGATCCAGGCGCGCCCGGAGTACGCCGAGGCGCACTACAACCTGAGCTTCACGCTCTCGAACCTCGGCGACTTCGACGGCGCGCTGCGCGAGACGAAGCGCGCGCTCGAGCTCGACCCGTACTACGTCGCGCAGAAGTTCGAGCTCGCGATCGACCTGCAGCACGAGGACCCGGACCTCTCCATCGTTCCGGAGCTCGGCGGCGAGCGGCGCGCGGACAGCGGCATCGAGGAGTTCGCCTTCGACCCGAGCGCGCTCGAGACGCTCTTCACGCAGCTCCAGCCGGCCGCGCCGCCGCCGGCCGCGGCGCCCGCGCGGCCCGCCGGGGCTGCCGCGCCCGTGGCCGACCCATACGG
>DATMHT010000502.1:0-2530 GCA_035554795.1 Gemmatimonadaceae bacterium | reverse complement strand
GAAGCGGCTCGAGGGGCGCGCCATCGTCGCGACCATCAACGACGTCACGATCGACCTGGCGCGCGACAGTCTCGTCGGCGGTCCGGAGACGCAGCGCTATCGTCGCGTGCTGCTCGGCCACGCGCTCACCTACCGGCAGTCACCGCGGTTCGAGCTGACCATCGGCGAGACGGCGCTGCTCGCGCGCACGAACACGATCTTCGACCTGTCGTACGCCAATCCGCTCATGCCGTATCTGTTCACGCAGAACGACACGACTCGGACGGGCACGGAGGCGCGCGACAACCTCCAGGTGTTCGGCGCGACGCGATTCCCCCTCGGGCCGGCGCGCGTGACGGGCGAGCTGGTCGTGGACGACATCCAGATCGATCCCGCCGACCGCAAGGTGACGCCCGACCAGCTCGCGTGGCGCGTCGCGGCCTCGGTGCCGCTGCCGGCGGCGCGGCCGGCGAGCGCGGGGATCGAGTACCGCCATGTGAACAGCTATACCTACCTTCGCGGCCAGTACACCGAGGTGTACCAGAGCTACGACGCGCCGCTCGGCTCGGAGCTCGGCCCCGACGCCGACTTCGTGCGCGCGTCTGCCGACGTCTGGCTGAGCGGAACAAGCCGGCTGGCGTTCGGGGTAGGGAGGTGGCGGCAGGGCGCGCTACGCATCTACCAGCGACCCGCGCAGTCGGCCAACTTCCACGCGGGCGAGCCGTACCCGACGACGAGCGCGGACCGGCCGGCCGTTCAGCGCGCGCTGCTCGGCGACGTGTCGCTCCAGTTCCTGCGCGCGACGCTCCCCGTGACGCTCCGCGTCGAGACGGCGCGCATCGAAGACGCCGCGAACCAGTTCGCGCTGCCCGCGCTGTACGTGCGCGCTCAACTCATCGGCACCTATGCGTTCCGCTATCCCTGATCGCCGCTCGCTCCGCGCCGTACCTCGCGCGCTGAGCGCCCTCGCGCTCCCGCTCGCGCTGGCGCTCATGCTCGCGGTCGTGCCGGCGCTGGCCTCGGCGCAGGATTCGACGCGGATCCCGCCCCCGCCGGCCTCTCCGCCGCCGCGCGACGTGGTGACCCGAAGCGTCGGGGTGCTGCGCCCGGGCGACGTCCTCGACGTCGTCGTCTACCGCGACAAGGAGCTCAGCAACAAGTATCTGATCGACAGTCGGGGATACGTACAGATTCCGGGGCTCGGCGTCATCCAGGCGGCGGGTCTGGATCCGACGCAGGTGAAGGAGCGCCTCGTGGACTCGCTGCGCGCGCGCGGCTTCGAGCGCCCGGAGCTGTCGGTGCAGCCGCTGATCCGTGTGTCGGTGCTCGGCCAGGTGCGCACGCCCGGCCTCTATCCGGTGGATCCGGGAACGAGCCTCATTCAGCTCGTGACGATCGCCGGCGGCCCGATCGCTGAAGCCGACCTGCGCAAGACGAAGGTCGTGCGCGACGGACGCGCCTACACGGTGGATCTCGAGAGCGCGCTCGCCGGCAGCCCGGCCGGGCGCATCGTGCTCTATTCGAACGACTACGTGGTCATCCCGAAGAAGACCGGGTTCACGCGCGAGAACTTGGCGTTCGTGTTCGGAATCCTCGGCCTCGGGCTGACCGCGCTCAACATCATCGTGACGCTGTCGAGAAGGCCATGACGGAGCCGTACTCCCAGGGCGCGGACACGATCGAGGAGTCGGGCGGCGCCATCGCCGGGATGACGCTACGTGAAGTCATCGGCGCAATCGTCCGGCGGCGATGGATCGTGCTCGGCGTGGCCGCGGTCGTGGTTGCCATCGGCGTCTGGCGCACGATCCGCCAGCCGCGCATCTACCGCGCGGCGGCGACCGTCCGCATCCAGCAGGCGCGCAACGCCCTCGCGACGCAGCCGGCGTACGACGCGTACGATCCGCGCACCGACCCGCTCCTCTCGGAGCAGCAGGTCATCCGCAGCCAGACGGTAGCCGAGGGCGTTGTGGATCGCCTCGGTCTGCGTCTCGTGATCGTGCGTCCGCCCGGGCTGCGGCGCGATGTCCTGTTCGGGTCGCACCAGCCGGTCGTCGATTCGACCGCCCGGCTTGGCGACTTCGAGCTGCGCTTCAATCCGGCGACTTACTCGCTGTCGTCAGGGGGGGCGAGCTATGGTGAGGCGCCCTACGGCACGCCGCTCTCGGGCGGGGGCGTGCGCGTGCAGGTCGACAGCCGGCCAAACGTCGAGGGCGACCGCGTCGTGTTCACGGTCCTGCGGCGCGAGAATGCGGCGCTCTTCGTGCGCGGCACCGTGGAGACCAAGGTTCTGCCGCAGACGAACATCGTCGAGATTTCGTACGAGGGCACCGAGCCTGCCTTGGTGCGCGACATCGTGAACGCGGTTGCGGAGGAATATCAGGAGTTTTCCTCGGAGCGGCAGAAGTCCACGGCCCGCGAGAAGAGCCGGTACACGAAGACGGCGGTGGACAGCCAGGCCGTCGCGCTCCAGCGCGCCCAGGACGCCCTCGAGAACTTCAAGAAGACGAACCGTGTCGGCAGCGCCGTTGCCGAGCGCGAAGCGCTCGAGAAG
>DATMHT010000501.1:0-1865 GCA_035554795.1 Gemmatimonadaceae bacterium | reverse complement strand
ACGCGATGGGGCGCGACGAGACGCTGCGCCGCTTCCTCGAGTCGCCGCGCATCGCCGCCGAGCAGAAGAACGAGATCCTCGCCCGGGCGTTCCAGGACCGGATGCCGCGCGTGCTCGTGCGCTTCCTCCAGGTGCTGGTGCGCAACCGCCGGCAGATGATGATCCCCGAGATCGCGCACGAGTACCGTGCGCTCGTCGACGAGGTCGAGGGGCGCGTGCACGCGCAGGTGACCGTCGCGAGGGAGCCGGTGGGCGACGAGCGCGCCGCCATCGCGCGCGAGCTCACGCGCGCGCTCGGCAAGGAGGTCGTGCCGCACGTGACGGTGAACTCAGCGATCCTCGGCGGCGTCGTCGTGCGCGTCGGCGACACCGTGATGGACGGCTCGGTGCGCCGCCGGCTCGCGCTGCTGCGCAACCGCCTCGCCGTGGGCGGCGCCGCGCGCTGACGGCGTTCGGCCATATTCGCACCGGGGCCACTCCGCACACGCGGAGTGGCCCTTCGTGCATCGGCGCATCGCTGCGTCCGCGCGACGCGGTGTCCGCATGCGCGGATCCGCGTGGTAGCTTTCGCAGCCTCACCTTCGCCCACACTCCGTGACGCACGCGCTCCTCACCGCCCTCCTGCTGCTGCAGCAACAGCAGCCCGCCCCGCGGGCGAGCGTCGTCTCGGCGACGACGCCGCCGTCGCGCGACACCGTCGGCTACTGGCAGCAGCGGGTGCGCTACGTGATCGACGCGACGCTCGACGAGGCGAAGGGCGCGGCGCGGGCGCGGGCGACGCTGACGTACGTCAACAACTCGCCGGACACGCTCCGCGAGCTGTACGTGCACCAGTACCTGAACGCGTTCCGGCCCGGCTCGAAGTGGAGCGCCGCCGACGAGCGCGAGGGGCGCGTGCGATATCAGCGGATGCGCGACCCGGCCTACGCGTACGAGCGCTTCACCACCGCGCCGACGGTGGATGGTGTCGCCGTCACGCCCGAGTACCCGGGCGCACCCGATAGCACCGTCGTGCGGCTCGCGCTGCCGCATCCGCTCGCGCCGGGCGACTCGCTCGTCGCGACCTTCGCGTGGGAGGCGCGTCCGTCCACGCTGCCTCGGCGCCAGGGGCGGCGCGGGCGCAGCTTCGACTTCGCGCAGTGGTTCCCGAAGGTCGCCGTGTACGATCGCGCCGGGTGGGAGCCGCGCGCGCTCGTGCCGGCGGGCGAGTTCTACGGCGAGTTCGGCGAGTACGACGTCACGCTCGTCGTCCCCGAGGATCAGGTGATCGGCGCGACGGGCGTGCCGGTGGAGGGTGATCCGGGCTGGCGGCGCGCGCTGCGCTGGGGCGCGGTGCACACGGCGTCGGGCGCGTACGGCGACGTCGGCCGCGATGAGCCGGCCGCGTCCACATCCTCGACTTCCATCTCGCCGCCGCCGGCCGGCTACAAGCGCGTGCGCTTCGTCGCGCGGGACGTGCACCACTTCGCCTGGTCGGCGTCGCCGGACTACCGCTACGAGGGCGGCGCGTACGTGCGGCCGGCGGGCGAGCCGGCGATGCGCTTCCCGACGTGGGACACGGTCGCCATCAACGTCCTCTACCGGCCGGGCGACGAGCGGCAGTGGGGGAACGGCCAGGCCGTCGAGCGGACGCGGCGCGCGCTGCGCTGGCTCGAGCACGTCTACGGCCGGTACGGCTACCCGCAGATGACGAATCTCCATCGCATCGAGGGGGGCGGCACCGAGTTCCCGATGATGATGATGAACGGCTCGGCGTCGCAGGGGCTGATCCTGCACGAGGGCGGGCACATCTTCACGTACGGGATGCTCGCCAACAACGAGTGGCGCTCGGGGTGGATGGACGAGGGGCTGACCGAGTACCAGAC
>DATMHT010000500.1:0-4352 GCA_035554795.1 Gemmatimonadaceae bacterium | reverse complement strand
TCGAGCTCGAGGGCCAGCCAGTCGACGCGGTCGCGTCGGGGAGTACCGCATGAGCGCCGATCAGCAGGTGGAGCAGGTTCCGAACGAGACCGCCGCGGCCGAGCCGCGCGGCGGCGGCCACACGCAGCCGGGCGAGCACCGTTCGAACGCGAACCGGGCCAGCGCCGCCGGCGCCATCCCGGTCGTGGCCATCGTCGGCCGCCCGAACGTCGGCAAGTCGGCGCTCTTCAACCGGCTCGTCGGTGACGAGTCCGCGATCGTGAGCGAGGAGGCGGGGACCACGCGCGACCGCCACTTCGGTCGCGTCGAGTGGGGCGGCCGTACCTTCTGGCTGGTGGACACCGGCGGGCTGCCCGAGACCTCGAACGTTCCGATGGACGTCGAGATCCGGAAGCAGGTGCTCGAGGCGATCGAGGAAGCCGACCTGCTGCTGCTGGTCGTGGACAACAAGGTCGGCGTGCACCCGAGCGATAGCCGCGTGCTCGACCTGCTGCGCGACGCGCAGAAGCCGTGGCTTCTCGTCGCCAACAAGGTGGACGACCCGTCCGACCCGAACTTCTACGAGTTCTACAACATGGGCGCGGGCGATCCGCACCCGGTGTCGGCCAACAACGGCAAGCAGTCCGGGGACCTGCTCGACGCGATCGTCGAGCGCATCCCCGACGTCGAGCCGTCGCAGAGCGAGATCTTCCGCATCGCGGTCGTCGGCCGCCCAAACGTCGGCAAGTCGTCGTTCGTGAACAAGCTCCTCGGCGAGGAGCGCCTCGTCGTCTCCGACGTCGCCGGCACGACGCGCGACGCCATCGACACGCCCTTCCGCTACCACGGCAAGGACTACGTGTTCGTTGACACCGCCGGTCTGCGCCGACAGGCGCGGGTGGACGAGGGGATCGAGTTCTACTCCACGCTGCGCACGCGCCGCGCGATCGAGCGCGCCGACGTCTGCGTCCTCATGCTCGACGCCGTCCAGGGGCTCGAGAACCAGGACCTGAAGATCGCGGCACTGGCGTGGGAAGCGGGACGCGGGCTGATCGTGGTCGTCAACAAGTGGGACATCAAGCCCGACAAGGACGACAAGAGCGCGCACAAGTTCGAGAAGGAAGCCGGTGAGAAGGCGCCCTTCCTCAAGTGGGTGCCGTTCCTCTTCACCTCGGCGCTCACCGGCCAGCGCGTGTCGCGCGTGCTCGACGTCATCCAGCAGGTCGCCGAGGAGCGCGTGAAGCGCATCCCGACCGCGCAGATCAACGACACGCTCCAGGAGCTCGTCGCGCGCCGCCAGGCGCCGCAGGCAGCCGGTCGCGAGGTGAAGTTCATCTACGCGACCCAGGTCGAGACGGCGCCGCCGGCGATCGCCGTCTTCGGCAACAACCCGGACGCGGTGCAGGAGCACTACGTGCGCTACCTGCACAACGGCTTCCGCGAGAAGTACGGCTTCATCGGCAATCCCCTCCGCATTCTCCTCCGCCGCAAGAACGGCTGACCGCCCGGCGGCCGTCGCCCGCGCCGACGCGTTCTCGACCCGGCCCGCATGCCCCCAATCGTCGCGCTCCTCCTCTCGTACGTCATCGGCTCCATCCCTTCGGCCTACCTCGCCGGCAAGGCGAAAGGGATCGACCTCCGCAAGCACGGCTCGGGCAACCTCGGCGCGACGAACGTCTACCGCGTCCTCGGTGCCCGCATCGCCGCCGTCGTCTTCATCGCCGACGTGCTCAAGGGCGCGTTGCCGGTGATGTTCCTGCCTCACCTCACCGCGGGCGGTGGTCCCATGGCGGCGCACTGGGCGTACGCCTACGGTCTCGCCGCGATCCTCGGGCACGTACGGCCGGTCTTCCTGCTCTGGCAGAAGGGAGGGAAGGGGGTAGCGACCGCGACCGGCGTCTTCTTCGCCCTCGCGCCGCTGGCGATGGCGCTGGCGTTCGTGACGTTCGTGGTCATCGTCTACGCCACCGGTTACGTCTCGTTAGGCTCGCTCACCGGCGCGCTCGTGCTCGCGGCGACGCTCCTCGTGACCCAGGGACCGCGCTCGCCGCTCTTCGCGCTGGCGGCGCTGGTCACGCTGTTCGTCTTCTGGTCGCACCGCGCCAACATCGGCCGCCTGCGCCGCGGCGAGGAGCACCGCTTCGGGCGAAAGGCGCGCGACGGCGGCACCGGCCCCACCGGCGCCCAGTCGCCGCCGCCCGCGACCCAGGAGGGACGCTGATGCGTTGCGCCGTCGTCGGCGCCGGCGCGTGGGGAACCGCGCTGGCCGACCTTCTCGCCCGCAACGGTCACGACGTCGTCCTCTGGGCTCGCGAGGCCGACGTCGTCGAGTCGGTGAACGGGCGCCACGAGAACGCGCGCTTTCTCGCCGGTGCCGCGCTCGCGCCGACGCTGCGCGCGAGCGGCGACCTCGTCGAGGCCGTCACCGACCGCGAGTTCATCACCTACGCCGCCCCGTCGCACGTGCTGCGCGCCGTGGCGCATGACAGCGCCCGTGGCGTCTCGCCCGGCGCGGCGCTCGCCGTCGCCAGCAAGGGAATCGAGCGGGAGACGCTCGCGCTGATGACCGACGTCATCGAGGCCGAGTTGCCCGACCGGCCGGTCGTCGCCGTTTCCGGGCCGAGCTTCGCGGCCGAGGTTGCGCAGCGCCAGCCGACCGCGATCGTCGCCGCGTCGGCGCACGCGCCCGCGGCCAAGCTCGCGCAGCGCGCCTACAGCTCGAGCGACTTCCGCGTCTACACGCACGACGACGTCACCGGCGTCGAGCTCGGCGGCGCGCTCAAGAACGTCATGGCGGTGGCTACCGGTATCGTCGAGGGACTCGGCCTCGGCTTCAACTCGCGCGCCGCGCTCATCACGCGGGGTCTCGCCGAGATGACCCGGCTCGGCACCTCGCTCGGCGCGAGCCCGGCCACCTTCGCCGGCCTGGCGGGGATGGGCGACCTCGTCCTCACCTGCACCGGTGCGCTGTCCCGAAACCGAGCCGTCGGGCTCGAGATCGGGAAGGGAAGGACGCTCGAGCAGGTGCTGGCGGGGAAGGAGACCGTCGCCGAGGGCGTGCTCAACGCCCAGAGCGCGCTCGCGCTCGCGACCCGCGAGGGCGTCGAGATGCCGATCGTCGAGGCGGTGCACCGGGTGCTCTTCGAAGGGCAGCCGCCGCGTGACGCGATCGGCGAGCTGATGCGGCGCGAGCTGCGTCCGGAGCAGGACTGATGGCCGCGGTCGACCCCAAGGAGCCGGTCCAGGAGTTCTTCTCCATCGGCGACGTGTGCGCGCTCACCGACCTCAAGCCGCACGTGCTCCGGTACTGGGAGAGCCAGTTCCGTTTCCTGAACCCGGCGAAGAATCGCTCCGGCAACCGCGTGTATCAGCGTCGCGAGATCGAGCTGATCATGCTCGTCAAGCACCTGCTGTACACCGAGAAGTACACCATCGACGGCGCGCGACAGCGCCTCGACGACCACCGTCGCGCCGGGGCGCTCAAGCGTGAGGCGCGGCAGGCGCTCGAGTTCGAGACGCTCCTCGGCGTCGAGGTCGAGCTGAAGGAGATCCTCGGGCTGCTCGACGGCACCGCACCGGTGCCGGAGCGCGCCGAATGAGCGGTGCTCGGCGTTCCGTCGCGGTCGTCATCCCGGCCTATCAGGCGGCGGCGACGCTCAGCGCCGTCGTGGATGGGCTGCGGCGCGCACTGGCGGACGCGTTCGTCATCGCGGTGGACGACGGCTCGACCGATGACACGCACTCGGTCGCGAGCCAGGTGTGCGACGAAGTCCTGCGCTTCGAGCGGAACCGCGGGAAGGGAGCGGCGCTACGGGCCGGCATCGGCGCGGCTCTGCGACTCGGCGCCAACGCCGTCGTCACCATCGACGCCGATGGCCAGCACGATCCGGTGTACGCGCCCGCCCTGGTGACGGCCCTCGCCGCGGCCGACGTCGCGATCGGCGCGAGGGCGCGGCGCGGAACGACGATGCCGCTCTCGCGCCGGGCCACGAACGCCCTGTCGGCGCGCGCGATGAGCGCCTGCGCCGGCTCGCCGATCGGCGACGCACAGTCGGGCTACCGGGCCATGCGTCGGTCCGTGCTCGAGGCGGTGGACGCGCGCGGCGACCGGTACGAGTACGAGACCGACTTCCTCCTCCGCGCCGGCCGCCTCGGATACCGCATCGTGGACGTGCCCGTCTCCACTCTGTACGGGCCGCCGAGCCATTTCCGGCTCGTTCCCGACGCGCTGCTCGTCATGCGCTCCATCTGGCGCCACCGGGCCGGCGCCTTCACCCGCACGCCGGCACCGGCGGGCGCCCGTTCTTTCGCACGCTGATGCGCCTCCTTTGCACGAACGACGACGGCATTCTCGCGTACGGTCTCGAGTGTCT
>DATMHT010000499.1:0-5807 GCA_035554795.1 Gemmatimonadaceae bacterium | reverse complement strand
GTCACGTACGCGTCGGGCCCGGTGAAGATGACGAGCGCCTCGTCGGACCCGAGCGTCTGCCGGTGGTGCGGATTGGCGCGCGCGACGTGGCCCTCGAGCGTGCCGAGCGGACCGCGCGCGCGGTCGAGCACGAGCGGCAGATGCGTCGCGAACAGGCCGCTCTCCGTGGACGCGGTGACGAGCGCGGCGAGCGGATGCGCCTCCATGAAGTCGTGCATGACCTCGGGGCGGTGCTCGGCGTTCGACGACGGGATGTACATGGGTGTTGGCAGACGAAGACGACGTCCGATGGGCCATGGACGCGTAAGCTAAGCAGGAAACTGCTTCTGACAGGATGAACAGGATTCACGGGATCGTGGCTGACGAGCGTCCAAGGCCGTCCTCCTGTTCATCATGTTCATCCTGTCTGCTCGTCTTTGCTCTGTATGTCCGCGTCTTGCGCCTGACTTCGAGGCGCTCGGAGCCGAAGTTGAGCAGCAGTCCGACTTCGATGCCGGTGGCGGTCAGGTAATTGACCAGCTGCACCTCATGGGCTGGCGTGAGCGATCGGACGGCCTTGGGCTCGATGAGAACGCGGGAGTCGATCAACAGGTCAGCGCAGAAATCACCGACGACCACGTTGCGGTAACGGACCTGGATGCGCTTCTCGCGCTCGACGAGCAGCCCCATTCCGCGGAGCTCGTTCGCCAGGGCGTTCTGGTACACCGAGTCCAGAAAGCCGGCGCCCAGCGTGCGATGGACCAGCATCGCACAGCCGATGATCCTCGCCGTCAGCTGCTCGTGCTCCATCGTGGCTGCGGCCTGATTGGACAGGATGGACAGGATGCTCGGGGTACGGCGCGACGTGCACGGCCGCGTCCTTCATCAATGAGCACCCGGCCAGCATCCCGCTCATCCTGTTCATCCTGTCCGTGGCTTTCTCTGGCGATTCGCGTGCTGGAGCTGCAGTGCGGCGTCGTACGGATCAGCTGTCGTCGACCATTCGGGCTATCTGCGGGACCGAGGATCGAGAACCGACGACGTCACACGAGCGCGCCATTCCAGCTATTTCGATGCCCTAGCGCCCGCCGAGATTCATCTGTAGTATCGGCCATCCTCCGCCTACCGGGAGCCGACGCCGGCCCTCCGGGCGGTCGCTTCTTCGCGGTAAGGCATCGATGGCTCCTCTGCTCGTGGTCATCTCGTCCCGAATTCACCGAGGCCGCTCACCTGTCGTCCTGGTGCTGATCGCGACTGCCACGCTCCAAACCGGCTGCGCGGTTCCCACCACTCAGGTCGGCCAGATCTCCCGCAGCGCCCTCGTCGCCGAGCAGGCCACCCAGCAGCAGTACGTGCTGGAGACGCGCATGAGGCAGCAGGCACGTCTGCAAGCGGTCGCCTACCCATTGCTCGAGAGCGCGCTTCCGATGTGCGGGGACGACGTAGCGAGGCGCGTCGGGATGACGTTCACGAACGTCTCAGCATTTGCGAAGGACCTGCGCGATGCGGCGCGGGCGGTGGGTTATACGGATACTGTGACTGTTACACAGGTGCTCCCTGGCTCCGGCGCGGAGAAGGCGGGCCTCCAGCGTGGCGACCGGCTGCTCGCGATGGACGGTACTTCCGTTCCAGTTGGAGCGACCGCCGTCAAGGATCTGAGCACATGGTTGGCCCGCCGCGAGAAAGCGTCGCCGGCCGACGTGAACGTCACGTATCGCCGCGACACAACCACGCGGACGGTGCCGGTGCCGACTGAAGCGGCGTGCGATTACAACGTCGTCGCCGTGACGATGGATGATCTGAACGCGTTCTCCGACGGTCGGAACGTGTACGTGACGACGGCGATGTTGCGCTTCGCCGCTGACGACGGTGAGCTGGCAACCGTGGTCGGTCACGAGATCGGGCACAATGCGATGCACCACATGGACGCCAAGAAGCGGAACGTGGCGCTTGGCACTCTGTTCGGCGCGATCGTCGACGTCGCTGCGGCGGCGAACGGGGTGAACACGCACGGAGACTTCACCAGCCAGTTCGGCCAGCTCGGTGCGATGGTGTTCTCGCAGGACTTCGAGCGGGAAGCCGATTACGTCGGCCTATACATCGTCGCACGCTCCGGCCGGCCCGTGCACGATGCCGCCGATCTATGGCGACACATGGCCGCCGAGAATCCCGGTGCCATCAAGTTCGCGTCGTCGCACCCCACGACCGCCGAGCGCTTTCTTCGGCTGAAGCAGTTCGCTGCCGAGATCGAGACGAAACAGTCGTCTGGCCTGGCCCTCGTGCCCGAGATGCGAAAGCATACCCCACCCAACGGGAATCCCGAAGGGCGGGTGCTCGTCGCTTCCGGGGAGAGACGGACCAGTTGCGGAATGGCCGTCTGCACGACCGCGATCGCTGCCGCTCGTGAGAAGGAGCAAGCTCCCGCGCAGCGAGCAACGGTGTCCGCGCTGACGACGGCAGTGCCATCGCATGCGGCGGCCAGCGCGCCAGTGACGAAGTCTCCGGCGGAGACGCTTCCCGGGTCGACGCCCGCGACAGGTAGCGGTGCCATTCCCGTTCACGTCGTCGTGCGAGTGCCCGATTGGATCGTCGGCAACTTCCTGAACGTACGCGACTATCCGGTTCTGGTCATCGGACCTGTCCGTGACACGACCGTCGCGCGGACCGACGAGACGGGTACCGCGACGTTCGCGCTGAAGCCCGGCCACTACCGGATTGTTCCGTCTAGGAGCGACAGGGTAGCCGCGAGGCAACGCTATGAGTGGGACGTCGAGTTCGACGTCACCAGTGGCATGCCTTCCGTCGAGCTTACCGAAGCGAATGGGAAGCGCCGCGGGCGTTAGTGAGCGGCAGCACCACAGCGTTCGTCGCGAGCGAGTGACCGAGGTCGTGGAACGCGGCCACGCGCTCGCGCCTACGGTCTGGCGAACCCGATCTTCGGCGCGCCCGCCACCGCAGCTGGCGTGACCGTCACCGTCGTGACGCTCTCGTACGAGACGACCGCGCGGAAGGTCTCGGCCGGCGCCTTCCCGTCCGACGTCGTCTCCTTCCAGCGCAGCTCGCGCGGCGGCTGCTCGCCGCGCTCGCGGTACGCCTCGCACGTCGCGTAGCCGCTGTGGACGGAGAGCACCGAGCGGAGCGTGTGCGTGACGCCGCTCAGCAGGTGCAGGTCGACGACCGCGCTCCCGCCCACCGCGTCGACGTCCACCTGCAGGCCGGTGCGGAAGTACTCGGAGTCGATCACTGGGACACCTTGGAAAGGATGGGATGCATCGTGCCGCGTCAGCCCGTGGCGCGTCAGCCGCTGCCGAACGCTTCGCGGGGCGCGCCGAGTGCCGCGCGCGCGGCGTCGAGCCGGGCCGTCTCCGCGAGGCGGCGCTGCTCCTCGGCGCGCTCGGTGAGACGCGCGTAGTCCAGCCCGCGCAGGGCGGGCACGCTCTCGGCGACGGTGGCGAGCGACGCCCAGAGCGCGCGCTTGCCGTCGATGCCGAGCGCCACCGCCTCGATGCTCTCGAGCAGCCGGAAGGTGCCGCCGTCGGGGTCGTCGAGCCGCAGCTTGAGGCGCGCGGCCCGCTCGGCGAGCCACGCCGTCGCCTTGCGCGGGCCGCTCTGGGTGACGCCGAGCCGGCGCATCAGACCCTCGAGCTCCCGGCGGTCCGCCTCCACGTCCACGCGCAGCCCGGTGGCGACGCGCTCGACCGGCGTGCCGGCGTAGTGCTTCTCGAGCTCCTCGAGCATCTCGAGCGCCGCGACCGCACCGGCCAGATGGTCGTTCAGGTAGGTCGCGAGGTGATCGGCGGCCATGCGGCACCTCCTGGTGTCCGTGTCGGCACACGACCGGGCGTGACCGCGAGATGGGGCGACGGCGCCGGCCGTCGGAGCAAGGTCGTCTCCGCGCGCGAATGCGGCAAGTCGGGCGAGACGGCGCGCGATCGGCCGCGGGCCCTGCTCAGCCTCCCGCGTGCGCGCTGCGCGCCGCCGCCACCGCGCCCCCGTATGCCGCCCGCAGCGCGGCGCGGTCGTGGTCGGTCAGCACGAGCGTCCCTTCCTCGCGGTACATGACGGCGTCGCGCGAGCGGTCGTGCGGCAGGCCGAGGGCGTGGCCGAGCTCGTGAAGCGCGATCGCGCGCAGCACGCACGCGTGCGACGCGGGCTGCCTCGGCCCGGGCGCGAGGACGATCGTGACGTCCGCGCCGACGAGCTCTCCGCGCGCGTTGGTGCTCCACGTCGTCGTGCCGCGCGCCGCGCCCGACTGCCAGGCCACCCAGCGCACCCGCACGTCGGCGTCGGCGAGCGAGGTGGTGCGCACGAAGCGGATCGGTGCGCCGGCCGCGCGCCACGCTTCGGCGGCCTCGGCGACGATCCGCACGAGGTCGGGCCGCCAGCCGGCCACCGACACCCCGGCCGAGTCCACCCAGAGCGCGAGCGTGTCGTGGTGCGCCGGCGTCCAGCGCAGCGGGCGATCGTCCGCCGGCCGCGTCGCCGGCGCGGGCAGGGCGGCGGGCACGGACCGCGCCGCCGCGGCGCAGCCGGCGAGCAGGGCGCAGAGCATGGCGCGGAGCGCGGCGCGGAGTGTGGCGACGGCGACGCCGGTCGCCGTGGCGGCGCGTCCCTTCGTCGTCAGGCACGCCGATCGATTCGTGTGCATCGGACCGTCCGTGGCAGCGAGTGAAGGGCAGCGTCGCCTTGCCTGACGAGCTGCGCTTCAATCGCCTACGATCCGCCCCCGGAACGGGTTTCCGGGTCGGGCGGCGTCAGCGCCGCGTTGACGGTTTCCTGACCGATCGTCGCCGCGGCCGCCGCGCCTGCCTAACGACGCGCGGCGCCTTCGCGGGCGCGCTCGCCGGCCGCGGGGCGGGTCGCGCCGGCGAGGCGGCGCGTGTGCGTCAGCCAGCCGTCGCACCCCTCCGGCGCCGGCGCGCGTCCGTGCACGACGTCCATGAACCGCTTCTGCAGCGCGCGCGTGACCGGCCCCGTCTTCCCGCCGCCGACGGTGATGCGGTCCACGCTGCGGATCGGCACGACCTCGCTCGCCGTGCCGGTGAAGAACAGCTCGTCGGCGCCATAGAGCGTCTCGCGCGGCACCGGCTGCTCGCGCACGACGATCCCCATCTCGCGCGCGAGGTGCATGACGCTGTCGCGCGTGATGCCGTTCAGGTTCGTGCCGTCGAGCGGCGGCGTGATCAGCACGCCGCGCCTGACGAGGAAGAGGTTCTGTCCGCTCCCCTCGCTCACGAGTCCGCCCGGCCCGAGCGCGATCGCCTCGGCGTAGCCGTTGGCGATGGACTCCATCTTGATCAGCTGCGCGTTGTTGTAGTTGCCCGCCGCCTTCGCCGCGATCGGGAAGGTGTTCGGCTCCGCGCGCTGCCAGCTCGAGACGCCGACGTCCACGCCGCGCTCGAGCGCCTCCTCGCCGAGGTACGCGCCCCACGGCCAGCAGGGGACGAAGGTCTGCACCGGGCTGCCGGCCGGGTTCATCCCCGCCGCGCCGTAGCCGCGCAGCACCATCGGACGGATGTAGCACGTCTCGAGGCCGTTGCGCTCGACCGCCGCGGCGCACGCGACCATGATCTCGTCCACACCGTGTGCCGGCTCCATGCGGAAGACGCGGCAGGAGTCGAACAGCCGCTCGATGTGGTCGCGGAGGCGGAAGATCGCCGGCCCGTCGGCGGTCGGATAGCAGCGGATGCCCTCGAACACCGAGCTTCCGAACTGCACCGCCAGGCTCAGCACGTGGATCTTCGCGTCGTGCCAGCGGATGAACTCGCCATCCTGCCAGATCCACTCGGCTTCCTGCATCTGCGTCGACATGATCGAACTCCTCGGCG
>DATMHT010000498.1:0-2301 GCA_035554795.1 Gemmatimonadaceae bacterium | reverse complement strand
CATGGCCAACCTCGACGGCAGCGGCTACCGCGCCGTCGTCGGTACGACGGGCGTCAACGGCGCGGTGTATCCGTCGATGTCCTATCTCGCCGGCGCCGACGGCAGCATCGTGTACCAGGAGGGGACCGGACCCACGTCGTCGCGCGCGATGATCATCGACTCGCTCGGCGCGGCGAAGCGGCCGATCACGACCGACCCCGCGCTTGTCGCCACGGGCTACCCGCGCTTTTCGACGTCGCAAGGCGTCGTCAACTCTACCGGCCACGCCGCGGACGGCACCGTCGGCGTGTGGGCGGTGGGTACCGACGGCACGGGCGCGCGCCTCACCGTCGCCCTCCCCGCGCTCGACCTGAGCCCGGCGTCGGCACCGCTGCTCTCCAACGCCGAGGACCTGGTGGCCTACTCGCCGGACGGCGTCGAGCTCATGGCGGCGTACACGGCCTCGATCGGCAGTGGGTACTCTTTCGGCGCCGCCGGCCAGTTCCTGCGGTGGGCTCCGACGAGTGGAAGAACCCTGACGCTGACGGGCCCGGGCGCGACCGGCATCACCCTGCTGGACATGCTCAACGGCACGTCGGGGTTCGTGGGCTCCGAGGTGGGCTTCGACGGGCCGGCGGAGTGGTCTCACGACGGGAGCTGGCTGCTCGCGCACGTCGCGGCCACCAACCAGCTCGCCCTCGTCCGCCGGAGCGACGGGCTGACGCTCCCGCTCCTCTGGAGCACCGGCTACTCGCAGGCGAGCTGGGTCTCGCCGTGACGCCGTGCTCGCCGCGATCGAACGTCGCCGCGTGACGCGAGCGCTCCTCGGCGGACGACGCCCGCGCGCCGCGCTGCGCTCCGCCGCCAACGCGGTCCTCTTCGCGACGACGGGCGTGGCGCTCTACTTCCGCGACACGGACGTCTGGCGCGCGCACGCCGGCGCGCTCCGCGCCGCCGCCGCGGCCGCGGCGCTCGTCCTCTTCGCGGACTACGGCCTGCTCGCCCTCCGCGCCTGGCGCGCGGGCCGGCTGTCCCCGGGCGGAGCGTTCATGGCCGGCATCATGGCGGTCGTCAGCATCGTCGGCGGGTGGATGATGTTCGGCGCCCCCGGCGTGACCGAGGACGCCATCGCCCCCATCGCCGCGGCGACGCTCGTGGCCGCGGCCGTCGCCGCGTGGTGGGGCGGACGCCGCTTCTACGGCGCTGGCACCCGCAGCTCCACGGCGCGCGCCGCGGAGGCTGAGTATGGGGAGCGCTAGTGGCCATCGGAGACATCCTCGGCCTCTTCGCCGTCCGCACCGCGCTGCCGTTCGGCATCTCCTCGAGACGGTCGGCATGCTGGCCGCCGTCGTCGCCGACCTCGACCTGTTCCGACGCGGCGGGGTCGCGCCGCCTAACGACGGGCGGGCCGTCCCGCGCTACGGTCAGTGCGCGATGTCGAACCTGAAGGACTGTCGCGCGATGCGCTGGCGCACCGCGAGCCCGTCGCGCACGGCGGGCTGCTCGTAGCGCCAGCGGAGAAGCGCGAACGCGACCGCGTCGCCGAACCGGCGGTCGGTCTCCTCGAGGATCTCGATCGAGGCCGGCTCGACGCACCCGGCGCGGTTGACGACGTAGCGCACGACGACGCCGCCGGTGACGCCCCGCTGCAGCAGCTCGCGCGGGTAGCGCGGCGCCACGCCACCGCGGCCGACGGCAACGGGGCGGTCCACCTCCGCGGAATCGTATACGGCGAGCGAGGTGTCCTCGGCGGGCGTCGGGCACGGCCGCACCTCGTCGGCGATCGGGACCGGGACGGCGCCGGGCGGTAGGCCAGGCGCGGGTGCGGAGTGCGACGCGCCACCGGACCGGCCGGCGGCGCAGGCCGCGGCTCCCGAGAGCACACCGACGAGTGCGAGCGTGCTCATGGCGGCGCTTCCCGGCGCGCGCATGCTCCCGCCCTTCGTGCGTGGCGTGGTCATCTCAGCGCCTCTCGGCATTGCCGCCGCTCGCGTTGATTTCCTTGAGCGCGGCCTCGAGCCGCGCCTGCCGCGTGGCGTTCGTCGGCCCGCGGCGCGAGTGCTGGAGGCCCGCGTTCTCGCCGAAGAGGAGGTCGCCGTCGGGCGTGAGCAGGAGCACATCGGCGTCCTTCGCGCCCTCGAAGCCGAGGACGACGATCACGAGCCCGGCGCGCTCCTGCGCGCGTGCCGTGCCCGCGTCCCAGTGGCCCGGGAAGGGCCGGAACACCGCGAACGGGTGCGGCGCGCCGTCGCGGGGAAGCGCGAGCAGCGCCGGCGCGATCAGCTCCTCCATCGCGTAGTCGGCGACGCCCCACGCCGTGTC
>DATMHT010000497.1:0-2514 GCA_035554795.1 Gemmatimonadaceae bacterium | reverse complement strand
TCGGCGTCGCAGGGGCTGATCCTGCACGAGGGCGGGCACATCTTCACGTACGGGATGCTCGCCAACAACGAGTGGCGCTCGGGGTGGATGGACGAGGGGCTGACCGAGTACCAGACCGAGTGGGCGCTGGGACAGACGCGCCCCGAGCGCGCCGCCGGCGTCGTGCCGCTCGACTCGCTCGTTCGCGGCGACAGCGCGGTCGCGTCCACCGGTAAGACGGCGATGCCACCGCGCGCGCAGGGCTACGCGTCGCTCGCGGCGCGGCCGCCGGCGGCGGAGCAGACCGCGCTCGGTCAGTACCGACTCGACCTGCTGGGCCGCGCCGAGCCGATCGGGACGCCGGGGCCGGAGTTCAACGAGTTCGCGATCTACAACTCGATGATCTACGATCGCGGGGCGATGATGTACGGCGCGCTCCGCGACGCCATCGGCGACGATGCATTCGCGCTCTTCCTGCGCGGCTACTACGCGCGCTGGGCATTCCGGCACGTGGACGAGGCGGCGATGCGCGCCGAGGCCGAGCGCGCGGCGGGGCGGGACCTCGGCTGGTTCTTCGACGAGTGGGTGCACCGCACGGGGCTCGTGGACTACGTGCTGCGGAGCGCGAAGAGCGCGCGCGTGGCGGACGGCTGGGTGACGCGCGTGCGCGTCGAGCGAAAGGGCGAGTACGCGCACCCGGTGCCCGTGGGCGTGCGGACGAGCGCTGGGTGGACGATCGTGCGTGGCGACCCGCTCGCGACGGAGCAGACCGTGGAGGTCCGCACGACGGCCAAGCCGCTCGACGTGCAGCTCGACCCGCTGCGCACGACCGAGGACTGGTACCGGCCAAACGACTTCCGCTATCGCTTCCTGCGCGGCGTGCCGTCGGGTGCGCGGCCGAAGTACGTGGTGGACTGGCCCTTCCTCGAGCAGAGCCGGGCCGATCGGTATCTCTACGCCGTCGCGCCGATGCTCACGTCGAGCCAGCCCAACGGATTGCTGTACGGCCTCCGCGTGCGCGGCAACTACCAGGGGCTGGTGGACCGCCAGGAGACGGGCATCCTCTTCGGCAGCCGGAGCCTCGGCGTGTACGGATTTCCGCTCGGGCCGCGAGACGCGTACGGCGACCCGGCCGCACGTCTCGCGCCGCGCAGCGGCAAGGTCCAGTGGTGGACGACCGGATCCAACCCGCGCCTCGCGCCGCACGGGCGGCCGGTGATCGGTCTCTCGTACGGGCTGTGGAACCTCGACGGCATCACGAAGGTGCAGCTCCAGCGCACGTGGGACACGAGCCCGTTCCTCTTCTCGGCCGGCCCGCGCGGGTCGTGGACGCTCGGGTTCACCGGGACGTACCCGTACTCGCGCGGAATCGTCGACCCGGCGCGCTGGAGCGGCCGGAGCGTGAGCGAGGCGAGCGCCGCGTACCGGCACCGCAGCGCGCCGCGCGCGGCCGGGCCGGACGTGAGCGTCGGCGTGGACGCGACACTGGCGTTGGGGTACATGGGGGGCACGCCGGCCGCGCCGGGTGACGCCGAGCATGGCTACGCGCGCGGCGAGCTGGCCCTGTCGCGCACGCGCCGCTGGGCAGGCGGCCGCGACGTGCAGTTCGTGCGCGCCTACGCGGCGTACGCCGAGCACGCGCCGCCGGAGCGGGCGATTTACGCGAGTGCGTCGGACCCGACGTCCACCTTCGCCAACCACCTCTGGCGGCCGCTGGGCGGGCCGCTCGCACCGTCGGTGCCTGACCACCGGGTATTGGCTCGGCCCGCGGAGTATCGCACCCTGGCCGACGGCCACTACCTGCCGCTCGGCGGCGCCGCGCTGCGCGGCTACGATCCGGTTCTGGTCGCGCTGGGCCGAGTGGTTGCCGTGAACGCCGAGCAGGCGCACCGGCTCCGCGCGTTCGGCGCGCAGGGACGGGGACCGGCGCTCTACGGGTCGCTGTTCGGCGACGCGGGCGTCGTGGGCGGCGCAGGCGGCGGGGACGTCGTAGGTGGTGCGCGCTCGCGCGTGGTCGACGATTCCTTCCTGGCCGACGCCGGACTGGGGCTGTCGCTCCGTGGTATGTTGTTCGACCGCGACGTGCGCCTGCGGGCCGACTTCCCGCTCTACGTGCGGGCCGTCGCGCCCGACGTGGGTGGATCCGGCGTGCCGAGCAACGCGGACATGCGCTTCCGCTTCGCGTTCTCGTTCAACGACCTGTGGTGAAGACGGGCCGTAGCGGCCTCCGCCGCGACGGCGCTGGACTTGCGACTGACACCGCCGCCGCCGGCAGAGGACCGGCGCGGCTCACCGACGGAGAGAGGAAATGAGCGGCCGGACCGACGTGAGGCGGGTGGACAAGCCGTGGGGCTACGAGATCATCTGGGCGCACACCGACCGGTACGTCGGCAAGGTGCTGCACATCAACGCCGGTCAGGCGCTGAGCGTGCAGTACCACGAGCGGAAGGACGAGACGGTCTACCTGCTCGCCGGCGAGATGAAATACTGGGTGCAGCCGGACGGGGAGCAGGAGCTGCGCGACATGCGGCTGCG
>DATMHT010000496.1:0-3419 GCA_035554795.1 Gemmatimonadaceae bacterium | reverse complement strand
GCCCGGCGCGCCAAGCCCGAGTTCGAGGACGTTAGGCGCGTCGCCGAGGCCACCGCGCGACCGATGGCGGATATATTTTCCCTGGCTGCCCGCGAAGCCGAGCACCCCGTCGCGGGGAACGAGAGCAGGTAGGGGTGTGTAGGACTGACCAACTTGGTGCCCGGCGATCGCGCCGAGCGCCGGCTGAACCCGCGTCATTCTCTTCAGGAGAAGCTCGATGACCGCTTTTAGAAGGAACGCCCTCGCGGCGCTCGCGCTCAGCGTGGCTGCCTCGGCGTCCGCCGGCGCCCAGGGCGCGAAGAAGTGCGAGATCAACACCGGCAGTCCGTTCGGCGTGAACGGCGCCAAGATCTACCTCAACAAGGCCATGGCCACCTCGGGCGCGGCCGACGAGAAGCCCAAGCACCTCAAGAACGCGGTGGCGGCGCTCGAGAAGGTGCCGTCGGGGCAGAACGACCTCGGACGCGAGTGGGTGCTCGGCAAGACGATGCTCTGGTGGACGATGCTTCCCGGCCAGACGCAGCAGGTCGTGAAGCGCGGCGACGTCGGCTTCACCACGAACCCCGGCGAGACCGTCGACCTCCTCGCCGCGGCCGACAGCGCCTTCAGCTACGTCGAGGCGAACGCGCCGCAGTGCGCCGACTCGGTGGACCTGTTCCGCCGCCAGGCCTGGGTGCGCCTGATCAACGCCGCGATTACCGCTGGCAACAATCGGCAGCTCGACTCGTCCGAGGTGCTCGCGAAGCGGTCGCTGGTCATCTACCGCAAGTCGCCGCACGCCTACAATCAGCTCGGCATCATCGCCCAGAACCGTAGCGATGACACCCTCGCGCTGCGCTACTTCCAGCAGGCGGTGAAGGCGGCCGAGGGCGACACGACGACCGCCATCGTGAAGCTGAAGCGCGACGCGATGTACGCGGTCGCGGTCTATCAGCAGAACGCCGCCGAGCGGGCCCAGGGTGCGGAGCGCCAGGCGCTCAGCAAGCAGGCGGCGGAGTCGTTCCGCGCGTACCTGAAGGAGGTGCCGACGGACGCCAAGGCGCAGGCGGGCCTCGCCCGCGCGCTGTCGCAGAGTGGCGACTCGGCGGCCGTCGCGTCGGTCTACGCCGACATGATGGCCAACCCGTCGAAGTACTCGGACCAGCAGCTCGTCGAGGCCGGCGTCGGCGCGGCGAACTCCGGCCGGAACGCGGACGCGATCAAGCTCTTCGAGGCCGCCGCCGCGCAGAACCCATACAGCCGCGACGCCCTCTTCGATCTCGCGACGACCTACTTCGCTAGCGGGGACGCGGACAAGACCGAGACCTACGCGCGTCGCGCGATCGCCGTGGATCCGAGCAACCCGGACAACTGGAGCCTGCTCGCCGGCTCCTACCAGCTCCGCGCCGCGGCGCTGAAGGAAGCGAAGGCGAAGAAGACGGCGACGGACTCGCTGCTGCTGCTCATCCAGAAGGCGAAGGCGATGCCGCAGCGCGTGGCCTTCACGACCTTCGACCACGACGGGGCGAAGCACACGCTGAGCGGGTCGGTGCAGAACCTCGGCACCGCGCCAGGCAACTACACGCTCAAGTTCGAGTTCCTCGACAAGGCAGGGAAGGTCGTCGCCAGCCAGACGGCGAACGTCGGCCCGGTCGCGCCGAAGGAGACGAAGCCGTTCAGCGTGACGGTGAACCAGGCGGGTATCGTCGCGTTCCGCTACGCACCGCTGCAGTAGGATCGCGCTCCCGGCGGTGGCGTCGCCTTCCGGCGCGCCACTCCGGACGACGCCACGACGGCCCGCCGCGCAGCTGTGCGGCGGGCCGTCGCTGTTTGCGATCGGACCTCCGGCGAGAGAGAATAAACGCTGATCCTGCCTTGATTTCACCGCCCTGGGCTCCTAACTTGCGTGAGCCTCGCGAAGCGCCGCTCGTGGTCGCCGCTGGGCACCCGATCACCACGATTCCGGGGGGAAGAGCGCGACACGCGACCTTCCCCCGTTGTAATGTTGGCGGCCGCGCGGCCGCCGGAGATCCGCCGAGGTCCGATGGTTCGCGTCGCACGGGTACTGCCTGAGAGCATCGCCGAGGAGTTGGGCATCGTCCCGGGCACCGAGCTGCGGTCGGTGAACGGGCGCGAGCTCGACGACTTCCTCGACTGGGAGTTCCTCACCGCCGACGACGAGCTCGTCATCGAGGCGAAGCTCCCGGACGGCGAGGAGGTCGTCTACGAGGTCGAGCGTCCCGAAGGCGAGTCCATGGGCGTCGAGCTCGAGCCGCCCACCGTGCGCCGCTGCGCCAACCGCTGCGAGTTCTGCTTCGTCGAAGGGCTGCCCAAGGGCCTCCGGAAGAACCTCTACATCCGCGACGACGACTACCGACTCTCGTTCGCGTACGGCAACTTCGCGACGCTCTCGAACCTCAAGGAGCGCGACGTCAAGCGGATCATCGAGTACCGGCTCTCGCCGCTGTACGTCTCGGTGCACGCGACGCCATGGGAAGCGCGCAAGAAGCTGCTCAACAACCCGCGCGTCCCGAACGTCCTCGAGCAGCTCCGCATGCTCGCCGAGGGCGGGATCCAGTTTCACTGCCAGATGGTGATCGTGCCGGGGCTCAACGACGGCGAGATCCTCGAGCAGTCGCTCACGGACCTGTGGAACATGGGCGATGCCGTCATCTCGGCCGCGGTCGTGCCCGTCGGGCTCACCCAGTTCTCGCACCTGTACACCGGGAAGACGATGGACCTGGCGACCGCCCGCGCGCTCCTCGCGGACGTCGAGCGCTGGGGCGAGCGCGGCATGCGCGAGCGCGGCACCTCCTGGGTCCTCGGCTCCGACGAGCTGTACATGCTCGCCGGACGCGACTTCCCGGGGCCCGAGCACTATGGCGACTTCGCCCAGATCGAGAACGGCATCGGCGCGGTGACCTCGCTCCGCGAGCGGGTGCGCGAGGGCCTGTCGCGGCTGCCCCGGCTCGAGGGACGCCGCATCGGCGTCGTCACGGGTACGTCCATGCAGCCGCTCATGCCGCCCATCCTCGAGCAGCTCCAGCGCCAGACCGGCGCGCACTTCGAGATGCTGTCGATGGAGAACTCGCTCTTCGGGCCGACGACCACCGTCGCCGGTCTGCTCGTCGGCGCGGACATTCGTCGCGCGCTCGCGGACCGTCATGACCTCGACCTCGCGCTGATCCCGGCCGAGTCCATCAACGAGAACGGCGTCTTCCTGGACGACGAGCGCTTCATCACCGTGCGCGAGTCGCTGCCGATGCCGGTCTATCCGTCGTACGACTTCATCGACGTCCTCGAGCTCGAGGGCCAGCCAGTCGACGCGGTCGCGTCGGGGAGTACCGCATGAGCGCCGATCAGCAGGTGGAGCAGGTTCCGAACGAGACCGCCGCGGCCGAGCCGCGCGGCGGCGGCCACACGCAGCCGGGCGAGCACCG
>DATMHT010000495.1:0-7556 GCA_035554795.1 Gemmatimonadaceae bacterium | reverse complement strand
CGAACCCGTGGAGGATGTCCCAGTCCTGCTCCACGTTCGTCACGTGGAAGAAGACGGTGTCCCCAACCTGCACGCCCTCGAGGTTGTCGGGCGCGAAGTGACTGCGGATGGCGAGCATCTTGACGTCGACGCGCTTGCCGTCGCGCTTGATGCCGCCCTCGCTCTCGGCCTTCGTGACGAACGGGTGCGTGTTCTCGGCGAGCTTGAAGTACTTGAGCTGCTTGTCCTTGATCACGCTCGCCGGCAGCGCCTGCGCGTAGTGCGGCTCGCCGATCGTCGGGAAGTCGAGCAGCATCCTCATCTTGTTGCCGCTGATGTCGATGAGCTGGGCGGACTGCGAGAGCTCCGGCCCCGTCGGCAGGTAGCGGTCCTTCGTGATCTTGTTGAGCGACAGGACGTACTGGCCCCACGGCTTCTTCGAGTCGCCGCCCGGAATCATGAGATGTCCGACCGAGTAGTAGACCGGCATGCGGTCGAGCACTTCCCAGGTGCCGAGCTTCCACTTCACGATCTCGGAGGAGATGAACATCGACGTGTAGGCGTTGCCCTTGCCGTCGAACTCGGTGTGGAGCGGCCCGAGCCCGGGCTTCTGCACCTCGCCCGCGATCGTCGCGGCGTACTTCAGCACGGGGATCCCCTCGACCTCGCCGTCGTACGCCTTGTCGGCGATCGCCTTCTGCAGCTTGGAGAAGGAGTGCACCGGGATCACCGTCGCGAGCTTGCCGCCGGCGACGATGTACTCACCCGTCGGATCCACGTCCACGCCGTGCGGCGACTTCGGCGTCGGCAGGTAGTAGACGACGCCGGGGCACGTCGTCGGGTCGATCATCCGCACGCTTGTCTTGCGCTCGCTCTTGGCGATGCGCGAGGCGGCGTCGATGTAGTTGTGGACGTAGTCGCTCGGCGTGGACGTCGCCTTGCCGTCCGCGACGCACTTCTCGGCGGCCCGGTAGTTCACCGCGGCGACGTAGTCCTTGTCGTTCTGCGAAGCGTTCGTCTCGAGCTTCTCGTACGCCTTCTCGGAGTTGTACGACGTGAAGAAGAACCAGCCCTCCGACGGCCCCTTGCCGGCGTGCCCGAGATCGTAGTCGTAGCCGGGCATCAGGATCTGGAAGGCGATGTCCATCTTGCCGGGCTCGTCGGCCTTGATGAACGAGATCGTGCCCTTGAAGTTGTCCTTGTACGTGTTGATCGCGACGTCCTTGCTCTGCAGCGGGATGCTGAAGCGCGTCGCCGAGACGACGTACTTGCCGTCGGGCGTCGTGAAGGGCGAGGCGTGACCGCCGGCGGCGTTCGGGATCTGGAGGATCTCCTCGGTCTCGAAGCGCGTCAGGTCGATACGGGCGATGCGCGGCGTGTTGTTGCCGTTGATGAACAGCCAGCGCCCGTCGGGCACGCCGTCGGTCTGGGAGAGCTCGGGGTGGTGCGTGTCGTCCCACGGCACGAACCCGAAGCTCGTCTGCAGCATCGGCTTCGTCTCCTCGTTGTAGCCCCAGCCGTTCTCCGGATTCTGCGAGAACACGGGGATGACCTTGAGGAGGCGTCCCGACGGGAGCCCGTAGACGGCGACCTGGCCGCTGAAGCCGCCGGACATGAAGGAGTAGAGCTCGTCGTACGAGCCGGGTGGCACGTACACCTTGGACGCGACGTCGCCGGTCACGACGTTCTTCGTCGGTGTCGCCGTCTGACAGGCGAAGAGGAGTGCGCCCGCTGCGGCGGCGGCGGCGAGGCCGGCGAGCGCGTTGCGCGAGACTGTGCTCATGGTGGCTCCCTCGGCGGCGCCGAGCGGAACGGGGGAGGGGCGGATGCGCTGCGTGGATGATGCGCAACGGCGCGGCACCGTCGGCGGACGAGGCTGCCGGCGCGGGTGCCGATGCGTGACTCGAACGTAGGTGCGCCCGGGACCCCCACCAATCAGGGAACCGTTGGAGTGCCTGTAGGGGAATCCCTCGCAGCGCGCGTGACGGTTGTCACGCGCGCGACAGAAACGACAGGACGCAAACGCGGCGGGGCGCTCGTGGATGCACGAGCGCCCCGCCGCCACGTTCCGTCGCCTAACGACTATCCGCCGCTAGCGCGCCACCCGTAGCACGACCTTCACCGGGCTGCCCGCCAGGGGCACGCCGCGGTACGTGGCCGAGATGTTCACGATCACCGAGTCGCGCGTGCCGACCTCGGTGGCCGCCTTCGCGAATACCCGCACGCGGCGACTCGCGTACCCGCTCGCGTCGGTCGTGTCCACGGCTGATGGAGGAGCGCTCCTGACGGTGCCGCTGGTGCCGGCGGCGACGATGCGCACCGAGTCGGCGAGCTTCGGCGCGGCGTATGCGACGTCGTAGAAGACGACCCACGACTTCACGGGCTGCAGCACGCCCGAGCTGTCGTGGACCACCCGCACCTTCATCGTGTCCGGCGTGAGGGCGCCCGGCGTGACGTTGCTCGGATCGTCGGGCACGACCAGCGTGAACGTCGGCACGGAGTCGAACGCCTGCACGAGCGAGTCCGGGCGCCGGACGATGTCGATCTTCTGCTGCAGCTGCAGCCCGTTGAGCGACGCGATCAGCGTGATCGTCGCGTCGTGCGCCGTGTCGCCGGCGACGAGCAGGTTTCCGTCCACCACTCTCAGCGCCCCGGTCGTGTCGCGCGTGAAGTAGGTGAAGTTCGGGTTGGTGATCGGCGCGCCCTTGCTGTTGAACGCCTGGGCGGTGAGCGGCGCGACCAGTCCCGTCAGCGCGTCCCGCAGCGTATCGCCGACGACGATGGACGGCGCGGGGAGCGAGTCGAATGCGATCGCCACCGGCGAGTTCGGATCGGTCGTCGCCTCGCTGCAGGCGCCGCTCGCCAGCGCCACGACGAGAGCCGTGGCGCCGAACACCGAGGCGCGACGCGTCGTCGTCCTCATGACTGGAACCGGTCGGCGAGCAGCGTCGCCAGGTTGATGTACGCCTGCGCGGCGGCGTCCGCCGGGTCGCGCAGCACCACCGGCTGGCCGGCCGCGAACGCCTCGGACGACGCCGCCGTGCGTGGCACCTGGACGTCGAACACCATGTTCGCCGGCAGGTGACGCCGCACGTACTCGGCGACGCGCTCGCTGCCCGGGTTCGTCGGCTCGTACATCGTCAGCAGGATCCCCTCGAGCGCGAGGTCCTCGTTCGTCCGTACGACGTCCTGGATCCCGCGCAGGATCTGCGGCGTCGTCTGCAGCGCCAGCGGCTCGCACTGCAGCGGGACGATCACGTGCTGGCTCGACTCGAGCACGCGCCGGACCACCGGGCCGAGCCCGGGAGGCGTATCCACGATGACGACGTGGCAGCGCTCGCGGGCCGTGCGGATCATGTCGTCGAGCAGGTTCGTCTCGGCGACGAGCTGCTGGTAGATGGCGTGGTCGGAATCGTCGGAGACGGTGCCGGCGAGGATCACACGCAGCCATGGGAGCTGCGTCGGCAGGATGACCTCGCGCAGCGGACGGTCGCCGGTGAGGTAGTCGGCGAAGCCGTGCAGCTCGTGCCCGCGCTTGAGCCCGACGCCGTAGCGCACGGAGCCCTGCGGGTCGGTGTCGAGCAGCAGCGTCTTGAGCCCGCGACGGGCGAACGCCGCGGCGAGGTTCACCGCCGTCGTCGTCTTGCCGACCCCACCCTTCTGTGAGACCACCGCCAGGACGTGCCCCACGCTACGGCTCGAGCTCCTGCAGCGACGGGTCCCCGTTGCCGGCGCCGTCGGCGTCGCCCTCGGCACGGATCTCGGCCAGCGTCTGGCGTGCGTGGCGTACCCAGCGCTCGGCCTCGGCGCTCTTCGGCGGTGCCTCGAGGAACGACGTCAGATGCGACGCCGCCGCCGGAAAGTCGCCACGCTTGATGAGCAGGAAGGCGAGCCCGTAGTGCGCGCCCGACAGCGACGGCTTGAGCTCGAGCGCGCGGCGGTAGCAGCGGATCGCCTCGTCCACCCGCCCCGTCTTGGTGAACGCGATCGCCATGTTCTGGAGCACGCGATGGTCGTTCGGCTGGTCGCGCAGCGCCAGCCGGTACGACGTGAGCGCGGCGTCGTAGTCGCCCTGACGCTCGAGCGCGAGCGCCTCGTTCAGATAGTCGAGGCGCTGCGGCTTCAGGTCGCTCTCGGACTTGCCGCCGAGCAGGCGGCTCCACCAGGACATGCGTTCGAGTCGGGTCAGATGGGAGCGCGAGCGGCGACGGCGGTGAGGAAGACGAGAGGCGACGCGGCGGCGGCGGCCCACGACCGGGCCAGTCGCACCGCGCGCACGCCGGTGCCGAACGCACGCGCCGCGGCGCCGTCGCGCCGCGGCCACCGTGCACGATGCAGGCCGGCCGGTGCCGTCGCAAGAAGCTATTGCCTCGCCCGGGCCCGGTCCACCCCGAGAACGCCCGCGTGGCCGGCGGTTCGTGCCGCATTGCGCCCGGCGGCCCAGCGGCCCAGCGGCACGCTCGCGTCGCAGGTCGGGCCGGGGCCGTCCGGCGCCCGGGCGCGCCTACCGCGCACGCGCGGCGCGCGGTAGCATTCGACTTCGCTCGTCCGCGCCACGGCGCGCGCGAACCACCACGCGCCTCGCACCAGGAGTGTCCATGACGCCTCGACGGTACACGGTGGACCAGGCGAAGGGAGTGCTCGAGGTCGAATGGCCGCTGTTCGGCGAGCTGTCGCGCGCGCTCGCTCTCAAGGTCGCGCGTGAATTCGACCCCGAGATCGTCGTCGGCGTGGCGACCGCGGGCGTGATTCCGGGGGCGACGATCGCCGCCATCCTCGACCGCGCGTTCCACTCGATCGTCGTCAGCCGCCGCTACCACGCCGAGACGGTGCGCGAGACGCCGGCCGTGATGGGCCAGGCGCCGGCCGAGGTGCGCAACCGGCGCGTGCTCGTCGTGGACGAGACATGCGACTCCGGCGACACGCTGCGCATGGCAAAGTCGGCGATCGTCAACGCCGGCGCGCTCGAGGTACGCACGGCGGTGAGCTTCCGCACCGGCAGCTACGAGCCCGACTTTCACGCCCTCGCCACCGAGAGCACCATCGTCCTGCCGTGGGACCGCGAGATCCTCGTGGACGGCCAGCTGGTGCTGAACCCGCTCTACGCGGGGTTGGTGGAGTAGAGCCGCTCTACCCGTTCGCCGCCCCGACTGCCTCCGCGTAACCGACGCCGCGCCCGAGCTCTTCGTAGACGTGGCCCATCACCTCGGCGCTGCCGAGGAGGAAGCGGCAGCGCGGGTCGCCCATCGAGCGGCACTCGACCTCGAGGACGGCGAGCGGCGAGTCCGCGATGCGGCCGAAGAAGTCGGCGAAGAGGCCCGCCGAGAGGTGGCAGCCGGGGTGGTCGAGCGCCGCTTGCGGGTCGGCCTCCGCCCAGTCGTCGCTGTCGAGCAGCGCCACCGCGTCGCCTAACGTGCCGACCTTGAGCGAGCCCCACCCGGCGTCGCGGAAGAAGTCGGCCGCGTGCCGCTCGAACGCCTCGAGCTCGAGCGCCTCGGGCGCCGTGCCGACGCCGCGCGCCACGAGCCAGGCGCGGAACGACGCGAACAGCGCCTCGCCGCCCGCGTAGCCGGCCTCCTGCAGGTACGCGGCGGCCGACGGGCCGGCGTCGCGCATGAGCGCCGCGCGCAGCGCGCCGAGCACCGAGCGCGGCACGGCGGCGAGTTGGTTGGTCGTGAGGTCGAGCATGAGGGCAGGGGGAACGGGTAAGGGGTAATGGGGAATGGGTAATCGGCGACGATGGCGGGGACCAGCGGCGGTCGGGAGCGACTCGCGGTCCGCGACCCCCTACTCGTTACCCCTTACCCTGTTCATCAACTCCGCTTCGTCGATCACCGAAATTCCCAATTCCTGCGCCTTCGCCAGCTTGCTGCCGGCCTCGGTCCCGGCGACGACGGCGCTCGTCTTCTTCGAGACGCTGCTCGTCACCCGGCCGCCATTGGCCTCGATGAGCTCCGTCGCCTGCTCGCGCGAGAGCGTCGGCAGCGTGCCGGTGATGACGAAGGTCTGGCCGGCGAGCGCGCTGCCGGTGGCCGCCCGCGGCTCCTCGAAGGTGAGCCCGCGCTCCTCGAGCCGGGCGAGCAGCCGCTTCGCCTGCCGGTCGGCGAACCAGCGCGCCGTGGAGTGCGCGATCACCTCGCCGATGCCGCGCACGGCGTTGATCTCCTCCTCGCTCGCCGTGGCCAGCCGCTGCATCGTCCCGAAGTGCCGGGCGAGGAGGCGCGCCGCGATCTCGCCGACGTAGTCGATGCCGAGCGCGAAGACGAGCCGCGACAGCGGCTGCGCCTTCGACGCGGCGATCGCCTGGACGAGGTTCTCGGCGCTCTTGTCGGCGAACCGGTCGAGCTGGACGAGGTCTTCGACGGTGAGGTCGTAGAGGTCGGCGGCGTCGTGCACGCGGATCGCCGACTTGCCGTGGCGCTCGATCGGGGTGGTGAGGAGCTGCTGGATGCGCGCGTACGACAGGCCGCGGATGTCCATCGCGCCACGCGAGGCGAAGTGGACGAGCGCCTCGAGCTGTCGGGCCGGACAGGAGAAGTTGGGGCAGTACAGCATCCCCCGGTCCTCGCCGGCGACGAGCGCGGTGTGGCAGGACGGGCACTCGCTCGGCGGCTCGTACGGCCGCGGCTCCGGCGTGCGCTCCTTGCGCCGCTCGGGCACCGGTCCGATCACCTGCGGGATGACCTCGCCGGCGCGCTTCACCTGCACGACGTCGCCGACGCGCAGGTCCTTCTCCTTGATCAGCTCGAAGTTGTGCAGCGTCGCGAGGCGCACGGTCGTGCCACCGATCTCCACCGCCGACAGCACCGCGAACGGGTTGATCGAGCCGGTGCGGCCGACGTTCACCTGGATATCGTCGAGCGTCGTCTCCGCGATGTCCGGCGCGAACTTGCGCGCGACCGCCCACCGCGGCTCGCGGCCGACGTCGCCCAGCTCGCCCTGCAGCCGGAGCGAGTTCACCTTCACGACGCCGCCGTCGATGGCGAAGTCGAGCTCCGCCCGCACGCGCTGCTCGACGTCGTGCGCCCACGCGTGCACCTCGGCGAGCGTGGCGCAGCGGCGGCGCGCCGGCGCGACGGGGATGCCCCAGCTCGCGAGCGTCTCGAGCAGCTCCCACTGCGTGCGGAAGGGGAGGGAGCCGTTGCCGCCGACGGCGACGACGCTGTAGCCGAAGAAGCGCAGCGGCCGCGCCGCGGTGATCGCCGGGTCGAGCTGCCGGAGCGAGCCGGCGGCCGAGTTGCGCGGGTTCGCGAACACCGGCTCGCCGGCGGCGACGCGCGCCTCGTTCATCCGCTCGAAGGCGGAGAAGGGGATGTAGACCTCGCCGCGGATCTCGACGGTGCCCGACGGCGCGTCGCCGCGCAGCCGCAGCGGGACATCGCGCAGCGTGCGCAGGTTCGGCGTCACGTCCTCGCCCACCAGGCCGTTGCCGCGCGTCGCTCCGGTGACGAGCACGCCGTCGGTGTAGGTGAGGCTCACCGCCGCGCCGTCGATCTTGAGCTCGGTCGTGTAGCCCTCGGCGCTCACGTCGTCGCCGACCAGGCGCACGAGGCGCTCGCCCCACTCATCGAGCTCGG
>DATMHT010000494.1:0-24119 GCA_035554795.1 Gemmatimonadaceae bacterium | reverse complement strand
GTCGGTCGCGTCACGCTGCGGCCTGTGTCGTCGCTCTCCGTCTCCGGCAAGTGGGGCGGGGAAGGGCCCGACCACCTCTGGGGCTACGACGCCCGCTGGCTCTGGCGCGGCGCGACGGTCGAGGGCGAGGCGCTGCACCGCCAGGGGCGCGTGCCCGGCAGCGGGGCGGTCGCCGCACCCTCGCCGCCGTACGCGGCGGGCGGCGGCTACGTGCTCGCCGCCTATCGCGTGCTGCCGTGGCTCGAGCCGGTGCTCAAGTGGGAACGCTTCCGCGAGGAGCGCGCTCCCGTCGCCGGCGGCATTGCGTCGAGCGAGCACTGGCTCACCGCCGGCGCCACGATCGCCACGCCCGACGATCATCTGCGCCTCCAGGCGAACTGGATCGACAAGCGCTTCCACCCGCTCGAGCGCCACGCCAACGAGCTCGTCGCGCAGTTGATCGCGGTGTACTGAAGCCGCTCTCGGCGCTCGGCGAGCGGCGCCGCGGATCAACGCGGATGAACGCGGATACTTCTTTGTCATCCCGAGCGCAGCGAGGGATCTTCCAACCGGGTCGCGGAGCGTGCTCCACGTGTCGCACGCAAGTTCCCTCGCTCGCGTCGCTCGCTCGGGATGACTGGGAAAGGGGAGCGCCCCATCCGCGTTGATCCGCGTTGATCCGCGTTGATCCGCGGCGAAGACGCTCGTACAGGGCACCAGGGTAGGAGCCGAGAGTCGACAGCCGAGAGCCGCTTCTCACGCGTCGGGCTTCCATCGCGCCTGACGCCGGCGCAACTTCGGCATCCGTCCGTCCGCACCACGAGCCACACGAGACCCGCGAGCCAATGCGATTCGCCGTACCCCGCGCCGCCGTCCTCACCCTGCTCACGATCGCCGCGGCCAGCGCCGGTGCGCAGCCGGCGCCTAACGCCGCGGTCGCCGCCGCGGCACGCGACTCGATCCCGCTCCCCGAGCACCCGCGCCCGGACTTCGAGCGCGCCGAGTGGCGGAACCTGAACGGCCGCTGGCACTTCAAGTTCGACGCGGCCGACGCCGGCGAGCGCGAGACGTGGTTCGCCAACCCGCTCGCCGCGCCGCGCTCCATCCTCGTCCCCTTCTCGTGGGGCGCGCCGCTCTCCGGCGTGCCCGACTCGGCGAGCATCGGCTGGTACGAGCGGACGATCGAGGTGCCGGCGAGCTGGCGGGGACGGCGCATCTATCTCGTCGTCGGCGCCTCCGACTGGCGCACCTCGGCGTGGCTCGACGGCACGAAGCTCGGCGACCACCAGGGCGGCTACACGCCCTTCTCGCTCGAGCTGACGAAGGTCGCGAAGTTCGACGGGCCGCAGCGCCTGACGCTGCGCGTGGACGACACCGACCACCCGTTCAAGCTCGAGGGGAAGCAGGGCTACGGGAAGGCGCGCGGGATGTGGCAGACCGTCTACCTCGAGGCGCGCGGCACCGACCCGCTCGAGACGCTGCACTTCACGCCGAACGCGGCGCTGAACGCGGTGACGGTGGAGGCCCGGCTCGCCGATCCCGCGCCGGCCGGCGGCCTGACGCTGCGGCTCGCGTTCACGAACCGGGACGGGCAGGCCCCCGTGACGCGCACCATCGCGCGCGGCGCGCGCGAGATTCGCTTCGACGTGCCACTGCCGAACGCGCATCGCTGGTCGCTCGACGACCCGTTCCTGCACGAGGTCGCGGCGACGGTGAGCGGCAAGGGCGTCGCCACCGACTCGGTGCGCAGCTACTTCGGCATGCGCACCATCACGACGGTGAGCCTGCCCGGCACGAGCTACCCGTACGTCGCGATCAACGGCGAGCCGGTGTACCTGCAGCTCGCGCTCGACCAGGCCTATCACCCGCAGGGCTACTACACCTTCCCGAGCGACTCCTTCACGCGGTCGGAGATCCTCCGCGCGCGGCAGATCGGCCTCAACGGCCTGCGCGAGCACATCAAGGTCGAGACGCCGCGCAAGCTGTACTGGGCCGACCGGCTCGGCGTGTTGATCATGGCCGACGTCCCCAACTGGTGGGGGCCGCCGACCGACACCGCCTTCCGCGAGCACGACTACGCGATGCGCGAGATGATCGAGCGCGACTACAACCACCCCGCGATCTTCTCGTGGATCCCGTACAACGAGACGTGGGGACTGTTCACGAAGGTGAACGGCAAGGACGCGTACCTCCCCGCCACGCAGCGGCGCGTCGTCGAGAGCGTGCGGCTGGCCAAGTCGCTCGACGCGACGCGGCTCGTCGAGGACAACTCCGTCTGCTGCAACCGCGGCCACACGGTGACGGACCTCAACTCGTGGCACAACTACCTCGCCGGCTGGCAGTGGGAGGACTACCTGCGCATGGTGAGCGACAGCACCTATCCGGGCTCGGGGTGGAACTTCGAGGACGGCTACGCGCAGGGGCGCCAGCCGATGATCAACTCGGAGTTCGGCAACGTGTGGGGCTACGAGGGGAGCACCGGCGACGTGGACTGGAGCTGGGACTATCACATGGCGGTGGACGCGTTCCGCCGGCATCCCAAGCTCGCCGGCTGGCTCTACACCGAGCACCACGACGTCATCAACGAGTGGAACGGCTACTGGCGCTTCGACCGCACGAACAAGGAGACGGGCGTCGGCGACCTCGTGCCGGGGATGACGCTGCGCGACTTCCATTCGCCCTTCTACGTCGCCGTCGGGCGCGCCGGGAGCGAGACGGTGAAGCCGGGCGAGACGGTACAGGTGCCGCTCTACGCGTCGTTCCTGAGCGACAGCCGCGCCGTCGGCGACTCGCTCGTGCTGCGCACGGAGCTCTACGGCTGGAACTCGGTCGGTGAGCGGCGGACGTACGCGACGGCGACGCGGCGCGTCCCCTACCGCCCGTACCTGTCGGCGCCGCTCGCGCCGCTGGCGGTGACGATGCCGAACGAGCCGGCGGTGGCGGTGCTCGCCGTGCGGCTCGAGGACGCGAGCGGCACGGTGCTGCACCACAACTTCACGACGTTCGTCGTGGACGGGCCGATGCCAGCGAGCCTGACGCTCGCCGACGGCCGGCGCGCGGTCGTCGCCCGCGTCGCCGCCGGCGACTACGCCGACGCGCGCTGGTCGCAGAAGACGTGGAAGGTGCTCGACGGGCTCAAGGTGGACGGCGCCGGCGCGGGCTTCTTCGAGTACCGCATCCCGTGGCCGGCCGGCCTGCGTCGCGCCGACGTGACCGAGGCGTCGTTCGTCGTCGAGGCGTCGGCGAAGCAGCTCTTCGGCAAGGACCGCGACACGACGGTGAAGGAGGAGGGCGACTACATGCGCGGTGGCGGCTTCATGGACCCGAGCCGCAACCGCAACGCCTACCCGATGACCGACGAGCGGCTCTTCCCGAGCGCCGTGACGGTGCGCGCGAACGGCGCGCTCGCCGGCCGCTGGGAGCTCGCCGACGATCCGGCCGACCACCGCGGCATCCTCTCCTGGCACGCGCAGCTCCGCGACCGCTACCTGCGCGAGGCGGGCTCGTACGGCCAGCTCCTGCGCGTGCCGCTGCCGGCCGCCGCGCTCGACTCGGCGGCGAAGACGGGCGTGGTGATCGTGCGGCTCGAGGTGAGCGATGCGCTGCCGGGCGGCCTGGCCATCTACGGCGCGAAGTTCGGCCGCTACCCGGTGGATCCGACGGTGGAGTTCATCGTGCGGTAGGACGTCACCGCTACTGCTCTCTTGATTGCGCCGCGGATGAACGCGGATACTGTTGCTCTTTGGTTTCGCCGCAGATCAACGCAGATGAACGCAGATTCTTTCTGTGTTGTCATCCTGCGAGAGTGCGGGACGCGTGACCCAAGGATTTCGACGCGTATTCCAGGAAGGATCTGCGGCGATCTGCGTTGATCTGCGGCGCAATCGCTCTTGCACAGCAAGAGAGCCGTATCCGCGTTCATCCGCGTTCATCCGCGGCGCATTCGAAAAGCAGCAGCAGTATCCGCGGCGCCGCTTCTCGCCGAGCACCGAGCGTCTCGCGCGTCAACCGCCCGGCTCGTACCTTGCCCGGAACCGAAGCCCCGACGTGGAGATCCAGCTCGTGACCGTGACGACGACCCCTGACGTGATGCCCCTCGCTCACCCGACGCCGCGCGGCGACACGACGCGCGCCTTCCGCGCCGTCCCGCTCGCGATCGTCCTCGCCGGCGCGCTCGCGGCGTGCGGCGGCACGACCCAGACCGTCGCCCCGGTCAACCCGAAGCCGACGGCGGACCAGTACGTCAACCCGGTCATCGACGCCGACTTCCCCGACCCGGGGGTCGTCCACTCGAGCGACGGCTACTACTACGCCTACGCGACGCAGACGACGGGCGTGCGCCTCCAGGTCGCGCGGTCGCAGGATCTCGTGGCGTGGACGAGGCTCGGCGAGGCGCTGCCGATCAAGCCGTCGTGGGCGACGACGTCGAACAACTTCTGGGCGCCCGACGTGCACCAGGACGGGTCCACCTTCGTCATGTTCTTCACGTCGGACATCGACGCCGACAAGAAGCTCCACGCCGACGACGGGAAGTGCATCGGCGTGGCGACCGCCACGACCGGCGCCGGCCCGTTCACCGACGTCGGCGCGCCGCTGATCTGCGGGCCGGGCTTCACGACGATCGACCCGATGGCGTTCCACGACCCGCAGAGCGGCAAGGTCTACCTGTACTGGGGCTCCGACGGCGCGCCGATCCGGGTCAAGGAGCTGGCCGCCGACGAGCGGAGCTTCGCCGACGCGAGCGCGCCGATCGCGCTCGTCTCGCCGAGCGGCGTCGCGGGCGCCTACGACGCGAACCTCATCGAGGGGCCGTGGGTCACCTACCACGCGCCCTACTACTACCTGTACTTCTCGGGCAACGGCTGCTGCGGCGCGAACGCGCACTACGCGGTGATGGTGGCGCGCGCGTCGTCGCCGACCGGCCCGTTCGAGAAGCTCGCCGGCACGAACGGCGCGGCGCAGCCCATCCTGCGCGCCGGCGGGAAGTGGACCGCGCCGGGGCACAACAGCGTCGTCGCCGACGCCGCCGGCGTGGAGTGGATGCTCTACCACGCGATCGACGTGAACCAGCCCTACCTCATCCCCGGCCGCACCGACATCTCGCGCCGCCCGATGCTGATCGACCGGATCAGCTACACGAGCGGCTGGCCGACGGTCGCGACGGGGGGCTTCCCGACGTCCGCCCCGCAGACACGGCCGAAGACGACGGCGGCCACGACCGCGCCCTGAGAGGCAGAACCAGTCGGTGGTTCGACTGAGAGTCGTTGGTCGTTGGTGGAAAGTGAGTGGTGAACAACGACGGCGCGCGGGGGCATCCCTCCGCGCGCCGTCGTTGTTTGCCAACCACCCGCGACCAATGACCAACGACTCTCGGTTGCACTGACGACTGCTGTTGGCCGTCAAAGAGGCGGCCGCTTGACAGCCCCCTGGCCGACGGGTAATCTCGACGCTCTGAACTCCACTGAACCGATCCGAACCGGTTCAGAAGAGTTCGATCGATGTGGCTGCGGGACCCCCTCATGCCCCCGATGACGACCGGTCAGCGCTCGACGATCTCCGACGTCGCCACCCGGGCCGGCGTCTCGAAGGCGACGGTATCGGCCGTCCTCAACGGCTCCGGCGCGGTCAAGCCGGCGACCCGCGACCGCGTGCTCGCCGCGGCCGAGGCGCTCAACTACCGCCCCCTCCACGCGGGCGCGCGCTCGGCGGCGGCCCGCCACGACCGCTGCATCGCGCTCCTCATCAAGGAGCACGACAACCCGTACTACGCCGCGATCATCGACGGCGTCCGCGCCTCCGCCGACGCGGCCGGCTACACGCTGCTCATCGTCAGCACCGCCGGCGAGTACGATTCGGAGCGCCGCGCCGTCGAGGTGCTGCGGGCCAAGGACGTGGACGGGCTGATCGTCACCCCGGTGCTCGACGAGCACGCCGACCTCGCCCACTACTTCGAGCTCCGCCGCCGCAACGTCCCCTTCGTCCTGCTCGAGGAGGTGCGTGGTCTCCCGGCGAGCCTCATCGACGTCAACAACGTCGAGGCGTCGCGCCGCGCCGTCGAGCATCTCATCGGCCTCGGTCACTCGCGCATCGTCCACCTCGCCGGGCCGGCGTACTCGGCGCACAGCCGCCAGCGCGTGGACGGCGTGCGCAACGCGTACAGCGGCTCGCACCTCGTCTTCGGCGACGGCGCCGTCGTGACCGCGGGCGCGCACATGGAGGACGGCTATCGCGCCGCGCTCGCGCTCTTCCGCGCCCGGCGCGGCGAGGCGCGTCCGACCGCCGTCACCTGCTACAACGACCTCGTCGCCGTCGGTGTGTACCGCGCGCTCGCCGAGCTCGGCCTGCGCGTGCCCGAGGACGTGTCGGTCGTCGGCTTCGACGACATCCCGCTCTGCGAGTACCTCACGTGCCCGCTCACGACCGTGCGCGTGCCGATGTTCGAGATGGGCGAGACGGCGGCGCGCATGCTCGTCGAGCACATCGAGGCCCGGCAGGGCATCCCGCCGAAGAAGGTGTTCGTGGACGCGACGCTCGTCGTGCGCGAGTCCACGGCGCCGCCGCCGTCGTCGTCGAACCACGCCGTTCCCCGCTCTCACCCGTCCGTCGCCGAAGCCGTCGGCGGGCGGACCCCGCGTCAACCCACCCGGAGGCACTCTTGAATACTCCTCGTCACGGCCCACGCCGTCGGGTCGTCCGTCTCGCCGCCGTCGCCGCGCTGTCCGCGGCGCCCGCGGTCGCGGCGGCCGCCGTCGGTATCCCGCTTCTCGCCACGCTCGCCGCACGCGACGCCGCCGCCCAGGCGCAGAGCCGCGTCACCGGCCGCGTGACGAGCGCTGGCGCGCCCGTGGGCGACGCGCACGTCATCGTGGCCGGCACCCGCTTCGGCGCCAACACCGACGCCGACGGCCGCTACACGATCGTCGGCCTCCCGGCCGGCAGCTACACCCTGCGCGTGCAGCGCCTCGGCTACGCGCCGAGCACGCGCCCGATCACCGTCGCCACCGGCGAGGCGGCGACCGCCGACTTCGATCTCACGGCCGCGCCGACGGTGCTGAGCAAGGTCCTCTCGGTCGGCTACACGACGGAGCGCAGCCGCGACGTCAGCGGCGCCGTCGCCAGCGTCGGCGGCGACGACATCCGCGACCAGAAGGTCGCGACGGTCGAGGAGGCGCTGCGCGGCCGCGTCCCCGGCGTGCAGATCGCGGCCACCGGCCAGCCCGGCCGGCCGGCGGCGATCATCGTCCGCGGGCAGAACAGCTTCGGCAACCCGTCGCCGCTCTACGTGGTGGACGGCATGTACGTCGGCCAGCAGAACCCGAACCTCAACCCCGACGACATCGCCTCGATCGAGGTGCTCAAGGACGCCTCGGCGGCGGCGCAGTACGGCGCGCAGGCGTCGAACGGCGTCGTCCTCATCACCACGCGCAAGGGGCGCGAGGGGGCGGGCCAGTTCTCGGTCGGCACCTACTACGGCTTCCAGAGCGTGCCGAAGCGGATCCCGGTGATGGGCACGGCGCAGTGGCAGAAGGTCTACCAGCAGGCGTACGCCAACGCCGGCATCACGCCGCCGGCCGGCGTCACCGATCCGACGACGATCAGCACCGACTGGCAGGACGCCGTCTTCCAGACGGGGGCGATCCAGAACTACAACCTCCAGGCGTCGGGCGGCTCGGCGACGGCGACCTACCTGCTCAGCGGCTCGGTGCTCGACCAGCAGGGCACGGTCATCCTCACGAACTTCCGCCGCTACAGCCTGCGCGCGAACTCGCAGGTGAACCGCGGCCGCTTCACGGTCGGTGAGAACCTCGCCGTCTCGCAGGCGAACCAGCGCGGCTTCCCGAACGGCATCTTCGGCGGCATCGCGCTGCCGCTCATCGACGTCGTCAGCCTCCTGCCGACGATCCCGGTGCGCGACCCGAACAACCCGGGCGGCTACGGCTACGGCAGCGACGCCAACCCGAACTACGGCGTCAACCCGGTCGGCGCGCTCGAGCAGAACTACAACAAGTTCCGCGCGAACCAGGTGCTCGGCTCGGCGTACGGCGAGGTCAAGCTGATCGGCGGCCTGCGCTACCGGCTCAACCTCGGCATCAACTACAACGACTCGCTCGCCACCAACTGGATCAGCAGCACCCAGATCCGCTACCTCACGCCGGTGCTCGGCGGCGCGTCGCTGCAGCAGGCGGCCCCCAACTCGCAGCAGCTGCTCTACGAGAACCTGCTCAACTACGACGGCATCTTCGGCAACGGCGCGCACCGGCTCTCGGCGGTCGCCGGCCAGACGTCGCAGAACAACACCTACCAGCAGCTCGTCGGTTACCGGCAGGGCTTCCCCAACGAGCAGCTGCAGCAGCTCAACGCCGGCCTGACGACGAAGAGCACGAACATCGGCTACCAGACGCCGTTCCGCACGAACTCGCTGCTCGCCCGCGCGACCTACGCGCTGTTCGACCGCTACCTCTTCACCGGCAGCGTGCGCCACGACTGCTCGACGCGCTTCAGCCCGAGCGACCGGTGCGGCAACTTCGGCGCGGGCTCGGTGGGCTGGGTCGCGAGCGAGGAGAGCTTCTGGCACTCCATCCCCGTCCTCGGCAGCGCCGACTTCTTCAAGCTGCGCGCGAGCGCGGGCGTCCTCGGCGACCAGAACATCGGCGACTTCGCCTACGGCGTGCCGGTCAACCAGAACATCAACTACCTGTTCGGCGGCCAGGTCTACTCGGGCGCGACGCTCCGGCAGCTCGCCAACACGTCGCTGAAGTGGCAGCGCAACCGCTCGACGAACGTCGGTCTCGACCTCGGCGTGCTCGACAACTCGCTCTCGTTCACGGCCGACTACTACGTCAACGACGCCGACCAGCTCCTCGTCAACGCGCCGCTGCCGCCGAGCCTCGCGTCGGCGACCAACCCGGCGGTGAACGCGGGCAAGGTGCGCAACGCCGGCTTCGAGCTCGGCGCCACCCACCGCGCCAACGTCGGCGACTTCCGTCTCAACAGCACGTTCACGCTCACGACGGCCGCCAACCGCGTCGTGTCGCTCGGCAACGGCGGGCAGCCGATCTTCGCCGGCGGCTTCGGCGGCGTCGCGCGGACGACCGTCGGCGAGCCGATCGGCGAGTTCTTCCTCAAGAAGACCTGCGGCATCTTCCAGTCGGCCGAGCAGGTGACCGCGCACGTGGCGCAGCCCGGCGCGCAGCCGGGCGACCTGTGCTACGTGGACGTCAACAAGGACGGCCGCATCAACGACGAGGATCGCGTCGACGCCGGGAGCCCGATCCCGAAGGTGACGAGCGGCCTGTTCCTCGACTCGAAGTGGAAGGCGTGGGACCTGGGCGTCAATCTCCGCGGCGCCTTCGGCAACAAGGTCTACAACGCCGTCCGGCTCGCGACCGAGCGCGTCACGGGTCTCAGCAACCTGCGCTCGGACTACAACCCGTGGACGCCGACGAACACGAACACGTCCACGCCGCGCGCCGTCTTCGGCGACGCGGTCAACGGCGACCCGCTCAGCGACCGCTGGCTCGAGAGCGGCAACTTCGTCCGCCTCCAGAACATCATCGTCGGCTACACGCTGCCGCCGGTGTTCACGCAGCGCTTCGGCCTCGGCGCGACGAACCAGCCGCGCATCTACTTCAACGCCCAGAACGTCTACACCTGGACCAACTACACGGGCTTCGACCCCGAGGTGCTGGGCTTCGGTGATCCGCTCGCGCGTGGGGTGGACGATGGTCTGATCTACCCGAACGCGCGCACGTTCACGTTCGGCCTCGACCTCCGCTTCTAGGGCGGCCGCCATGCGAGACGACAGCCGCCCACCCCTCAGGCCCAGTACCCCGTCCCCGACTCTCATGCGATTCCGCACCTCGCTGTCGGCGCTTCGCCGCCGCGCGACCCTCGGCGCCACGCTGCTGCTCGGCGGCGCCGTCGGTCTCGGCGCCGTCGCCTGCCGCAACGACTTGAACGTCACCGACCCGAACGCGCCGAGCTCGACGACGTTCTTCAAGACCGCGAACGACGCCGAGGCGGCGCTGATCGCGGCGTACAACCCGCTGCTCCGCCTCGGCACCTTCCAGCGCTGGCAGGCCTTCTCGTACGACCTGCGCTCCGACATCGGCACGAGCACGAGCCCGTGGCCGGAGCTGCAGGCGTTCGTCAAGTTCCAGTTCCCGTCGGGATACGACTTCGACGTCAACCGCGACACCTGGAACGAGACGTACACGCTGATCGCGAACGCCAACCAGGTGACGGAGAACGTCCCCGGCATCCAGATGGACGAGACGCGGCGCGCCCAGATCGTGGGCGAGGCGAAGTTCCTGCGCGGCGTCGGCTACTTCCACCTGATGACGCTGTACGGCGGCAACATCCCGATCATCACCAAGCCGGTCTCGCCCACCGAGCGCCCGGCGAGCTCGGACAGCGCGGCCGTCTGGGCGCAGATCGAGCAGGACTTCAGCGACGCCGCGGCGGCGCTGCCCGAGGGGCAGACGATGACGACGACCGGCGGCCGCGCCACGCACGACGCCGCGCAGGGGATGCTCGGCAAGACGTACCTGCAGGAGGGCCAGTGGCAGAAGGCCGCCGCGGCGCTGCAGCCGATCATCCAGAGCGGCCACTACACGCTCGTCGCCGACTACGCGACGCTGTTCCGGCAGGAAGGGAACAACGGCCCGGAGTCGCTGTTCGAGGTGCAGGTCGGCAGCGAGCCGCTCTGCAGCTCGCAGGGCATCTGCGGGCTGAACATCGCGAAGATGGTCGGGCCGTGCGGGCCGAGCTACTGCGACGGTCTGCCGACCAAATGGTACAAGGACCAGTTCTTCCTCGAGCCATCCGCTGGCCTCGATCACGACAAGCGGATCGACGCGACGCTCTACTACTACCGCGGCGACACGACGATGGTGTACGCCAAGACGTGGGCGCAGTGGCAGGCGGACGATCCGGGACACTACTCGGACCACAGCCGCCTGTACTTCAAGAAGTACGGCGAGTACTACCTCGGTCGGAACGATCAGTCGTGGGAGTCGCAGATCAACTACAAGGTCCTGCGCTTCGCCGACGTGCTGCTGATGTACGCCGAGGCGCTCAACGAGCAGGGCCAGACGGGCGGGGCCTACGTGTACGTGGATTCCGTGCGTCACCGCGCCGGCCTCGGCTCGCTGCCGCGGACGCTGTCGCAGGCGGCGATGCGCGACGAGATCCTGCACCAGCGCCTGCTCGAGTTCGGCCTCGAGGGACAGCGCTGGCTCGACCTCGGCCGGCAGAAGCTGTTCGAGACCGACCTGCCGGCGCTCATCGCGCACGACGCCGACTTCAACAACTTCGTGCAAGGCAAGTCGGAGCTGCTCCCGATCCCGCAGGCGGAGCGCAACCTGAACCCCAACATCCAGCAGAACCCCGGCTGGTGATCGCCGGGACGACCTGAAACGAACGCCCCGCCGGTGCAGCTGCCGGCGGGGCGTTCGTACTGTTGGCTCTCGGCGCTCGGCGAGAAGCGGCGCCGCGGATCAACGCGGATGAACGCGGATACTACTCTCTTGATTGCGCCGCAGATCAACGCAGATGAACGCAGATACTTGCTTGTCATCCTGAGCGAAGCGAAGGATCGCTGTGCGTCGAAGCGATCCTTCGGTCGCTAGCGCTCCTTCAGGATGACAACATAGAAGGAATCCGCATTCATCCGCGTTCATCCGCGGCGAATTCGAATAGCAGCAGTATCCGCGGCGCCGCTTCTCGCCGAGCATCACACGTGCACGGCGGTGCACGATCCATTCTCTCTCGACATGATCTCGCCACGCCAACTTCTGCTCGTCGCCCTCGCGGCCGCCGGCGCTTGTGCGCCGCCGCCGTCTCCTCCGTCCCCGTCGCCGTCGGCAGCCGTCGCGACGCCCGCCGCGGCGTGCACCTTCACCAATCCCGTCGTCGCCGACGGCGCCGACCCGTGGGTCGTGCGCAGGGACGGCCACTACTACTACGTGCAGTCGTCAGGCCGCGCGATCCACGTCTACCGGTCCGACACGCTCACGCGCCTCGCCAGCAACGGCGTGCGCGTCTGGTCGGCGCCGGACACGGGATGGAACCGCGACAACATCTGGGCGCCCGAGCTGCACTACCTGCGCGGCAAGTGGTACATCTACTACGCCGGCGGGCGGCCGGGCCGGCCCTTCCTGTCGCAGCGCGCCGGCGTCCTCGAGTCGGTGACCGACGACCCGCAGGGCGCGTACGTGGACCGCGGCCAGCTCTACACCGGCGACTCCATCGCCACGCACGCCGCCAACCGGTGGGCGATCGACCTCACCGTCGAGGAGCTCGGCGGCCAGCTCTACGCGGTCTGGTCCGGCTGGGAGCGCGACGCGACGACCGACAGCACGCCACAGCACCTCTACATCGCGCGCATGTCGAACCCCTGGACGATCTCGACGAACCGCGTGAACCTCGCGTCGCCGACGGCGCGCTGGGAGCGCGGTACGCGCCTCGACCTCCTGGAAGGGCCCGAGTTCCTCGAGCACGACGGCCGGACCTTCCTCGTGTACTCGACGCGCGAGTCGTGGCTGCCGGACTACCGCCTCGCCCTCATGCGCCTCGGCAATCCGGCCGACCCGATGCGACGGTCGAGCTGGGAGAAGCTCGGCCCGGCGTTCACGCGCACCACCGCCGTCTACGGCCCCGGCCACGCGAGCTTCACGAAGTCCGAGGATGGCACCGAGGACTGGATCGTGTACCACGCGAAGAACGACACGCTCCCCAACTGGCACCGCCGCGTCCAGATACAGCGCTTCGGCTGGAACGCCGACGGCACGCCGAACTTCGGAACGCCCGTGCCAGCCGGCGTGCCGCTGCGGAAGCCGTCGGGAGAGTGCCGGTAACGCGTAGCGGGTAGCGCGTAGCGGGTAGCGGGTAGCGAATGCGTGACGGGCCGGCACCTCAGCGAGAGAGAGCCGGCCCGTCGGTCTTGCTACGCGCTACCCGCTACCCGCTACCCGAGACTAGCTCGCCACCGCCGGCGTCCCCCAGCCATCGCCGCGCCGTCCCGTCTTCACCTCCGCCAGCCGCCGCGCCAGCCGCTCCGTGAGCGCGCTCGCGCCGACGCGCCGCGAGAGGGAGAGGGCGAGGTCGAAGCAGCGCGCGGCGGTGTCCTCGTTGTCGGGGCGGATGGCGTAGAGCTCGCCCATGACCTCGAGGCATTCGGCCTGGCGGAGCACGTTGGCCGTCGCCGTGAAGTGGCCGAGCACCTCGCCCAGCGGCGCTTCGGCTTCCTCGGCGCGGCCGAGCGCGACGAGCGCCTGCGCCTGGTTCTGCACCGCGATCGTGAGCACGTCGAAGGCGCTCAGCCGCCGCGCGACGACGGCCGCGCGCTCGGCGAGATCGAGCGCCTCGGCGGCGTTGCCCGCGTCGCGCGCCGCGGCCGACGCGTTGACGAGCGCGAAGCCCATCCCGAGCTCGTAGCCCGCCTCGTGGAACGCGCTCACCGACTCGCCGAACAGCGCGCTCGCGGCGGCGAAGTCGCGCCGCTGCGCCGCGATCGAGCCGCGGTTCTGCAGCAGGATCCCGCGCACGCGCGCCGAGCGGGCACGCGCGAGCGCGCGCTCGGCGAGCGCGTCGGCGGCGTCGAGGTCGCCCTGGAGCAGGTGCACGCCGACCTGCACGTTCATCGCTTCGGCCGCGAGATCGTCGGAGCCGCCCTGCTCGGCCAGCGCCACGGCGAGACCCGCCTCGCGTGCCGCCGCCGCCCACTGGCTCTCCGAGCTGTGCACGCGCGCCAGCCGGAGATGCGCTTCCGCCTGCTCGAGCGGCGTCGCGCCGATGCTCAGCGCGGCCTCGTACGCCGCGACCGCCTTGCGCGCGATCCCCGCCTGCTCGTACGGGAGACCGCCATCGAGATGCGCCCGCGCCGTCAGCGGCGACAGGGGCTGGCCGGCCGGGCCGGCACCGTTCAGCGTCGCCATCGGTCGGATCAGTAGGCGACGATGTAGCCGGAGAGGTGCGGGGTCGTGAAGCTGACCTTGTGACCGGTCCTGTCGTTCACGCCGCCCATCTGCTGCAGGATCTGATACGTCGCCGTGTCCACGTACACGCCCTCGAGCGCCCCGCTGGCGGGCAGCACGGAGGACGGGCAGCGCGCGTAGTTGATCGTGATCGTCGCCGGCTTCTGGAAGACGTAGTGGTCCACGCCGACCGCGTGGATGTCCGCCTCCATGTACTGCGACACGGGCACGACGACCTCGAACAGCGTCGAGTCGAGCACGCCGCCCGGCGGGATCGTCAGCGTCGTCCCGCGCGCGCCGATGCTGCCGCCGGCCGGTCCGATGACGGCCCGTGCGCTCGCCGCGTCCGTCGTCGGACAGACGAGCAGTGTCGGCGAGGCGACGCTGTCCACCGCGACGATGGTGCTCGTGTCCACGAGGTCGCGGCGCGTCGTGCGCGGCACGGACTCGTTAGGCTGCGTGGCCACGTCGGCGCACGCGGCACCGACGCAGAGGACGACGACGGCGGCGAGCGAGCGGCGGATCACGGGCGCGGTGGGTCGCATGCGGAACTCCTGGCCGCAGCGTACGCCTGCGGCTGATGTCGCCGACGGGGCGCGTCGACGGGGCATGAACAGATGAGCAGCGGGACGTTACATCCGGCCGCCACGTGCTACTGTGACAGTCGTCACCCGGGTGCGGTAACGACTGCCGTGCTCGCTGGAACAAGCAGGTTTCGCGCCTAACGAACCCGGGCCCGGTCGCGGCCCCGACGCGCGAAGGGACCGCCAATGTTTCATTGGCGGTCCCTCATGATCACGGCCCGTTCGCAGCGAGCCGCGCTACCGCTTCGCGATCGCCTTCGGCGCGTTCAGCTCGACGACGACGCCGGCGTGGTCCGACGGCCACCGCCCGCTCGGCGTGCGGTCGCCGAGCTCCTCGCCGATCACGTCGGCGTGGACGCCGCCGACGATTCCGGCCGCGGAGCTGGCGTGGAAGTTCTGCCGCACGAGCACGAGATCGATGCGCGTCGTCAGCGTCGGCGCGCCGAACAGGCTCTCCGGCAGCGACGACGTGTAGCCGGGATCGTGCGGGTGCGCCTCGGTCCACGCGTCCACGAAGCCGCCCTCGCTCAGGAGCACGCCGTAGGTCGGCGTCTGCGAGCCGTCCGCCGCCGAGTTGAAGTCGCCGACGAGGACGACGGGGTGCGGCTCGGACGCGAGCACCGCGATCAGCTCGCGCGCCTGCGCGAGCTGCGTCGCCGGCGACCCGTCGGTCTCGAGGTGCGTCGTGGCGAAGCGGTAGGTGACGCCGCCGACCGTCGCCAGCGTCGACGCCCAGCCGCGCAGCACCGACACCGGGATGCCGCTCACGCCGACGGTGAGGCGCGCCGTGTACACGCCGCTCCGCGGGTCGCTCGTCGGCACGTCGCAGCGGGCGAGCACGACGTCGCGGTCGGTGTAGCGGAGGTCCACGAGCCGGAGCGGGCTCACCGACGCGACCATCGGCATCTCGATGTCGGACAGCAGGTCCGACGACGCGACGTGGTAGCACAGGCCGCGCGCCGCGAGCGAATCCTGCAGCGTCGCGAGGAAGTCGAGCGCGACGACGGTCGCCGGGTGCGTGCCGCCGACCGCGGCGTCGCCGAGCGGATCGATGCGGTAGATCGGGACTTCCTGGAGCCCGACGAGCTGCGGCGACGCGTCGCCGATCTCCTTCGCGATCGTCCCCGCGCGCTCGGGGAAGTTCGACGCGAGCACCGTCTGCCAGAACTGGGCGATGCGCACCGGCAGCGGCGTCGGGCTCGGCGCCGCGACGCCGAAGATGTCGCCGCCGAGGAAGAGGTTGCGTGTCATGACGGTGAGCCCACGCGCGCCGGCCGACGGGAGCCGGTCGGCGCGCGCGATCGCGGCGCCGGCCGACGCGGCGGGCGCCGTCGTCGTCGCGGCGTCCGCGCAGGCGCCGAGGACGAGCGGGAAGAGCAGGAGTGCGGCGAGACGTCGTGTCGTCATGAGTGCGATCCGGGTCGGGTCCGATGCCTGAGACGGCGTTCGATGGCGGAGCCGCGTCGCTCGCGCACCCATGAACAAACGTCTAGCCGGCGGTCGCGCAAGGCGGCGTCGGCCGTCGGGCCTTTCCGCACACCCGGTCTCCGTTCCCCCGACGGCGCCGCGCTCCGCCGCGCGCCAACGTGAAGGTGCGGTACGCACCAGGAGAACCCATGACGAAGACCATCGACATCCGGGAGCCGCGCCGGGCGGCGCGAAAGCCGACGCGCTTCGAGGAAGACGTGCAGGCGATCGCGAAGACCGCGCTCGAAGACGCGAAGCTGGCGCTCGACAAGGCGCGCGACGGAATCAACCTCGCGCTGCGCGAGCTGAACTACCTCCGCGGCCGCGGCGCGGCGGGGATCAACTAGCGACGACGGCTCTGGGCTGCCGGACTGGATGAACAGGATGAACAGGATGAGGCACCTGCTTCACATCCCGTCCATCCCGTTCATCCTGTCCGATACCGAGGAGCCGAGAGCTCACGGTCGCGTGGCGACGGCGGAGAGCCGCGCTTCGCCGGCGGTGCCGGCGAAGCGCCCCCAGTCGTACAGCGCCGCGTAGGCGGCGCGGCCGACGAGCACGTTGCAGACGTAGCCGCGCGTCTCCGCGAACCGGATGCGCTCGACGAACAGCTCCGGGTCCTGGCCGCCGGTGCGCTTCGACCAGCGCGCGACGCGGCTCTGCCCGGCGTTGTACGCCGCGAGCGCGAGCGCCGGGTGCGGATAGTGGCGCGTGAACGCGCTGAGGTGCAGCACGCCGAGGCGGATGTTGACGTCCGGCTCGTACAGCGACGCCGCGTCCCACGGCGCGATCCGCTCGGCGCGCGCGAGCGACGCCGCGACGCGCGGCATCATCTGCATCAGTCCGCGCGCGCCCGCCTCGGACGTCGCCGACGGCTCGAAGCTCGACTCCTGGCGGATGACGGCGGCGACGAGCGCCGGGTCGACGCGCCGGCGCGCCGCCTCGGTCGCGACGAGGTCCATCTCGCCCACCGGGTAGACGAGACGCCACGCGCGCGCGTCGCCGGCCGCGCCGAGCGCCACCGCGCGCCGGCCGAGCTCCATCGCGCGCCGCATCTGGCCGCGCGCGCGGAAGGCGTCGCCCACCGCGAGCACGTGCTCGACCGACGAGTCGGCGCTCGCGGCGAGCGCGTCCATCTCCAGCCGCGCCTCGAGCGCCATGCCGAGGCCCTCGAGCACGTCCACGCGCGCGAGCGCCTCACCGACGTCGGCGAACGCCGTGAAGCCGTCGCTGTCGGCGGGCGTCCACGCGGGTACGCCGAGCCGGCGCGCGGCGAGCACCGCGTAGTACGACGTCGGACCGGCCGCGGCGAGCGGCTCCCAGCGCGCGCGAGCCTCCGCGCTGTCGCCGAGCGCGGCGTACGCGCGGCCACTCCAGTAGCGCGCCGCGCGCGCGTCGGAGCTCGACGGGTAGAGCGTCGCCAGCGAGTCCAGCTCCTCGGCGGCAGCGCGGCGCTTGCCGGTGGCGAAGGCGAGGATCGCGGCGGCGAAGCGCGCGTGGGGCGCGAGCTCGCTCGCCGGGTAGCGTGAAACCAGCGTCAGGTACGCGTCGCGGGCGGCGGCGTCGTGCCGCGCGTCGGTCTCCATCTCGGCCAGGTCGAGCAGCGCGCCGGCGGCGGCCTCGGCGTCGCGCGGGTAGCGCTTGACGACCAGCCGCAGCGCCTGGCGGGCCGCGCCCGAGTGGCCGCCGCGGCGCAGCATCTTCGCGCGCTCGAGCGCGACGGCGCCGGCGTCGGGCGACTTCCGGCGCGACTTCGCCATCCGCGCGAGCAGCCGTTCGGCGCGGCGGCGGTCCGCCGGCCCCGACTCGGCGAGCACCGCGACGAGCAGCAGGCGCTCGCGCGCCGTCGGGTGGCGCATGCGGAACGCGCGCTCGAACCCGGTGCGCGCGCGCGACAGAGGACCGTGCACCGCGGCGCTGCGCGCGACCATCATCTCCTCGTCGCGCGTCAGCCGGTAGCGCCCCGCGTCGAGCATCTCGATGGCGTCGCGCGCGCGCGCGGTCCCGCCGTAGTTGGAGACGACGGCGAGCAGCTCGCGCCGCGAGCGGTCGCGCGCCGCGGTCCCGCTCGCCGTCGCGGCGCGGAGCCGCATCGCGTCCACCGACGCGCCCGCCTTCTCGTAGAGCGCGATCGCGGCCCGCGCGCGCCCGGCGCGCTCGAGCGCCTGCGCTTCCACGTAGTCGGCGCGGTCGCGGGCGACGGGAGTGCGCAGCCGCGCGTAGTCGCGGGCACGGGCGGCACCGTCGCGCTCGAGCGACGCCGCGCGCAGCGTCAGCCAGTCGCCGGCCGGCGCGAGCGAGGACGCGGCCGCGGCGTAGGCGGCGCGGGCGCTGTCCCGCGCGCCGAGTCGCTCCTGCGCGCGGCCGACGAAGGTGAGCGCGCGGCCGCGCTCGTCGTCGGTCGCGGCGATGGCGAGGGCGACGCGCGCGTGCTCGAGGGCGCCGGCCGCGTCGCCCTGCTCGAGCGCGCTGCGGGCCAGCAGCAGCCGCGCGCGGACCACGACGACCGAGTCGGCGCGATCGATGGACTGCAGCAGAGAATCCACGCGCCGCCACCGCCCGGTCGCCGCCGACGCTTCGGCGGCGAGCAGCACCGCGGCGGGCGTGCGCCGCGCCGGATCGGCGAGCGCGGGCGCGAGCACGAGCTCGGCGCGCCACGGGCGACGCTCGGCGAGCGCCGCGGCGGCGGCGCGGTACGTCGGGTCGGCCGTCGCGGCCGTCGCGACGCTTCCGTCGCGCGCCGCGTACGACGAGTGCCGCGCGCCGCCCGGGGTACGGTCGGCGGCGCCGCGACACGCCGCGGTGGCCAGCAGCACCAGCACCAGCGCCAGGGGCGCGGCAAGCCGCTGCGCGCCGGGGAAGAGCGGTCCGCGGCGCGCACGGCAGGATGACGGCCTCATGTGTGATAAGACTCCGCAGCGCCGGTCCGCGTCACGCGCCGGGCCGTGCCGGCCGCGTCGGTCTCGTTAGGCAGGCGGAGCCGTGAGCGGCGTCACGGACGGCGCGTGTGACGCGCCATAGGGGGCGTGTCGCGCTCCGCCTGACAGCGGTCGGGCGCGGATCGCGCCATTGGTGAATGCTGGCGCCGGCGACGTCGCGACGTCATGCGCACGCGTCTTCACACCACCGCGATGCGGAGGATCTCGCCATGTTCAGATCCGTGCACGCGAACCGGGACGAGCGCTCCCGCCACCTGCCGGGCGACGACATCCTGCCCGACGTCGAGGGATCGCTCACGCACGCCGTCACCATCAACCGTTCGCCCGCCGACGTCTGGCCGTGGCTCGCGCAGATGGGCGCGGGGCGGGCGGGGTGGTACAGCTACGACTTCATCGACAACGGCCGCGAGCCCAGCAAGGAGCGCATCGTGCCCGAGCTCCAGGAGATCGCGGTCGGCACGATCATGCCGTGGCTGCCCGACGCGACCGAGGGGTTCTCGATCATGCGCATCGAGCCGGGTCGCTCCCTCGTGCTGGGCGCGGTGCCACCGGAAGGCGGGCCGCCGCTGATGACGTGGGCGTTCGTGCTCGAGGAGCGGCAGCCGGGCGTCACGCGTCTCATCGCCCGCGCCCGCGAGCGGCGCGGCTACCAGCCCCCATTCGGCCTGCCGCACTGGACGGTGCGGACGCTCGTGCCGTGGGGGCACCTGATCATGCAGCGGAAGCAGCTGCTCGGCATCGCGCGGCGCGCGGAAGAGGCGGCGGCGGCGACGACGAAGGCCGCGGCGCCGAGGTCTGCTTCGTCACCACGGCCAAGCTGGAAGGAATCGACAGGAGGAACGGGATGGACAGGATGACGACGTGTCGTCGCGGTCGCCCTCACACATCCTGTTCATCCTGTTCATCCTGTCCGACAAGAGAGGCGCCCGAGTACCGGGCGCCTCTCGTCACTCGCGGTCAGGTCCCGCGCGCTACGCCTTGAGCACGATCTTCTCGCAGTTGTCTTCCTTGTTGTTGAAGATCTCATAGCCCTTCGCGGCCTGGTCGAGCGGCATGCGGTGCGTGATGACGAAGGTCGGGTCGATCTCGCCCTTCTGGATGCGCTCGAGCAGCGGCTTCATGTAGCGGTGCACGTGGCACTGCCCGGTCTTGATCGTGAGCGACCGGTTCATGACGACGTTCATCGGGAACTTGTCGATGATCCCCGCGTAGACGCCGACGACCGACACCGTGCCGCCGTTGGCGCACGCGTAGATCGCCTCGCGCAGCGCGATCGGCCGGTCCGCCTGCATGCGCAGCATCTGCTTCGTGCGGTCGTGCAGGTACGCGACGCCGTGCGTGTGCCCCTCGGCGCCGACGGCGTCGATGCAGTGGTCGGGGCCGCGGCCGGCGGTCAGGTCCTTGAGCACGTCGGCGACGCTGTCCACCTCGTCGTAGTTGATGGTGATCGCGCCGGCCTTCTCGCGCGCCATCTTGAGCCGGTAGTCGAAGCGGTCGATCGCGATCACGCGCTCCGCGCCGAGCAGGTAGGCGCTGGCGATGGCGAACTGCCCCACCGGGCCGCACCCCCACACCGCGACCGTGTCGCCCGGCTTGATGCCGCACATCTCCGCGCCCATGTAGCCGGTGGGCAGGATGTCGGAGAGGAAGAGCACCTGCTCGTCGGTGAGCCCCTCCGGCACCTTGAGCGGCCCGACGTCGGCGAACGGCACGCGCGCGTACTCCGCCTGCCCGCCGGCGAAGCCGCCCGTGAGGTGCGAGTAGCCGAAGATCCCGGCCGCCGTGTGCCCGAGCATCTTCTCGGCGACGTATGCGTTCGGGTTCGAGTTCTCGCACAGCGAGTACGCCTCGGCCTGGCACGCGCCGCACTTGCCGCAGGCGATCGGGAATGGGACGACGACGCGGTCGCCGACGCGCAGGTTCTTCACGTTGCGCCCGACCTCGACGACCTCGCCCATGAACTCGTGCCCCATGATGTCGCCCGGCTCCATCATCGGCAGGAAGCCGTTGTACAGGTGCAGGTCCGACCCGCAGATCGCGGTGGACGTCACCTTCACGATGCAGTCGCTCTGGTTGAGGATCGTCGGATCCGGAACCTCCTCGACCTCCATCTTCTGAATGCCCTTCCAGCAGGTCGCCTTCATTTATCTCGTCTCCTCGAGTGAGTCGGAGTTGCTCGGTCGCGTAGCGCGTAGGGCGTAGCGCGTAGGGCGTAGCGCGTAGGGCGTAGCGCGTAGGGCGTAGCGGGTCAGCCGCTCGGGACGTCCCGAGGTCCTGTCGCTACGCGCTACCCGCTACCCGCTACGCGCCCTTCACAGTTCGATCGGTTTGTCGTCCGGCCGCGCCGGGTGCATCCCGCGCTGCTTCGTCGCGTCGGAGAGCACGATCTCGCCGAGCTCCATGACCTGCTTGAAGTGGCGCAGGTCGTCCTGGACCTGCTGGCCCGGCTCCTCGCGCCAGAGCATCGCGACCTTGGAGCCGAGCTTGCCGAACGGCGGCTTGTATTCGAGCTCGACGCGCACCTCGGTGCCGCGGCCGCCGGGCGCCGGCTGGAAGCGGACGGTGCCGGCGTTGTAGACCTCCGAGCCCTCGACCGAGCGCCAGGAGATGCGCTCGTTGGGGACGTCGGCGGTCGTCTGCGCCTCCCACTGCACCTGCTTGCCGGCCGGCCCCTTCGCCACCCAGTGCGAGCGCCCGCCGCCGATGTCGGTCACCGACTCGAGGTGCCGCATGAACTGCGGGAAGTTCTGGAAGTCGTGCCAGAACGCGTACACCTCCTCGACCGGGCGCCTGACGGTGATGCTGCGCTTCGTGTGGATGATCCCCTCGTCGGCGCCGGCGTTCGCCTCCGTCTTCGGCTGGCGCGACAGCTCGCGCGCGGCGATGACGTCGAGCGCGGCGACGGCGAGGACGTTCGCGGTCGCGAACGCGGTGCGGCCGCGGCCGTTCTTCGGGTTGGTGAGCGCCTTCCCGAGCAGCGCGAGGTCGAGGGCGTCGCCGGCGACGCGCGACCACATGGACTTCTTCGGCTGCTGGTTGGTGAGGATGGCGACGCCGTGCGAGATCTCGCGCAGCCCCATCAGCCGCATGAGGGTGCGGTTCTGCGAGTCCTCGTGGTCGATGCCGACGACGCGCGACATCACACCCGGCATCAGGGCCTCGGCGAGCCCGAGCCCGACGCTGAAGTAGCCGAGGAAGTCGGCGAGGCTCTCGCCGCCGGTGCCGCGGTCGGCGTCGGCGAGGCGTTGATAGGGCGCCGTGGTCGTGGCGCGTGGACGCTTGCTCGGGCCGAGCGCGGCGCCGATCGTGGCGCCGTTCCCGCCGGACGTGCTCGCTCCCATCTCGAGTGACGTGCCCATGCTCTGCTCCTTGTGGTCGCGGTCGGTCGCTCTCGTGTTCGCATCGGTCTCCCGTCGCCCCGCGCCGACGGCGCGCGCGGGCCGCGGAACGCACGAGGGAAGGGGGAGGACGCGGAGCAGAGCACGTGCCGCCACGTGCGCGCCGTCACGTCTTCCGTTTGCCGCCGCGACGGGACGCGCCGCGTGGCGAGCGGACGGGCTCGGTCGTCTGCTTCGCGAGCCCATGTCGATCCCAGTGAACGGACCCCTGCCCCGCCGCCGGCGGCGAGACGAGCCGCGCGACGGACTCGACGCGCCGCTCGTGGCGGCCGTGGACTTCCCTCCGCGCGAGCTGCTCGAGCGCGTCGCGCGGCTCGTCTCGCTGGCCCTTGGCGGCCCGGCCGTCGTCGCCGGCGACCCGTCCGCGCAAGGCGGGAGCGATGGCGTGCTGACCGTGCGCGTGCTGCGTCGCGACGAGCCGTGGGTGGAGTGCATCCGCGCCGACGTCGGCGATCGCCAGGGAGCTGCCGAGGCGCCCGACCCGGCCGCGCGCGCCTACGCCATCCTCCCGCTGCCCGACGCGGACGCCGCCACGGAGACGACGGAGCTGGCGGGCGGCGCGGCATCGTCGCCCCCGCTCGCGCTCTGCGTCTGCTCCGGCGTGCCGCGTGCGTGGGCCGCGCGCGACGTGGACGCGCTGCGCGGCGTCGCCGCGTCGGTCGCCGCGAGGCTGGCGCTGCACCGCGCGCTCGCCGCGTCGCGCACGGAGACCGAGGAGCTGCGGCGCCACGCGATGCGGGACGCGCTCACCGGGCTGCCGAAGCGCGCGCTCTTCCTCGACCGTCTCTCGCACGCCGTCGAGCGCGCGAAGCGGCACAAGGACTTCCGCTTCGCGGTGCTGTCGCTCGACCTCGACCGCTTCAAGTCGGTCAACGACGGGCTCGGACGCGAGGCCGGCAACCGCGTCCTCGCCGAGGTCGCGCGCCGGCTGCAGGCGTGCGTGCGCGGCGAGGACATCGTCGCGCGGCTGAACAGCGACGAGTTCGCGGTGCTGCTGGAGAGCCTCGCCGACGACAGCGACGGCGGGCGCGTGGCCGACCGCCTCCTGCAGGCGCTCGCCGCGCCGATCCCGACCTATGACGACGACGTCGAGACCGACGTCTTCACGTCGGCGAGCGTCGGTGTCGTGCTCAGCTCCTCGGGGATCGACGCGCCCGAGCGGCTGCTGCAACGCGCCGGCATCGCGATGACGCGCGCGAAGGCGGCGGGGCGGGCGCGCTACGAGATGTTCGACCGCGGGATGCACGCGCGCGCGCTCGAGCGGCTGCGCACGGAGACGGCGCTGCGCCACGCGAGCGAGCGCGGCGAGTTCGAGCTCTACTACCAGCCGCTGGTGGATCTCGCGACGGGGCGCGTCACCGAGCTCGAGGCGCTGCTGCGATGGCGGCATCCGGAGCGCGGTCTCGTGCCGCCGCTCGACTTCATCCCGCTCGCCGAGGAGACGGGGCTCATCGTCCAGATCGGCGCGTGGGTGCTGAACGAGGCGTGCCGGCAGACGCGCGACTGGCAGCGGCGCTTCACGCGCGACGTGCCGCTGGCGGTGAGCGTGAACCTGTCGGTGAAGCAGTTCGCCCAGCCGTCGTTCGCGCGGACGGTGGCCGACACGCTGCGCGCCTGCGGGCTCAACCCACGCGCGCTCAAGCTCGAGATCACGGAGAGCTTCGCCGTGGACGACGCCGACGGCACGCGCGGGATGCTCGAGGAGCTGCGCCGGCTCGGCGTGCGGATCTACCTCGACGACTTCGGCACCGGCTACTCGTCGCTCGGCTACCTCCA
>DATMHT010000493.1:0-5615 GCA_035554795.1 Gemmatimonadaceae bacterium | reverse complement strand
ACGCCGAAGAGGACCGTGCCGAGGACGGCGACGCGGAGCGCGGTGAGCGTCGGACCGAAGGCGAGCACCGCGGCGAGCCAGCCGAGCCCCACCGCGAGCTCCACCGCCGGATAGATGACGGAGATGGGAAGCTGGCAGCCGCGGCAGCGCGCGCGCATCGCCAGCCAGCTCACGAGCGGCACGTTCTCGTACCAACGGATCTCGCGCTCGCACTTCGGGCAGCGCGAGGGCGGCGACACGACAGAGAGGCTCGCCGGCCAGCGCGCGATGCAGACGTTCAGGAAGGAGCCGACGCACGCGCCGACGAGCAGCGCGAGCAGCGCCGCCGACATTGGCGTGGCGACTCCGGGCGTCGCCAGCGTCGGCGCGGCGGCTGGAGGAACGAGCTGCAGGAGCAGCGCGGGAAGTGCCGGGATCACCGGGTCACCATCATGGTCGAAGTTCGTACAGGAGGATGCCGGTCGCGACGGCGACGTTCAGCGACTCGATCTGCGAGGCGATGGGCAGGCCGACGAGGCGGCGGACGCGGGCCCTGGCATCGGCCGACAGACCGGCGCCCTCGTTGCCGACCGCGAGCGCGAGCCGCGCCGGCCGCGCGCCGCGCGAGCGGTCCACCGGCTCCCCGGCCGCGTCGGCGCCCCAGAGCTCGGCGCCCGCCTCGCCGAGGAACGAGTCGAGCTCGTCCCAGGTACAAGAGAGTGCCGGGTGGTGGAAGAGCGCCCCCATCGCGCTACGGACGACTTTCGCGTTCCAGAGGTCAACCGTTCCGGGAAGCGCGAGGGTGGCCGCGGCGCCGAGCGCGGCGGCGGTACGGAGGATCGTTCCGACGTTGCCCGGGTCCTGAACGCCGTCGAGCACGACGAGACGGGCAGTCGCGGGGAGCGTGAGCGCGTCGAGCGCGCGCACGGGCGACTCGCCGATCGCGAGCACGCCCTGGGGTGAATCGGTGTCGGCGGCGGTCGCGAAGTCGCGCTCGTCGAGCTCCGTGAGCGTGACGCCGCGCACAGTCGCCGCGGCGACGAGCGTTTCCCGGGCGGCGGGCGCGAGCTGCGGCGAGGCGAGAATGCCGCGCACCGCGAGGGTGGAGCGGAGCAGCTCGTCCACCGCGCGAACACCTTCGGCGACGAAGAGACGATGACGCTCGCGCGCTTTCCGACGGCGGAGGTCGCGAGCTAAGGTCAGTAGCTTCACGCGATTAGTGGTTCGGACCAGCGGGTCCGGACATGGAATGGGTCTTGCCAAACTGCCCTCTACCACGACGCGCCGCGAGGGCCACGACGATCACGTCGGACGAGGCGCGCTCACCGCAGGAGCACGAATGAGACGAACTCTGACTGCCGCAGCACTCTCGGTCGCCCTCACGCTGGGCGTGGGAGCGTGCGCGATCTCGCAGCAACAGGAGATCGACATGGGGCAGCAGTATGCGCAACAGATCAACGCGCAGCTGCCGATCATCACCGACCCCGAGATCAACCGCTACATAAACGTACTCGGCGACTCGATCGCCCACCTGACGTCGCGCGGGGACCTCGACTGGCACTTCTACGTCGTGGACAGCAAGGAAGTCAACGCGTTCGCGGTGCCGGGCGGCTTCGTGTACGTGAACCGGGGCCTGATCGAGCGCACGAACGAGATGGATCAGCTCGCGGGCGTGCTCGGCCACGAGATCGGCCACGTCGTCCGGCGCCACTCGGTGAAGCAGATGCAGCAGGCGCAGAAGGCGAACATCGGCGTCTCGCTCGCCTGCATCCTGACGCGCGTCTGTGACAGCCAAGCGGCAGGGACGCTGATCAACGTCGCCGGCACGGCGGTGTTCGCGAAGTTCAGCCGCCAGGACGAGACGGAGGCCGACGCCGAGGGCATCAGGAACGTGATCCGCGCCGGCATCAGCCCGCAGGGGATACCGGAGATGTTCCAGATCCTGCTCGACGAACGGAAGACGCGGCCGGCCGGTGTCGAGGCGTGGTTCGCCACGCACCCGATGGAGGAGAACCGGATCGCGGCGACGGAAGCGCAGATCAAGCAGTACGACCCGGCGGTGCTGCGGTCGCTGTCGCACGACTCGCAGAACTTCCACCGCTTCAAGGATCGCGTCGCCTCGCTGCCGCCGTCGCCGGTGCCGAGACAGCAGGGGCAATAGGACAAAGGGCCTAGGGCCGAAAACGAGGGGCGGCGCACGAGTGCGCCGCCCCTCTTCCCTTTTCGCACGTTGTACCTTTCCCGTAATTCCCGCTGGCCAAGCCCTACGCCCCAGGCCCCAAGCCCTCGCTCCCTTGCTCATCGCGCTCACCATCGCCGGCTCCGACTCGGGAGGCGGCGCCGGGATCCAGGCGGACCTGAAGACGTTCCACCGCTTCGGGCTGTTCGGAACCTCCGTCATTGCCGCGATCACGGCGCAGAACACGCTCGGCGTCAGCGGCTGGAGCGCGGTGGACGTGGGGCTGATCCGCGCCCAGCTGGACGCGGTCGCGACCGACCTGCGGCCGTCGGCGGTGAAGAGCGGAATGCTCGCCGACGCGAGCGTCGTCCATACGGTGGCCGAGGGGCTCCGCGAGTATGCGCTGGCGCCGTACGTGCTGGATCCGGTGATGGTCGCGACGTCGGGCGATGTGCTCCTCGAGGCGAGCGCCGTCGCGGCCGTGCGGAGCGAGCTGCTTCCGCTCGCCGATCTCGTGACCCCGAACCTCGACGAAGCGGCGATCCTGATCGGACGCACGGTGCGTGACGTGGACGCGATGCGCCGCGCGGCGCGTGAGCTCGTCGAGAGCGGCGGAGCGAGGGCCGCCCTCGTCAAGGGCGGCCACCTCGCCGGCGCCGAGACGGTGGACGTGCTGTTCGACGGCGAGCTCACCGAGTTCCGCCACGCGAGAATCGAGACGACGAGCACGCACGGCACGGGGTGCACGCTGTCGTCCGCCGTGGCGGCGCACCTCGCGCTCGCCTTCCCGCTCCGCGAGGCGGTGTCGCGCTCGCTCGACTACGTCCACGAGGCGATCCGCACGGCGCCGGGGCTGGGAAAGGGACACGGGCCGTTGAATCATTTTGCGGGCAAGGGGTAACGGGTAAGGGGTAACCGTGCGCCGGGCCGGCTTCCGAAGAGGAGACCGGCCCGGTTCGCGTTTCCCGCTTACACGTTGCCCCTCACCCGTTACCCGAGCCGTCTCACCAGCCCCTCGATCAGATCCTGGAACTCCCGCGTCACGCGCGTCGTGGTCTCGAGCACCTCGGCGTGGTCGAGCTTCTGGGGCAGGATTCCGCAGGCCATGTTCGTGATGCAGCTGACGCCGGCGACGCGCATGCCGAGCGCGCGGGCGACGATGACTTCGGGTACGGTGGACATGCCGACCGCGTCGGCGCCGAGGCGGTCGAGCATGCGGACCTCCGCCGGCGTCTCGTAGGTCGGGCCGAGCAGCCCGGCATACACGCCGTCGAGGAGCGGGACGCCGATCTCCCGCGCCGTCTCGTGGAGCAGCGCGCCGAGGGCGCGATCGTACGGTGCCGACATGTCGGGAAAGCGCGGCTCGCCGGGCTCGGACGGCCCGATGAGCGGATTCCGCCACATCAGGTTGATGTGGTCGTCGATGCGCATCAGGTCGCCGGGACGCATCGTGCGACGGATCCCGCCGGCGGCGTTGGAGACGATCAGCGTGCGCGCGCCGAGCGCGTGGAGCACGCGCACGGGAAAGCCGGCGAGCTCGGGCGGGTGCCCCTCGTAGAGGTGGAACCGCCCGGCGAGCGCGACGACGTCACGTCCGCCGAGCCGCCCGGCGATCAGCGCGCCGGCGTGGCCGACGACGGTCGCGACGGGGAACCCCGGCACGTCCTGGAACGGGACGCGCACGGCGTCCTCGATCCGCTCGACGAGGCCACCGAGTCCGGAGCCGAGGATGATCGCGGCGGCGGGCGCCGACGGCGCGCGATCGCCGAGCCGGCCGCGGACGGCGCGCGCGGCAGCCTGCGCCGCCGCCGCCCCGAAGGGCGCGCTCGCGGACGTGGCGGCGGTGCTCTCGCCAGTCGCGGCGGCGGGCGCGCTCATCGTGCTCCCGCGGCCGCGAGCGGGTCGCGCAGCGCGTCTATCTCGGCGCGGACGGCGGCGACCATCGCGCGGCGCTCCTCGAACGGCAGGAACGAGCTCTCGAAGCCGTTGAGCGCGACGGCGCACAGCTCGTCGAAGGTGAAGTCGAGCTCGCGCGCGGCGTGGTCGTACTCGTCCACGAGCGTCGTGCCGCTCATGAGGCGGTTGTCGGTGTTGAGCACGACGTTCAGGCCGCGGTCGAAGTAGGCGCGGAAGGGGTGCGCCTCGTACGAGCTGGCGGCCCGTGTCTGGACGTTGCTCGTCAGACAGATCTCGAGGGCGATGCGGCGATCGTTCACGTACTCGGTGAGCGATTCGTCCTCGATGAGGCGCGTGGCGTGACCGAGGCGGTGCGCGCCGCAGACGTGCACGGCCTGGCGCACCGACTCGGGGCCGTCACCCTCGCCGGCGTGGCAGGTGCAGGCGAGGTCGTGCTCGCGGGCGTGGAAGAAGGCCGCGGCGTGGCGCGACGCCGGATTCCCTTCCTCGCCGCCCGCCAGGTCGAAGCCGACGACGCCGCGCTTGCGATATTCGACGGCGAGCTTCGCGAGCTCGAGCGACACCTCGGGCGCCATGTTGCGGATGCCACAGACGATGACGCGGCCGACGATGCCGCGCTCGGCCTCCGCGCGGGCGAGGCCGCGCAGCGGCGCCTCGACGGCGGCGCCGAGCTCGAGCCCGCCGCGGACGTTGAGCACGGGCGCGTAGCGCACCTCGAGGTAGCGCACGCCCTCGTCGGCGGCGTCGAGCGCGAGCTCGTAGGCGACGCGCTCGAGCGCGCGCTCGGTCTGCATCACCGACAGCGTGATGTCGAAACGCTCGAGGTAGTCCTCGAGGTGGCGCGCGTCGTCCACGCGCATGTACTCGCGCATCGACTCGGCGTCGGCGCGCGGCATCGCGATGCCGTGCTCGGCGCCGAGCTCGATGAGCGTCTCGGGGCGCACGGAGCCGTCGAGGTGGCAGTGAAGCTCGGCCTTCGGTAGTCGGCGCAGGAGGTCGCGGTCGGGTCGTGCGGTGGGCATCGGTTCGGAAGAGGAGAGCCCGCGGCCATCGGCGGCGCGCGGGCGAAAGATCGTCAGGAGATGATGGACTGGAGGCTCATCGCCCGGTGGTGACGAGACGCGCGCCCACCGGCGGCTGCAACGGCCCCCGCTGTCGGCGCAGGTAGTCCACGAGCGCGTCGAGATCGGTGACGTTCAGGTTCTCGGTCGAGCGCGCGTCGTGCTGGAGCGCCAGGCCGTCGCGCCCCATGACCATGAAGTCGTTCATGACGATCGTATACGTCGCGCTGTCGGCGAGCGGCCGGCCATCGGCGAGCGTGATGGAGGCGACTCGCGCGCCCGAGGGGCGACTCATGTCGTAGGTGACGACGACACCGCTCGCGTGCTCGTCGGGGCCGGCGTCGGCGCCGAGGCGCTCGAAGTACCGCCGGATCGCCGCGCCCGTCGCGGTCACGCGGTAGAGCACGTTGCCGAACGGCTGCAGCTCGAAGAGCGTGCCGTAGGTCGCGGGCCCGGCGCGGAGGTCGCCGCGGATGCCG
>DATMHT010000492.1:0-3203 GCA_035554795.1 Gemmatimonadaceae bacterium | reverse complement strand
AGGGCGCCGATGCGCTCGAGCGTCATCGCCTCCGAGCCCTCCTCGAGGCCGTAGTAGAGGCCGAGGATCTTGCGCTCGCGCGGCGTCAGGTACTTCCGGAAGACGCGGTCGATGAACTCGCGCATCAGCTTGAAGTCGGTGACTTCCTCGATGTCCCCGCCGTCGGCGGCGACGAAGCGCTCGCCGAGCGTCGAGGCATCGCGGTCGGAGCGGTCCACGGGCGCGTCGAGCGAGACCTCGGTGGTGGACATCTGCTTCGCCGCGCGCACCGTCTCGGGCGACTCGTCGATGAGACGGCCGATCTCGTAGTCGGTGGGGTCGCGCTTGAGCACCTGCGCGAGGATCGTCTCGGCGCGGGCGAGACGAATGAGCTGCGAGTTCTGGTTGAGCGGGATGCGCACGGAGCGCGTCTGCTCGGCGAGCGCCTTGAGCACCGCCTGACGCACCCACCACACGGCGTACGAGATGAACTTGACGCCCTGGTCGGGATCGAACTTGCGGACCGCCTTGAGCAGCCCCTCGTTGCCGATGGCGACGAGCTCGCAGAGATCGAGGCCGTGTCCCTGGTACTTCTTCACGTACGAGATGACGAAGCGCAGGTTCGCCGTGACGAGCCGCTCGGCGGCGGCCTCGTCGCCCTTCTGCGCGAGCCGGGCGAGCCGGCGCTCCTCTTCGGCGTTCGTGATCAGAGGCAGCTTCTGTATGTCATGCAAGTACTGATCGAAAGCGGTGGAGGGGGAGGAACGGAACAGCCCTTTAGCCCTGCTCTCGGTCGCTTGCTGCATACACGCCCCTTGCCTCGTCGGAAGGTGGATGGGGACACGCCGAACGGACCCCGCGCGCTCGATGCTCAGCGGAGGGCCACGATAACAACGGGTTCAGACGAGGTCAACAGCCAGATTGCGTGCCGTCGCCCCGGCGGCCGCTCCTCGCCGGTACGTCTTTACCGCGCAAGCAGTTACAGGCGCGACTCGGCAAACATCTGCGGCTGCGGGGATGCCGCTCGAGCGGCAGAATGGGTCCGCCGCGCACGCGAAAGGGCGGGCTCGACGCGGTCGAGCCCGCCCTCGGCGGACCGGATCCGGACCAGCGGTCCGATGCCGGCCCCGGTCTCGTTAGGCACGCGTCAGGCGCGACGCGCGCCGCGTGCTACGCGCGCGGCGGCGGCGCCGGCGGATCGCGCGGCTTGGTGCGGTTCGTCGCGGTCATGATGCCGATGCCGAGCATCACGACGACACCGACGACGATCCAGGTCGTCGGCGCGCCGAGCAGCACGGCGCCGACGGCGAGGCCGATGACGAGGATGATGTAGCCGAGCAGGAAGGTGCCGAATGACGACATGAGTGGGCGTCCTGTGTCGAGTCGCCGGCCGAGGGGAGCAAGTGTAGGGCCAGCGAGCGGGACGCTCGAAACGGGGAATGGGGAGTGGATGCCTCTTGCGGGACGTCCGGAGCGGTCGTCACTCCCCACTTCCGATTTCCCAATTCCTATTTCGTCGCCGCCAGCCCTTCGGTCGCCACGCCCTTCTTCAGCAGCACGGCGACGCCGCGGCGCCGTCCGCGCCGCCGCGCGTCGTGGCACGACGGCACCCAGACGTCCACGATGTGCCCGCGAACGAGATCGCCGGTGTCGTCCACGAGGAAGCGGCCGAGCGACTTGCCGTGGCGGAACAGCTCGACGTGGCGATGCAGCGGGAACACGCGCGGGTCGGCGGCGATGATCCCCTCGCGCGTCGGGTGGTCGGTGCGCGTCGTCCCCTGCAGGCAGTAGTACGTGATCTGGACCGGCACGCGCTCGCCGACCTTCGCGCGCTTCGGCGGCGGCGGCGTCTTCGCCTGCCGCTGCCGCCGGCGCCGTCCGCTCGCCGCGCCGTGCGTGGCGCCGCGCGTCGTGTCGCCGACCGCGGCGGCCGGCGGCGCGCTCGCAGGCTCGCTCGCGCGTCCGTGCGTGGTCGCGCAGGCGGTCGCGCCGATCGCCAGCGCGGCCGCGACGAAAAGGCGCGGCGCGGTCCGCGTGCCGGTGTCGCGACCGCGCGCGCGCATGCCGCGCCGGCGACCACCGATCACGCCAGCACCTCGAGCACGAGCGCGTCGTCCACGGCGACGCCCCACCCCTCGCGCTCGCCCGCCATCGCGCCGACGCGCCGCGGCAGCGCGTACTCCACTATGCCGCGCCGCGACTTCTTGTCGCCGCGCGTCAGCGCCAGCAGCGCGTGCGGGTCCTGCTCCGCGGGCCGCTCGAGCGGGAGCCCGGCGCGCGTGATCGCGTCGCGCACGCGCTCGGTCGTGCCGCACTCGGCGACGCCGGCGCGCTCGGCGAGCTCGCTCTCGAGCGCCATGCCGATCGCGACCGCCTCGCCGTGCAGCAGCCGGTAGCGGCTCGCCGTCTCGATCGCGTGGCCGAGCGTGTGGCCGAAGTTGAGCGTCCGCCGCACGCCACCCTCGCGCTCGTCGCGGGCGACGACGCCGGCCTTGATCTCGACGGAGCCGACGACGAGCGCCTTCATCGTCTCGATGGTGGCGTCGGCGGACGCGGCGCCCGGCGCGAGCAGGGCGGGGAGCGCGCTCACGACGCGCTCGAAGTAGCGCTCATCGGCGATGACGCCGTGCTTGATCGCCTCGGCGATCCCCGACCGGAGCTGCGGCGCCGGGAGCGTCGCCAGCACGCGCGGGTCGGCGACGACGAGCGCCGGCTGGTGGAAGGCGCCGACGAGGTTCTTGCCCGCCGGCGTGTCCACGCCCGTCTTGCCGCCGATGGCGGCGTCGATCATCGCGAGCAGCGTCGTCGGCACCTGCACGACGGGAACGCCGCGCATGAACGTCGCGGCGACGAAGCCGGCGAGGTCGCCGACGACGCCGCCGCCGAGTGCGACGACCACCGAGTCGCGGCCGAAGCCCGCGGCGAGCATGCGGTCGGTGAGCCCGCCCCACGTCTCGCGCGTCTTGTGCGCCTCGCCGGCGGGAAACGCGAGCAGCTCGGCGCGGAGGCCCGCGTCCGCGAGCGACGCGAGGACGCGCGCGCCATGCAGGGCGGCGACCGTCTCGTCGCTGATCACCGCGTAGCGATGCGCTGCCGCGGCGTCGCGCACGCGCGCGCCGAGCGTGTCGAGCGCGCCGGGTTCGATGGTGACGCGCGAGGGACCGATCGCGATCTCGGGCATCAGACGAGGGGCGCTCTCGGCTCTCGGCTCTCGGCCCTCGGCC
>DATMHT010000491.1:0-14145 GCA_035554795.1 Gemmatimonadaceae bacterium | reverse complement strand
TACGGCCAGTCGCCGGGCGCGGTGTACCGGCTGCTGCTCGAGGGGACGTGGGGGAACGCGTACGGCTTCGGCCAGGTGCTCTACAAGACGACGACGCTCGTCTTCACGGGGCTCGCCGTCTCGTTAGGCCTGCGCGCCGGCCTGTTCAACATCGGCGCGGAGAGCCAGCTCGCCGCCGGCGGCTTCGCCGCGGCCGCGCTCGGGCTGCTCTTCCCGGCCGCGACGCCGGCGCTCGTCGCGGTGCCGCTCTGCGTGCTCGCCGCGGCGGCGGCCGGTGGCGCGGTCGGCGCCGTGCCGGGCGTGCTCAAGGCGCGGTTCGGTGCGCACGAGGTGATCGTCACGATCATGCTCAACTTCATCGTGCTCGCGCTGTTGAACTGGATCGTCGCCGCGAAGCTGCACGTCCCGGAGACGCTGCACACGCCGGAGATGGCGGCGGGCGCGGGCGTGCCGCGTCTCAGCGCCGCGGTCGCCGCGTTCCACGGATCGGCGGCCAACTTCACGATCCTCCTCGCGCTCGCCGTCGCGGCCGTCGTCGGCTGGTACCTGTTCCGCACGCGCGCCGGCTACGAGCTGCGCGCGGTCGGGCTGCAGCCCGAGGCGGCCGAGTACGGCGGCGTGCGCGTGCCGGCGGTGTGGACGCGGGCGATGGCGCTCTCGGGCGCGCTCGCCGGGCTCGGCGGCGTCAACTACGTGCTCGGCTACAAGCACTACTACGAGGACGGCTTCGCCGGCGGCGCCGGCTTCCTCGGCATCGCCGTGGCGCTCGTCGGCCGCAACTCCCCGCTCGGCGTCGTCCTCGCGTCGCTCTTCTTCGCGACGCTGAGCCAGGGCGGCCTCGCCATCCACGCCCTCGTGCCGAAGCAGATGGTCGAGGTGCTGCAGGGCATCGTGATTCTTGCGGTGGCGGCCAGCGTCCCCGAAGTTCGGCGTCTCCTCCGGGACACGAGAGGAAACAGGAAACGGGAATCAGGGAAGCTGCCGGCCACGCATCCCTGATTCCCGTTTCCTGCATGCTAGAGCGTCCCTACTCCAGAGCCTCCCTTTGAGCCTCGTCGCCATCCTCGCCCAGATAGTCAGAATCGCCGTTCCGTACCTGTTCGCCGCGTCGGGCGGCGCGGTGGCGGAGCGGTCGGGGGTCGTCAGCCTGACGCTCGAAGGGTTCATGCTCACGGGGGCGTTCGCGGCGGCGCTCGGGAGCTACTACGGCGGCAGCCCGTGGGCCGGGATCCTCGCGGCGGTGATCGCGGGGCTGCTGATGGGCCTTCTCCACGCCGTGTCGTCCATTCGCTACCGCGCCGACCAGATCGTCGTCGGCATCGCGATCAACCTGCTCGCGGTCGGCGCGACGCGGTTCTTCCTCCGGTTCGCCTTCGGCAGCTCGTCGAACTCGCCGCGCGTGCCCGGCTTTGGCGGCGCCGCGGCCGCGGGGAGCACGTCGGCGGGCTACTCGGCGCTCGCGTCGCTCGCCAATCCCCTGATCTGGCTCGGCCTGCTCGCGATCCCCGCCATGGCGTTCGTCGTCTACCGCACTCCGTTCGGGCTGCGCCTGCGCGCCGCCGGCGAGAAGCCGGAGGCGGCGCTCTCGTTAGGCGTGGACGTCGCCCGCGTGCGCTACGTGGCGGTCGCGCTCTCGGGGCTGCTCGCCGCGCTCGGCGGCGCCTACCTCGCCCTCGACCAGCACCAGTTCACCGACCAGATGACGGCCGGCCGCGGCTTCATCGCGCTGGCGGCGGTGATCTTCGGCCGCTGGGACCCGGTGCGCGCCGGCATCGCCTGCTTCCTCTTCGCCGCGGCCGAGACCGTCCAGATCCAGCTCCAGGGATCACACGCGCTGCCGTCGCAGTTCGTCGAGATGATCCCGTATGTGCTGACGATCGTGGCGCTCGCCGGTGTGGTGGGCAGGTCCGTACCGCCCGCGGCCCTCGGGCGCGTGGAAGCGTGAGAGCTTAGGGCCTGGGGCCATAGGGCCTAGGGACTAGACTACACACGGGCCGCGCCCGACCGCCGTTCCGAACCAGACACCTTTCACCGCGGGCCAGGCCCTACGCCCTCGGCCCTACGGCCCTCGCTCTCTTGCACTCCCTCGCTGCCCTCACCCCCTACATCCCGCTGATCGTCGGCGCGGCGCTCGCGCTGGCGCTCGTCTACGCGCGCAAGCGCGTGCCGGCGGCGCTCGTGACGCTGATGATCACGGCGTTCGTGGACATGGTGGGGCTGCTGATGGTGCTGCCGCTGCTGCCGTTCTACGCCAAGTCGCTCGGCGGGAACGGGATCGACGTGCCGGTCGGCGGCGGGCAGGTCTTCCACATCGGCATCGGCACGGTCGTCGGCTTCCTCGTCGTCGCGTTCACCGCCGCGCAGCTCGTCAGCGCGCCGATGTGGGGACGCTTCTCCGACCGCTTCGGCCGCCGGCCGGCGCTCCTCGTCGCGCTCGGCTCGTCGGTCGCCGGCTACCTCATCTTCGCCTTCGCGAACTCGCTCGGCCTCCTCTTCCTGTCGCGGCTCGTGCAGGGCGCGGGCGGCGGCACCGTCGGCGTCATCCAGGCCTACGTCGCCGACTCGACGCGCCCCGACCAGCGCGCGAAGAGCCTCGGCTGGCTCTCGGCGGCGACCAATCTCGGCGTCGCGCTCGGGCCCGTGCTCGGCTCGTGGGCGGTCACGCTGGGCGAGCAGCGGATGCCGCTCGGCGGCGCGGCGACGCTCCACATGGGCCGCGCCGCGCCGGGGCTCATGGCGGCGCTCCTCTGCCTCGCCAACATGGGGTTCGCGTGGAGCTTCCTCCGCGAGTCGCGCGACACCGGCGAGCACCGCGCCGTCACCGCCGCCGGCCGCAAGCCCGGCACCTCGCGCGACGCCGTCGCCCGCGTCGTCACCCATTCTGCCGAGCCGGCGTCGCGGCTGATCTGGATCTACGCCGTCGCGATCGGCGCCTTCCAGGGGACGACGAGCGTCCTCGCGCTCTTCCTGGCGAGCAAGTTCGGCGTCAACGAGAAGACGATCGGCTACTTCTTCATGTACGTCGGCACGCTCAGCGTCGTCATGCGCGCCGTCGTCCTCGGCAAGGCGGTGGACAAGTTCGGCGAGGCGCGGCTGACGCGCATCGGCTCGGCGCTGATGGCGCTCGGCCTGGCGACGCTCCCGCTCGCGCCGACGGTGCTCTGGCTCGCGCTCCCCGTCGCGCTACTACCCATCGGGACGGCGCTCACCTTCCCGTGCGTCACCGCGCTCCTCTCGCGCGTCATCAACCCCGGCGAGCGCGGCCTCTACATGGGCGTGCAGCAGACGTTCGGCGGCCTGTCGCGCGTGATCTTCCCGCTCGTCCTCGGCTTCGCCTTCGACCACTACGGCCGCGGCTCCCCATTCTGGATCTCGGCGACCTTCGTCGCCGCGACGATCCTGCTCGGGCTGGGGATGGAAGGGTATACGAAGCCGAAGCCGGCGGTGGCGTGAGGCGGGTCGGGGGTCGGGGATGACAAGAAAACGGGCCGGCCACTCTGCGTGAGTGCCGGCCCGCGCCGCTCTCAGGAGTCCCCGACCCGCTGACCCCCGACCCCCGACCCGCTCAGCTCTTCAACCCCGGCTCGCTCGCCAGCACGGCCTTCGCGATCTCGACCATCGGCACCGAGCGGTCCTGGCTCGTGCGCTGGAGGATGCGATACGCTTCCTGCTCCGACCCGCCGGTGCGGCGCATCAGGATCCCCTTCGCGCGCTCGATCGTCTTGCGGTTCTCGAGCTGCTGCTTGGCCGCGGTCGCGTCGCCGCGCGCCGAGGTGAGGTCGCGCGCCCGCGAGACCGCGAGCCGGATCGTCGAGTCGAGGATCCGCGGCGGCGTCGGCTTCGGCAGGAAGGCGATCGCCGACGTCGCGTTCACCTGGTCGTCGCTCAGTGTCACCAGCGGGTCGCCGCTGAAGAGGATGATGGCGGTGCGCGGCGCGAACGCCGTGATCTGCTCGGCCGCCTCGATCCCCGATCCGTCGGGCATGTGGATGTCGAGGAGGACGGCGTCGGGCAGGAGCTCGCGCGCCCCCTCGACCGCCGCCCGTCCGCTGTCCACCTGCGAGACGACCACGTGGCCGTGGGCCGTCAGCAGATCGCCGATCATCGCCCGCGCATCATCATCATCGTCGGCGATGAGGATTCGAATACCCGACGACATCACCATCGAAGCGGGTTGCGCGCTAATGCTCGTCATTCGGTACACCCCTCGTCCGTGCCGGCCGCCGCCGCATGCCTCGTCGCCGTCGTCGGCTCGGTAGGCGCGGAGCTGCCAATTTCACTACGGCTCTCGGCTGACGGCTACGCGGTAGCCGAGAGCCGAGCGCCGCTCTTCAGTCCTCCACCGCCGCCAGCGCGAGCAGCTCCTCGGGCCGGACCGGCGTGGTGATCGCGAAGTCCGCGAGCGGCTCGTACCAGCGCTCGGCATCGCAGGGCGCGAGGATGCCCACGCGCACGTCCCCCCACTGCGTGCGGGCGTCGTCGATCAGCACCGAGCAGCGACCGTCCGGCAGCTCGGGCGCGACCAGCAGCAGGTCGTAGCGGCCGTGACGCGCCGCCGCGCCCGCCATCCGCGCGACGCCGTCGGCGACGGTGGCCGCGCCGTCCACGACGTGCCCGTCGGCGACGAGGATCGCGGTCACGAAGTCGCGGGTCGCGCGGTCGGCCTCGACGACGAGCACCCGCTTCGGAACGCGGTCGAGGAACGCGTGCAGCTCCCCGCTCGGCGTCAGCGCGGTCGCGAGCGGGAAGACGAGTCGGACCGTCGTCCCCTGCCCCGGCCGCGACTCGATCTCGGCGCGCCCGCGGTGCCGCTTCATGATGCCGTACACCTCGGAGAGGCCGAGCCCCGTGCCGCGCGACCCCTTCGTCGTGAAGAACGGCTCGAAGGCGCGCTCGGCGACCTCGGGCGTCATTCCCGCGCCGGTGTCCGACACCTCGACGATCGCCTCGGCGCCGACGACGCGCGTCGTGATGCCGAGGACGCCGCCGCCCGCGGACGCCATCGCGTCGAGCGCGTTCTGCACGAGGTTGAGCAGCGCCTCGTTCACCTCGCAGGCGAGCCCGCGCGCCATCGCGCCGTCGGCGAGGTCGCGCCGCAGCTCGACGGTGCCGCCTAACGCGCGCGACGTCCACGTCGGCCGCGTCATCGCGATGACCTCGTCGGCCGAGAGCGACAGGTCGATGAGCGCCGCGTCGGGCGCCTCCGACGTCGGCTCCTGGCGGATGAAGCGCCCGACGCGCGCCGCCGTCGCCACGCCGGTCTCGGCCGCGCGCGCGATGCGCGCCGCGTAGTCGCGCACGGCGACCGGGTTGTCGGCGTGGATCGAGATCAGGTGCGCCGCCGCCACGATCGGGTTGAGCGCGTTGTTGACGTCGTGCATGACGCCGGCGGCGAGCTGTCCGACCGCGGCGAGCCGGCGCTCGCGCTCGCGCACCTCCTGCCGGTGCAGCAGCGCCTGCGCGCGCTCCTCGACGAGGCGGTCCACGTCGTCGTCCGCCGGCGCTTCGACCAGAGCGGGCACCGCGACGTCCGCCGGCACCAGCCGCGCGACGAAGCAGAGCGCGCGCCCGCGTCCGCCGCGCTCCGGCAGCGGCGTCAACGTCGCCTCGACGGCCGTGTCGCCGTCGCCGGCGTGCGCGATCCCCGGATGCGCCGCGAAGCGCACCGTCCGCGGACCGCCGCTCGCGACGCCGCGCACGATGTCCTCGGGCACGACGAGATCCGCCGGCCACTCGGGGAAGAGCGACGCGAGCGTCGCCATCCCCGTGCGCCCGGCGGCCGCCTGACCGATGAGCGCGTGGAAGCGCGCGTTCGCCCGCAGCAGCACGAGACGCTCGTCGAAGAGCGCGACCGCGAGCGGCATCGCCTCGAACGCGTCCTCGAGGCGCGCCTCCGCGAGCAGTGCTTCGGCGACGTCGTAGGAGCCGACGCGCTCGTGCGCGACCGCGCCGCCATCGGTGATGGCGCCCGGCGACGTGCGCTGGTCGTGGAGGCGGTCTATGGACATGAGCAGGCCATGATTAGCGCACGCTAACGCAGAGTCGGGCATTCGCGCTAGAGGCACGTCAGCCGAATCCGGCGAAAGAGCGGCGCGCAAACATACGGGCGCTCCCAACGGTCGTCAACGACGTTCGCCCGACAACGGCTCTCGGACCGCCCGTCCAAGTCATTCGAAGTCAACCGTTTGACGCCGCGCGCGACGCTGCCCAGCGATGCGCGGCGCCCGCTATCGAGGCGCGGGACCGGGGCTGGCGGGCTCGGCGGCTGCGCCAGCGGACGCGGACGCGGCAGCGACGCTCGAGCCGACTCCAGCACCGACGACCGGGCTCCGCGGCGCCGGCGCCGTGCCGCCCTGCGGCAGCGGCCTGGCGGACGCAGCGGCCACGGCCGCGTGCCCCGCGATCTCCGAGCCGCGCACCATCTCGCTCGAGATGAGCCGCACGCCGCGCTGGTACGTGAAGTACGCGTACGCCCACTGCACGAGGACGCTCACGCGGTTGCGGAAGCCGACGAGGTAGAGCAGGTGCACGAACAGCCAGAACCACCACGCGAGGTAGCCGGTAACGCGGAAGCGCCCGAAGTCGGCGACGGCGCGGTGACGGCCGATCGTCGCGAGGTTTCCCTTGTCGTGATAGACGAAGGGGAGCGTCGCCTCGCCGCGCACGAGGCGCAGCACGTTCTTCGCCGCGAGCGTGCCCATCTGGTTGGCGGCCGGCGCGACGCCGGGTACGAACTTCGGCGGCGGCACCTGTGCGCCCGGAGTCGCGGGTGGCGCGGCGGCCGCGTCGGTGTCCATGCGCACCGCGGCGAGGTCGCCGCAGACGAACACCTCCGGGTGGTCGGGCAGCGACAGGTCGCGCGCGACGAACACGCGGCCGGCGCGGTCGAGCGGTGCGCCGAGCGAGCGGCCGAGCGGCGACGCGGCGTTGCCCGCCGCCCAGAAGACGGTGCGCGTCGGGATGCGCTCGTCGCCGACGTACACCGCGCCGGCGTCGATGCGCGTGACGATGGCGTTGGTGCGCACCTCGACGCCTAACGCGGTGAGGTCGCGCCGCGCCTTCTCCGAGAGCTCCTCCGGAAACGCCGGGAGGATGCGCGGCCCGCCCTCGAGCAGGAGGGTGCGCGTGGCGCGCGTGTCGATGTTGCGGAAGTCGTCGCGCAGCGCCGTCCGCGCCGTGTCGGGGAGGACGCCCGCGAGCTCGACGCCGGTGGGCCCGCCGCCGACGATGACGAACGTCTGCAGCGCGGCGCGCTCGGCGGGGTCGGTCGTCTTCTCCGCCTCCTCGAAGGCGAGCAGGAAGCGGCGGCGCATGTCGTACGCGTCGGCGATGCTCTTGAGGCCGGGCGCGTTCTCCTCCCACTCGTCGTGGCCGAAGTACGAGTGCCGCGCGCCCGTGGCGACGACGAGGTAGTCGTACGGGATCTCGCGTCCCTCGTCCACCACCACGACGCGCCGCGCCACGTCCACGCGGCGCGCGGTCGCCATCAGGACGGTCGTGTTGCGGTGCTTCCGGAGCACCCACCGGATGGGCACCGTGATGTCGCTCGGCGCGAGCGTCGCCGTCGCCACCTGGTAGAGCAGCGGCTGGAAGAGGTGGTGGTTGGTGACGTCGATGACCGTGAGGTCCACGGGCGCATCGCCGAGCACCTTCGCGGCGCTGAGCCCCGCGAACCCGCCACCGATGATGACGACGCGCGGCCGGCGCGCGGAGTCCACTCGATCAGCCATGATTCTTCCTCGTCGGAAACGGCGCCGCGGACGTCGGCGGCGCTACCGAGCACCAGAACGCTCAGGCCGCGAGCGGCGTTCCGCCTTCGGCGTCGGTCGGCTCGACCGCGACGACGCGGCGGCGGCCCTCGGCGAAGCGGGCGGCGAGCGTGATGAGGAGGACGAGCACGATCAGCAGCACGCTGTAGGCCGCGGCGGTCCCGAAGTTCAGCGACCGGATCTGCGCCAGGATCTCGACCGAGATCGGACGGTTGCGGTGCGTATAGAGCACGACGCTGGCGACGAACTCGCCGACCGCGGTGACGGCCGCGAGCGTCGCGCCGGCGACGAGGCCCGGCCGCGCCGCCGGCAGCACGACGCGCCGCATCGTCGTCCACCACGAAGCGCCGAGCCCGCGGGCGGCGTCCTCGAGCGACGGGTCCATCTGCTTGAGCGAGCCCTCCGTCGCCGAGGCGACGAGCGGCACGCCGCGGATGAAGTAGGCGAGCGGCAGGATCCAGAACGTGCCGACGAGCAGCGCGCGTCCCCGCAGCGGGTCGTTGCGATTGAACGTCGAGGCGAGCCCGATCGCGATCGCCGTCGCGGGAATCGCCCACGGCAGCGCCATCAGCAGCTCGAGCAGCCGCCGGCCGCGGAAGCGGCGCATGACGACGAGATACGCGGCGAGGAAGCAGACGACGACGTTGGCCGCCGTCGCGACGAGCGCCATGAGGACGCTGTTGCGGATCGGCTGCCAGAGCTGCCGGTCGGTGGCGAGGCGGCGGAAGTTGTCGAGCGTGTACTCGGGCGGAAGCACCTCGGTCGTCCACGCGCCGTCGCGCGCGAAGGAGACGAGCAGCACCATGAGGTGCGGCAGGACGAGCAGCGTCACGAGCGCCAGCGCGCCGGCCGGCGCGAGCGCGCGGGCGAGGCCTCCGCGCACGGCGACGCGGGTCGCGCGCCCCTTGCCGCTCACCGTGTAGCGCCGCCGCCCCTCGATCCAGCGCAGCGCCCAGAGCGCGAGCACGGCGCTCACCGCGAGCACGGTCGTCTCGACGTACGCGATCCCGTTCGCTCCGTTGAGGCGCGAGGCGACGATCTGCGTCGAGAGGACGCGGATGCCGCCGCCGAAGATGTACGGCGCCGAGAAGCTGCCGAGCGACGACATGAAGACGAGGAGCATCGAGCCGGCGAGCGCCGGCGTGAGCAGCGGGATCGTCACCCGCCGGAGCCGCTGCCAGCGGCCGGCGCCGAGCCCGGCGGCCGCCTCCTCGAGCGTCGTGTCGAAGCGCTCGAGCCCGGCGGCGACGAAGAGGTACACGTACACGTACATCGTGTAGGCGTGCACGAAGACGATCGCCGGCACACCGGTGAGCGTCCACGGCGGGCGCCGCAGCCCGAGCGCGAGCTGGACGACCCGCGTCACGACGCCGCTCTCGCCGTACAGAAAGAGGAAAGCGACGACACCGACGAGCGGCGGCAGCGCCGCCGGCAGCGTCGCCACCGCCTGCAGCGTGCGGCGGCCGGCGAAATCGGAGCGCGCGAGGAGAAAGGCGAGCGGCAGCCCGACGGCGACCGACGCGACCACCGACAGCACCGAGACGACGAGCGACGTGCGGAGCGCTTCGCGGTCGGCCGGGCTCGCGGCGAAGGCGCGCCAGTGGTCGAGCCCCTGGGCGAAGCTCCCCGCGACCACCGAGACGTTCGGGAAGACGACCGTCCAGAGGAGCAGGACGATGACCGGGAGCGCGAGCCAGAGCGAGCGCCTGGCGTTCACCGATCGCCGCCCTCGACGATCGCCACCGGCTCGCGAATGATCCGCACGCCGACCTGCTCGCCCTCCCCCGCCAGCCGGTCGCTCGTGGACAGCTCCACTTCCGGCCCGCCGTCGAGCTGCACGCGGTAGACGAACAGGGCGCCGGCGAAGCGGCGCGCGACGACGGCGCCGGGCCACGCGTCGGCCCAGTCGGGCGGCGCGAAGCCGAGCGCCTCGGGGCGGAGCACGGCGAGGGCGCTCGGCATGCGTGCCGGCGCACCAGGCGGACGGGCGACCGCGACGCGCCGCTCGACGCGGCCGATGCGGATCACCGCGTGCGTCCCCTGATCCTCGGCGACCGGCACGAGCGCGGCGTGGCCGATGAACTCGGCGACCGCGCGCGACGCCGGCCGGTCGTAGAGCTCCTCGGGCACGCCGACCTGGAGCAGCTTCCCGCGCGCGAGGAGCGCGACGCGGTCGGCGACGGCGAACGCGTCCTCCTGGTCGTGCGTGACGAAGAGCGCGGTGACGTGCAGCCGGCGCAGCATCGCGCGCAGCTCGTCGCGCGTGCTCTCGCGCAGCGTCGGGTCGAGGTTGGAGAGCGGCTCGTCGAGCAGCAGCACGCGCGGCTCGATGACGACCGCACGCGCGAGCGCGACGCGCTGCTGCTCGCCGCCCGACAGCGCCTGCACACCGCGCGCGCCGTAGTCGCCGCCGAGCCCGACGCCCGAGAGCGCCTCGCGCGCGCGCCGGAGTCGCTCGGCGCGGGGAACGCCGCGTGCCTCGAGGCCGAAGGCGACGTTCTCCTCGACGGAGAGGTGCGGGAAGAGCGCGTAGTGCTGGAACACCATCCCGAAGCCGCGCCGCTCGGGCGGGACGCGCGTGATGTCCACGCCGTCGAGCCGCACCGCGCCCGCGTCGGGCGTCTCGTAGCCGGCGGCCATGCGCAGCGTCGTCGTCTTCCCCGACCCCGACGCGCCGACGAGCGCGAGCAGCTCCCCCGACCGCAGCTCGAGCGAGAGGTCGTCCACCGCCGGCGCGGCATCGCGCGCGGTGCCGGCGTAGCGACGGGTGACGTGGTCGAAGGAGAGGGACGCGGGACGGGGGACGGGGGAGGCGCGAGAGACTTCCCGGGGCTGCTCCGTCCCCCGTCCCCCCTCCCGCGTCCCAGCTTCGGCCGTCACTTCAGCCGCTCGCTGTTCCGGATGTGCGAGTCCCAGTACGTCATCCACGCGTCGAGGGAGTCGGCGAGCAGCTTGCGGTCGAGGGGCATCGGCTTGATCTCGGCGCGCGCCTGGCGGATCCACGCCGGCAGCGAGTCCGCCGGCAGGTCGGTGCGCGCGGGAATGCGCAGGTGGTTGTTCGCGGCGTCGAGCAGCGCCTGGCGCGTCGTCACGAACTCGTAGAACTCCGCCGCCTCCTTCGGGTGGTGCGTGCCCTTCACGATCGCGATCGCGTCCACGAGCAGCGGCGTGCCGCTCGCCGGGATCACGGCCGCGACGGGGATCTTCGTGCGCTGCCGGAGCGTCGCGATGTCGGGCATGTTGTAGAGCGTCACCAGCCCCTCGCGCCGGCCGAGCTTCTGGTAGAGGATCGTCGGGTTGAGCGTGTACTCCTTCGTGTTCCCGTCGAGGCGGCGGAGCCAATTCCACCCGGCGGCGGTGCTCCCCGTCTGCGCGATCGAGCGCGCGAGGATGGCGCCGAAGATCGCGCGCATCGAGCCCGACGCGACGGGATCGCGAATGAGCACCTTGTTCTTCCACTTGGGATCGAGCACGTCGTCCCAGTCCTTCGGCGCCTCGGCGGCCGGCACGGCGTCGCTGTTGTAGCCGATCACCTCCGGCGTCAGGTACGTGCCGTACCAGCGGTCGCCGGGATCGCGCGCCTCGGGGGGCACCTGGTCGGCCCACGTCGGCTTGTAGACGGCGAGCAGCGACTCGCGCGCCGCGCGCTCGAAGCTCTCCGCCGGCGCCCCGAACCAGACGTCCGCCTGCGGATTGTCGCGCTCCGCGCGCAGCCGGTCGAGCACCTCGGTGGACCCCATGTCCACCCACTGGATGTCCACCGACGGGTGCGCCTTCTCGAACTTCGTCTCGACGTCCTCGAGCAGCTCCTTGCCATGCGGAGAATAGACGGTGACTACGGTGCGCCCATCTCCTGTGCACCCGGCCGAGAGTACGACGAGCGCGGCCAGCAGCAGCGAGCGGGAAACAGGAATCAGGTGCGGTCGACGGATCATCGCCGCCCTTCCCGATTCCGCATCCCGCTGATTCCGGTTTCCTGCCCCCTCTCGCCAGCCCGATCGAGCGACGTCCCCCTGCTGGACACGGGTACACCCGCCGGCTTCCTCGCCGCGCTCGGCTTCGCGCTCAGCAGGTTCACGAACAGCCGCGCCGCGCCCGGCACGCCGTTCGGGAGCTGGCGGAAGAAGGCGAGCGTCGTGTAGACGTACGTCCCCGTGCCCACCGGCGCGACGAGGATGACGCCGTCGTTCGCCGGCTCGCCCGGGTCGTGCGTCTCGAGCGGCGTCGCGTAGCGCGGGTCGATCGTGCGCGGCATGTACAGCGTGCGGTCCTGGATCCAGCCGGCGAAATCGGCGTCGGTGATCCGGTTCGGCGACGCGAGCAGCGGCGACGACGGGTCGAGCACCTTCACCGGCGCGCTCTCCACGGTGACGCGGTCGGCGGGACGCGCGTAGGTCACGGGGAACGGAAGCAGCCCCGGCTCGGCCATCTCGTACTGGCCATACTGCACGACCACCGTGCCGCCGGCGCGCGCGTGATCGAGCAGTCGCGCGGCCGCCGGCTTGAGCTCGGGGTGAGCCTCGAAGAAGCGTGTGCCGACGACGACGGTCTGATACCGCGACAGGTCGGCCGTGCGCAGCGCCGCCGGGTCGAGCACGGTCACGCGCAGCCCGAGCTGCGCGAGCGACGGCGCGACGTCGTCGCCGACGCCCGGGAAGTAGGCGACGGTGAGCGCCGCCGGCACCTTCACGTCCACCGCCTGCACCTCGAGCGTCGCGTCGTGGTAGAGGCGCTGCGGGCGGATGTGCTCGTACGCGATCGACTCGTAGCCGCTCGCGTACGTCCGGCCGTCACTCGTCGCCGTCGCGGCGATCGTGTGACGGCCCGCGGCGAGCCGGCCGCGGAGCCGGAACGTGACCGACGCGCTGCCTGACGCGGGGAGCGACACGGTGCGCGACGCGGAGTCTGCGGTGAGACCGGCCGGCAGCGCGAGCGACACGGTCGCCGTGCGCGGCACGTCCGACGCGGACCGCAGCGAGACGCGCACGCTCCGGTCGAGCGGCGCGTTCGCTGGCGCATACTCGGCGGTGCGGTCGAGCGTGATCGAGATCGCGGGCGCGGCGACGAGTGGGTGGCGGACCTCGCCGCGCGCCGGATCGGCGTAGCGGTAGGCGACGGGACGCGTCAGCGCGACGCGCGCGCCGGCGATCTGCACGTTGACCGTCACCGCCGCCGGCGTCGAGTCCGCACTCTCGGGCATTCCCGACGCCGGGAGCGCGAAGACGTCGCCGGCGAGCCCCTTCGTGAGCCACCACGGCGCCGACGGCGCCTCGGCCCGCAGCGGGAAGGTCCAGAGCGTCGCGCTGTCGGGGGCGACGGTCCAATCCGTGGCGTCCTGCCGGCCTAGCGGCGAGGGCTTCACACCCGGCTCCTTCAACGCTGCGAGGTCTGCCGAGACTGGCGTGCGCCCGCGGTCGTACACGGTCACGGTGACCTTCGCGCTGTCGCCCACGCCGACGACCTCGCGCTCGGCGAGCGCGTCCACCTCGACGCCGGCGGCGAGCGCGAGGGCGCGGCTCGCGCGGCCGTGAAGAGTCTCGAGCGACCGAGCCGCGTCAGCGTCCTTGCCGCCCGCGCTCGCGATTGCCGCGTCTTCGGCCCGCACGACGCGCGCGAGCGGCGCGACCATCCTGTCCGGCGCCGCGAGGTCCACGCTCGCGCGCGCGGCGGCGATCGCGTCCGTCAGCTCGCGCAGCTGCGCCGCCGGCACCGCACCCGCGAGCCGCGCCACCGTCGTGTCGATCCCGTCGAAGATTCCCTTCTCCTGCTCCGCCGGCGTCGCCTCGTTCACGCGCGACGCCTCGCGCTTGAGCGACCCGATCATCGCCCCCTTCGGCAGCACCTGACCGAAGCCCTGCGACCGGTGCTGGCTCCGGCTCAGCGACGCGATCTCGGCGTAGCTGCGGCCGAGGAGCGGGCTGTACTCGCCGGAGTTGTAGCGGTACGTCGCGCCCTGGTGGTTCCAGTAGGTGCGCGTGCGGTAGAACTTGAGCGGCGTCCACGCGTCGCCGTAGCGCGCGACGGGGAAGCGCTGCGTGTCGCCGGCGGCGTCGTACGCCTCGCGGGCGAGGATGCCGCTCGCCTGGTGCTGCCCGTGTCCGTCGGCCGGCGTGCCGCTGAAGACGGCGACGATCACCTGCGGCTTGAACGCGCGCACGACCTTCACGACGTCGCCGAGCAGCGTGTCGTGCGGCCAGTGCGTCCACGTCTCCTCGGCGCTCTTCGAGAAGCCGAAGTCGTAGGCGCGCGTGAAGTACTGCTCGGCGCCGTCGATGCGCCGCGCCGCGAGCAGCTCCTCGGTGCGGACGACGCCGAGCGCCTCGCCCAGCTCGTTGCCGATGAGGTTCTGCCCGCCGTCGCCGCGCGTCAGCGACAG
>DATMHT010000490.1:0-2495 GCA_035554795.1 Gemmatimonadaceae bacterium | reverse complement strand
CGCGCCAGCCGCTCGTAGACCGCCACGGCCCCGCGCAGCTCGGCGACGTCCACGAACTCGTGGTCGGTGTGCGCGACGTGGATCGAGCCCGGGCCGAAGAGGAACGGGCGCCCGAAGCGCGGCAGGTTCGGGACGTCGGTCGCGAAGGCGACGACCGACGTCGGAAACCCCGCCAGCGGCATCATCCGCACGGCCGGCACGATCTCCCCGACTTCGACCGCCGCCCGATCGCCGACCCACTGCCGCAGCCGCTCCAGCGTCTCCTCGACCGGCGACACCAGCCGCGCCATCAGCCGCGCCTCGGCCGACGGCGCGACGACGTTGTCGGCGACGCCACCGGCGAGCCGGCCGATGTTGACCGTCGTCTCACCGAGGAGAGGATCGCTCGGCAGCTCGAGCCCATCGAGCTCGGCGAGGAGGTGCACCAGATCGCGTGTCGCCGAGTGGCCGAGCTCGGGGTACGCCGAGTGCGCCGCGCGTCCGGTCGTGCGGACGACCACGCGCAGCGCGCCCTTCGTCCCCACCGCGAGCTTGCTCTCGGTCGGCTCGCCGTTGATGAGCACCTGGCTCGTCGTCGGTGCGAGCGGGCTCGCGTTAGCGGCATCGGCGCCGTCGTGCGTCGTCTCCTCGCCGATGACGAACAGGAGCGCGACGGGCACACCCGCCGCGCGCAGCCGCTCGGCGGCACAGATCATCGCCGCCGCGATTCCCTTCGCGTCGCACGCGCCGCGGCCGTACAACCGCTCGCCGTCGAGCCGCGGAGGGATGAAGGGCGGCACGGTGTCGAGGTGCGTCGAGAGCGTCACCACCGGCGCATCGCCCGACGTCGCCAGCAGATCGTCGCGCCCCTCGCTGACCGGGATGCGGCGCGTCGTCCAGCCGCGTCCCGCGAGCAGACGATCGGCGTACGCGATCACCTCTCCCTCGCGACCGCTGGTGGAGTCGATGCGCATCAGCTCCTGCGCGAGGGGCACCGGGTCGAGTGCTGCGGCGAGTTCGTCGGACATGGCCGGATTCTGCCGCGGCGTCACGTGCTCCGGCAAGGGCCGACCCGCCGACGTTCGCTCGCGTGCGTGGGGCGCCACCGCACCGTTCGTGTGGCGCCGCCGCGACGACGCGGACGGCGCGGCGTCGTCCGACCGTGGTCGGCCCCGGGGAAAGCACGACCCGCGGCGAGGGCACATGGCGTGCGTTGGCACCTCCGCACGAGCGCGCCGGCGCCGGCCGCTTCCATCGCATCGTCCCGTCGTCGTTCCGTGGAGGCCCGTGCCGCAGCATCGCGATCAGCAGCACCTCGCGAACTTCACCGCCGTGGCCCTCGTCGTCGTCTTCGGCGACCTGGTCACGAAGGAGCTGGCCGTCGCCCTGCTCGCCGACGGTGGCCACTCGTTAGGTGCGCTCGGCCAGGCGCTCGGCGAGCGAGTGCGGCTGACGGTGCTCGCCAACACCCAGGGCGCGTTCGGCCTGTCGTTCGGGCCGCACACCTGGAACGTGAACGTCGCCCTGACGCTCGGCGCGATCGTCCTCATGGCGCCCGTCTGCCGCGACCTCGCGCGCATCCACGCGAGCGCGCCGCAGACGCTCGGGCTCATCGCCGGTGCCGCCGGTGGCAACCTCCTGAGCCTCCTCACGCCTCCCCATGGCGTGCCCGACTTCATCGCGATCGATCACGGCGGCGGCCACGAGCTCGTCCTCAACTTCGCCGACGTCGCCGCCTACCTCGGCATCCTGCTGATGATCCGCGTCGCGCTCGCGATCCTCCGCCACCTGCGCCAAGGCGAGCGCATCCCGACGCAACTGGTACGCGGCTGACGCCCGTCGCGCGGGCTCAGCGGCCCGCGCGCCAGTGCCGGAGCAGCGCCGTCCCCGCCCATACGGTCGCGGCGCCGGCGCAGTTCACGGTGGCATCCTTGCCGCTGGCGCGTAGCTGCGTGAGCTCGAACGCGCCACCTGCGGCGCACACCGTCGTCGCCGCCACCCACGGACGCACGCCGGCGCGGATGCCCGCCAGCGTCAGCGACGACGCGGTGCCGCCGTGCAGCGCCTTGTCGCGCCCCAGCCACACGTCTTCGCCGACACGCGAGCCGGCGTGATAGCGCCAGATCGCGTTGGCCGCGACCCCCGACGCGGCGCCCGCCACGTAGAACGCCTCGCGATGCCGGGCCAGCATCGTCGTCCCGGACAGCGGCGCGCCGGACCGGCTCGACGTGGGCATCTGCGCCGTGGCCGTCGCGGCGCAGAACGGCAGTGCCGTGAGCACGGCACAGACGAGCGAGGCCGCGGCGCCGGCGGCGCGCGTTGAGCGGACGACCGTGCGTGCGTTCTCGAGGGCGTGACGCATGCGACGCTTCCTCTGCCAGGGACCGATAGATTCACGCGATCGCTCGACCGCGCACGGCCGCGGTCGGCAAGAAGCGTCCCAGGCAATAACGCTCCGTCGTGGCGGACATTTCGGCCGCACGTGGCGTGGAAGCTGAAGTGAATTGGGCGCGCGC
>DATMHT010000489.1:0-4726 GCA_035554795.1 Gemmatimonadaceae bacterium | reverse complement strand
CCCTGCGGCCGCAGCACGAGCGCGACCACCATCACTGCGTAGATCACGAACGCGCCCGCCTGCGGCACGTAGTACTTGCCGGCCACGTCGCAGATGCCCAGCAGCAGCGACGCATAGAGCGAGCCGGTGATGTTGCCGATGCCGCCCACCGCCACGACGATCAGGAAGTAGGCGATGTATTTCAGCGGGAAGCCGGGGTCCATGCCCAGCATCTCGACCCCCAGGGCGCCGCCCAGGCCCGCCAGCGCCGAGCCGAGCGCGAACGTGGCGACGAACACGCGGTCGACGTCGATGCCGACGCCCCGCGCGGCCCGCGGGTTGTCCACCGAGGCGCGCAGCCGCGCGCCGAACTGGGTGCGCGCCACCAGCACCTGCAGGCCGAGCGCGCGCGCCCCAGAACAGCGTCGCTCCGGAGACCGAGATGGCGAGCGCGCGGGCGGCGAGCCAGTGGTTCGTCGCCAGTGTCGCCGAGAGGGCGCCGAGCAGCAGGAAGAGCGCGATCGCGGCGTCGGGCAGCGTGAGGGCGACGCGCCGCGGCGTCCGCGATAGGCAGAGCGCGACGGCCGCCGCCGTCAGATGCAGCACCAGCTCCTTCGGGACGAAGAAGCGGTCGAGATCGAACGGCTTGAACGGCAGCGCGGCGAGCACGACGGCGACGGCGCCGCACTGCATCGCGCGAAGCGCCGCGCGCTCGGCGCGCGTCGCGGTTGGGGCGGAGCTCGACAAGGATCGGCGGGAGTGGGGACGACGCGAGCGGGAGCGCGGAAGAATGACGGGTCGGGGGCGCGGGGGAAAGCGGCTCTCGGCTATGGGCTCTCGGCTGTGGACCCTTCTTCGACAGGATGCACAGGATGGAGGGGATGAACAGCACAGACACACATCCTGTTCATCCTGTCCATCCTGTCCAGATACAGCCGAGCGCCGAGAGCCGAGCGCCGAGAGCGACTAGATTTCTCTCACCCCCGCCAGGCTTCTTCCACACCGCCGCCGATGCCGTCCCCGACCGGGCATACCCATAGCGAGAGCGCGCTCGACATCCCGAGTCTCTCGCGCACCCTCCTCTACGTGGGGCGCGCGCTCCGGCTTCGCTGCCCGAACTGCGGCAAGGGGAAGGTCATCACCGGGTGGACGAAGGTGCGCGACCGGTGCAGCGTCTGCGGGCTGCGCTTCGCGCGCGGCGAGGGCGAGTACTTCTACGCCGGCGCGATCTTCGTCAACATCATCATCGCCGAGCTGCTGTTCGCGTTCGGCTTCGGCGGGGCGCTGATCCTGATGTGGCCGAACGTGCCGTGGGACGCGGTGACGTACGTGGGCGCCGCGCTGATGCTCCTCCTCCCCGCCCTGCTCCTGCCGGTCGTGAAGGTGCTCTGGCTGGCGTTCGACATGCTGATGCGGCCGGTCACGCCCGCGGAGCTCGACCCGAACGCCCCGCCGCCGGCCCCACCGCCGCGCCCGCGCCCGCACGCCTAACGAGCGCGGTGGCGTTCGCGGCCGCGGGCGCTCACGACGGCGGGATGATGAGCGTCACCTTGTCGCCGGGCCGCACGGAGATCTCGTCGGAGACCGGCGCGCGCCGGCCGCCCACCGGGTCGGCGATGAAGCGCAGCGTGCCCGCGCCGGCGATGATGTCGGCCGGGATCGTGAAGAGCTGCGTCGTGTTGCCGGTCGAGAGGCCGAGGCGGACGCGCTGGATGCCGTCGCGCAGGACGTAGATCGTCATGTCCGCGAAGCCCTGGTTCTGCACCTGCAGGGTGGCCGCGGTGCCGGGCGCGACCTTCTCGCGCGGGGCGGTGCGGCAGCCGCCCACCGCGCCGGCGGCAGCACCGGCGACCGTGAGGGTCAGGGCGAAGCGGAGGAGAGCGCGGGTGGCGTGTCGCATGGTCGCTCCGGGATCGGGGTAGCGGCGCGTTCCTCGCAAGGTGCGGCGGAATCCACGAGGTCGCAACTGGCGCGCCGGGCGCTCGCTCCCCCGCGCCCGTTCCCGACACCAACTTCAGGCTCCGTCCGTCGTGTGCTCACGTCCGGCACGCACGTCCCGCGTCACCATCACCCGTTCCGCCCGTCGCTGGCGCACCGCGCATGATGCTCGCTCGCAAGGCCCACATCTTCTGGCCACTGTTCGCCGCCCTCGTCCTCGTCGATTGGGGGACCAAGCAGCTCGCCGTGGACCGGCTCAGCCCCGCGTACGTGCAGCACCCGGTGCTCGGGGACATCGTCTGCCTGACGCTCGCCTACAACCGCGGCGCGGCGATGAGCCTCTCCCTCGGCGACTACTCGCGCGCCGGCTTCACGCTCCTCTCGCTCGCGGCGCTCACGGTCCTCGGCCGGCTCTACCGCAACGCGCGCCGCGACGACGGCTCGCTCGCCATCGCATTGGCGCTGGTGTGCGGCGGCGCCACCGGCAACCTCCTCGACCGCCTGCGCTCGGCGCGCGGGGTCGTGGACTTCATCGACGTCGGATTCGGCGACTACCGCTTCTGGATCTTCAACCTCGCCGACGTCGGCGTGACGGTCGGCGCGGCGGTGCTCACGGTGCTCCTCTGGCGGCGCGAGTCCGCGCGCCGCGAGGCAGAGGAGCTGGCGACATCGCCCACCGGAATGGCGCGGTGACGGCACCGCTCCGCCGGCGGAACCACCGCCGCGGTTCGTGACGCCGGCCGCCGCGCGTCGTGCGCCGCCGTGCGCCGGCGCCTATGTCGGCACCGCGGGATGGAGCGTGCCCAAGGCGTACGACGCCGACTTTCCCGGACCCGGCACCCATCTCGAGCGCTACGCGCGCGTGCTCCCGGGCGTCGAGATCAACTCGTCGTTCTACCGGCCGCACCAGCCGAAGACGTACGCGCGGTGGGCCGCGTCGGCGCCGCCCGGCTTCCGCTTCGCCGTGAAGGTGCCGAAGGAGGCGACGCACACGCTGCGTCTCGTCGGCGCCGAGGCCGTGCTCGACCGGTTCCTCGGCGAGGCGACCGCGCTCGGCGACGCGCTTGGCCCGCTGCTCGTGCAGCTGCCGCCGAGCCTCACGCTCGACGCGCGCGCCGCCGGCGCGTTCTTCGCGGCCCTACGGGCGCGCTTCTTCGGCTCCGTCGCGTGCGAGCCGCGGCACGCCACCTGGTTCACGCGCGCTGCCGATGCTCTGCTGCGCAAGCACCGGGTCGCCCGCGTCGCCGCCGACCCGGCCCGTGTGCCCGGCGCCGACGAGCCGGCCGGCGACCCGGCGCTCGTCTACTACCGCCTCCACGGCTCGCCGCGCATCTACTACTCCCCCTACCCCGACGACTACCTGCGCCGCCTCACCAGTGCCCTCCGCGACGCCGTCGCCCGCGGCGCCGAGACCTGGTGCATCTTCGACAACACCGCGTCGGGGCATGCCATCGGGGATGCGATGAAAGTGATGAAAGGGTGTAGGGGATAGGGTGTAAGGTGTAGCGAACACACGAAGGGCCGGCCTCCGCTCGGGAATGCCGGCCCTTCTACACCCTACACCCTGCCCTACTGGTACTGAATGTACAGTGGCCTCGGCCACAGCCGCAGCACCTGCTCGGGCGTCATCAGCTGCGAGCCCTGCTTCCGCTCGTCGTTGTGGTAGAAGAGCTTGAATCCCGTGAACTGGACCGGGTGCTCGGCGACGTAGTCGTGGTAGGAGTCGCGCTTCAGCGTCATCGGGCCCCAGCCGTCCATGTTGACCACGACCTGCACGCGCGGGTCGAGGCGGATCTGCTCGGCGCCCTTGAGCATGTTCTTCGTGAAGCGGTGGACGATGAGCACCTTTGGCGGGAGCTTGTTCTTCGTCACGAGGTCGGCGAGGAAGCTCGACGCGTAGTTCACGTCGCCCGCGTCCATGGTGCCGATCTTCCGGCCCGGCGGCGTGCCGTCCTTCATCGAGAACTCGGGGTCGATGCCGAGGTGGATGTTGGGGCGCGAGAGGAAGGGCGCGAGCCGCGGGAGCTCCTCGCGGAGATTGCCCGTGCCGACTTGCACGTCGAGGAAGAGGAGCGCGTTCTTGCGCTGCGCCCAGCCGGCGACCTGCTCGATGAGCGTGCTGTCCATCCGCATGCGCCACTTCCCCGACTTCCCCGGGTCGCCCTGGGCGACGACGGCGATCAGGTGGAGCGCCGGCTGCACCGGGTGCGACGGGTCCGCCTTGTTCCAGCGCGCGACCTCGCGGTCGAGCCGGGCCAGCATCTCGTCCACCGGGTACTCGCCGAGCACGCCCATGCGCTTCGACAGCGGGTTGCCGTAGTACGCGACGATGCGCTTCGCCGGCAGGATCGAGCCGGGCAGCGGCGCGGGCGCGCCGGCGACCGGCCACTTGGCGGCGACGGACGCACTGTCGCGCGCCCACGGGTCGAGCTTCGGCGCGGCCGCGGCAGCCGGCGTCGCCGCGGTCGTGGCCGACGACGACCGCTTCCGCTTGGCGGCTTTCTTCGGCGCCGAACCCTTGCTCGTCGCAGAGGTCGAGCGCTTGGCGACGGGCCGCGCGACAGCGGCGGAGTCGTGGCTGGTCTGCGCGGAGAGCGCGCGCGGTGCGGTAGCGGCGGCGCCGACGGCGAGCGTGGTGAGCGTGGTGAGCGTGGTGAGCGCGACGAGAGTGCGCTCGAAGCGGGCGGCGATGCGGGAGCGCTCGGCGGCGGTGCTGGGAACGACGGTCATCAACGGTGCGGCTTGGGGCGATCGGATGGACGCATGGGACGAGCATGGAAGCGCGGCGTGTCCCCGGACGATCGAGGAG
>DATMHT010000488.1:0-2123 GCA_035554795.1 Gemmatimonadaceae bacterium | reverse complement strand
CGCATCGTGCTCTCCCACCCAAGGAGGAGAGACGCGATGTCGCTGTTCACGAAGAAGAGCGTCGCCGAGCTGCGGCGGCAGGCGGAGGGGAGCGGGCTGCGGCGGTCGCTGGGGCCGGTGAGCCTGACGGCGCTCGGCATCGGCTCGATCATCGGCACCGGGATCTTCGTCCTCACGGGGACGGCGGCGTCGCAGAACGCGGGGCCGGCGCTCGTGCTGTCCATGGTGATCGCCGCCGTCGGGTGCGCGTTCGCGGGGCTGTGCTACGCCGAGCTGGCGGCGATGATCCCCGTCTCGGGGAGCGCGTACACCTACGCCTACGCCACCGTCGGCGAGATCGTCGCGTGGATCATCGGCTGGGACCTGATGCTCGAGTACGCGCTCAGCGCGTCCACGGTCGCCGTCGGGTGGTCGGGCTACTTCGTCAGCTTCCTCCGCGACTTCGGCGTCCACGTGCCGGCCGCGCTCACCGCCGCGCCCGGCGCCCTCGTCGCCGCCGCCGACGGCACGACGACGCACGCCGTCTTCAACCTGCCGGCGACCGCGATCGTGCTCCTCGTCTCGCTGCTGCTCGCCTACGGCATCCGGGAGTCCGCCGGCGCGAACGCGGTGCTCGTCGTCGTGAAGTCCATGGTGCTCGTCGTCTTCGTCGTCGCCGGCGCGGCCTACGTGCAGCGCGCCAACCTGACGCCGTTCGTGCCGCCGAGCACCGGCGCGTTCGGGCACTTCGGCTGGAGCGGCGTGCTGCGCGGCGCGGCAGTGATGTTCTTCGCCTACATCGGCTTCGACGCCGTCTCGACCGCCGCCCAGGAGGCGAAGCAACCGCAACGCGACATGCCGATCGGCATCCTCGCCTCGCTCGCCATCTGCACGGTGCTCTACATCGCCGTCGCCATCGTGCTCATGGGCATCGTGCCCTACACGAAGCTCAACGTCGCCGACCCGCTCGCCGTCGGCATCGACGCCACCGGGCTCACCTGGCTCAGCCCCGTCATCAAGGTGAGCGCGTTGTTCGGCCTCTTCAGCACGATGCTCGTCCAGCTCCTCGGCCAGACGCGCATCTTCTACTCGATGAGCCGGGACGGTCTGCTGCCGTCGGCGTTCGGCCGCGTGCATCCGAAGTTTCGCACGCCGCACCTGAGCACCGCGCTCACGGGCACGGTCGTCGCCATCGCGGCCGGCCTCACCCCGATCGACGTCCTCGGCCAGCTCGTCAGCATCGGGACGCTGCTCGCCTTCGTGCTCGTCTGCGGCGGCGTCGTGCTGCTGCGGCGCACGGCTCCTGATCTCGCCCGCCCTTTCCGCACGCCCGGCATGCCGTGGGTCCCCGCCATCGGCATCTTCTTCTGCGTGCTCCAGATGGTCGTCCTCCCGTGGGCGACGTGGGAGCGGCTCATCGTCTGGCTCGTGGCGGGGATGCTCGTCTACTTCGGCTACGGCCGGAGGGGAGCGGCGAGGGCGAGGACGGCCGTCGAGGCACGACGGGCGGCGTGATGAAGAGGAGAAGGGAAGACCTTACCTGATTCCTGGTTCCTGGCTCCTGAAGGCTGCCCACTAGATGGGGACGCATCAGGAACTCGGAATCAGGAATCAGGTAAGGTCTTCCCCTTCTCCCTCCCGTCCGTCACCTCCCTTTCCCTCCTACGTCACCGCCGCGCGGCGAATACGTCACTCGGCGGATCGTCCCACCCGTGGCGCGCGCGCATCCTTGCTCCGTCAACGACGGGAGCATGGAGTGTTCGACACGAGGCAGGAGCGCGCGACGTCCACCGTTGGTGCCGTCGGGCGGGTCGCGGAGGCTCATGAGCTGACAACCACGGCGTGGCGCGTCGCCATCGCCCGCACCGACGAGGTGCCGGTCGGCGACGACTGGCTCGCGCCCGCCGAGCGCGCGGCCTGCGCCCGGCTCGCGACGCCGGCCGCGCGCGACGACTACCGCGCGTCGCGCCTCGCCGCGCGCCGCGCCGTCGCGCAGCTCGACCTGGCGCCGGCCGGGCGCTCCTTCACGCTGTCGCTCACCCATCGCCTCGGCCGCGGCGCGGCGGCCGCGACGGCGGTGCCCGGCGTGCGCGTCGGCGTGGACCTCGAGCTGGCCGGGAGCGTCGCGCCCGATCGCGCGCGCT
>DATMHT010000487.1:0-10588 GCA_035554795.1 Gemmatimonadaceae bacterium | reverse complement strand
GGCTCGCTGACGACGATCCACGCCAACACCCCGCGCGACGCGCTGTCCCGCCTCGAGACGATGATCCTGTTCGCGGGGACGAACCTCCCCGTGCGCGCGATGCGCGAGCAGATGTCGTCGGCGCTCGACCTCGTCATCCAGGTCTCGCGCCTCACCGACGGCACGCGCCGCGTGACGAGCGTGACCGAGGTGACGACGATGGAAGGCGAGATCGTGACGATGCAGGAAGTCTTCCGCTACAAGCGGCGCGGCATCTCGCAGGACGGGCGCGTCGTCGGCCAGTTCGAGGCGACGGGCGTGCGGCCGCTGTTCGTGGACCGCCTGCGGGTGGCCGGCGTCGAGCTGCCCCCGCACCTGTTCGCCGAAGCCTGAGGACGAGCCGATGACCTTACTCATCCTCATCGCCGTCTTCGCGGGCACGATGATGCTCGTCGTCGCGACGTACCAGTTCGTGAACCGGCAGAAGCTGGTGACGCGGGACCTGATCCAGCAGCGCCTCGCCTCCGACGCGACGCTCTCGTCGGGCCCGGCGCTGAGCATCCTCAAGGAGGAGCGGGCGAGCAGCCTCGAGTTCCTCAACCGGCTGCTCGAGGGACGCAGCTTCACGGCCGAGCTGGCGACGCAGCTGGAGCGCGCGGGGAGCAAGCAGACGGTCGGCGCGTTCCTGCTGACGGTCGCCGTCGGCGCCGCGATCGGTGGGCTGATCGGCAACCGCGCTGGCACCCTCGGCGCCATCGTCATCGGCGCGATCGGCGCGCTGCTTCCGTTCCTGAACCTGAAGCGGTTGCAGCGCAAGCGCACCAAGGCCCTCGAGCAGCAGCTGCCCGAGGCGATCGACATGCTCGTGAACGCGATGAAGGCGGGCTACTCGCTCCAGGCGGCGATGAAGTTCATCGGCGAGGAGATGAGCGAACCGCTCGGTCCCGAGTTCACGCGCTTCTACGACGAGCAGCGGCTCGGCGTGGACGTGCGCCTGGCCCTGAACAACCTCGCCTCGCGCAGCGACACGCTCGATCTCAAGATGTTCGTGACGGCGCTGCTCATCCAGCGCGAGTCGGGCGGCAACCTCGCCGAGGTGATGACGAACCTCTCGACGCTGATGCGCGAGCGCGTCGCGCTGCGCGGCGAGATCGACACGCTGACGGCGGAGCCGAAGCTGTCGGCGATGGTGCTGACGCTGCTCCCGCTCGGCCTGTTCGGCGCGATCAACATCATGAACCGCGAATACGTCTCGACGCTCTACACGACGCCGACCGGCCACGTCCTGCTCGTCTACGGGGCGGTGTCCATCCTGATCGGCTACATCGTGCTGCGGCGCATGGGCAACGTGGACGTCTGATCGCCATCCGGAGCGAGACTCGAGAGGACCGATGCCTGTCGCACTGATCGTACTCATCGTCATCCTCGTCGCCTCCGTGGCGGCGGGGGTGTACGCGCTCGTCGGGAACCAGGAGCGCCGCGCCGTCCTCGAGCGCGCCGCCGGGACCGACCTGTTCATCGTCAAGCCCATCCAGCAGGTGAGCGCCCGGTCCCGGTTCGGGGCGTGGCTCGCGAGCTGGGTGCCGGCGTCGTGGACGTCGAAGGAGGAGGTCGCCTCGCTGCTGCTCCAGGCGGGCTTCGAGGGCACCGGCGCGAGCGCGATGTACGCGGTCGTGCGCATCGCCTCGGCGGTGCTGCTGCCGCTGCTGGCGGTGCTCCTCGCGCCGCGCGGCAGCCTGCTGATGTTCGTCGCGACGGTGCTGCTCTCGATCGCCGTCGGCTTCATGGCGCCCCCGGCGATCCTCTCCAACCTCGCGCGCTCGCGCCAGGAGCGGCTGCGCCGGGCCCTGCCCGACGCCATGGATCTGCTGGTGGTCTGCGTGGAGGCGGGCATCAGCCTCGACGCGGCGATCCTGCGCGTCGCGCGCGAGCTCGGGCGCATGCACCCGGATCTCGCGCACGAGTTCCTCCTCCTCAACCGGCGCGTCAACGCCGGCGTCCCGCGCGAGCAGGCGCTGCACGGCCTCTACGCGCGCACGGGGCTGGACGACCTGCGCGGGCTGGCGTCCAACATGATCCAGAGCGAGAAGTGGGGCACGTCCATCGCGACCGTGCTCCGCGTCTACGCCGAAGGACTGCGCCGCAAGCGGAAGCAGGCGGCCGAGAAGCGGGCGGCGACGGCGCCGCTGCGCATGATGATCCCGCTGGCCCTGTTCATCTTCCCGACGATGTTCATCGTCCTCCTCGGGCCGGCGATCATCAAGATCAGCGCGATGTTCAAGGGGCTGAGCAGCTGACCCGGTGGCGGCGCGGCGTCGCGCCGCCGGGTGTCACGATCGCAAGAGGAATGACCATGGACAGGCTTCGGAAGATGACCGACCGGCTGCGGAACCGGCGCGGCGCCACGCTGGTGATGATCGCCATCATGATGACGGTCATGCTCGGCATGGTGGGCGCGGCCGTGGACTTCGCGCGCATGTACGCCTTCAAGGCGCAGGTGCAGGTCACGGCCGACGCCTCGGCGCTCGCGGGCGCGCTCGAGCTCGTGCATGGCCGCAACAACACGTTCGTGCCCGACACGGCGATGAAGTATGCGGCCTTCAACAAGGCGAACGGGGGCGCGCTCGTGACGGTGGACCGCGACAGCGTGCAGCCCGTGGCGTGGGACTTCACGACTCACACCTACACCGTGCAGACGTGGGGCAACAGCGCCACCAACGCGGTGCGCGTCGCGGCGCGCTACAACGCCCCGTACACCTTCGGCAAGATCTTCGGCGCGACGACGAGCACCCTGCCCGGCGAGGCGATCGCCGCCGTCGGCTACGTGGGGAGCACGAACTGCCTGCGGCCGTGGGCGGTGTGGTACGGCTTCCTGCTCCAGTCGCTGCCGAACGGCGCCACGTTGAACCCGGCCACCTACAACCTGACCACCGCCGACGTCCAGTACCTGATCGCCAACCGGGCGCCGGTCACGATGCAGTTCGACAACTCGAACCCGACGGCGCCGGGCAACATCGCCAACGTCATCGTGTCGGACCCGTGGAACGGCAACAACTCGTATAAGGAAGCCATCAACGGCGCGTGCGCGAACCTGCCGATCGGGCCCGGCACCTGGCTCGCCGCCGACCCGAACGAGGGCTCGGGCACGACGACCGGCGCGGTGCGCCAGATGTGCGGGTTGAACGGCAACGGGCAGAACTCCTTCACCTGCAACAAGACCGTGAAGCTCGCCGTCTGGGACACCAACAACGGCCTGAGCGGAGCGAACCTCAGGTACCACGTCAAGCTCGTCGGCGTCTTCGTGGTGACGGGCTACGACCCCGGCCAGGGAAACACCACGGTCAGTCGCATCACCGGCTACTTCTCGTCCATGGCGGACCCCGACGGCGGCAGCTTCTCCAGCACGCCGGGCCCGCTCACCGGCAAGGCGGTGCTGACCTTGTAAGTGCGACGTCGCAGGTGATGGTGTAGGTGACGGGCCGAGGGGCGATGTCGCCCCTCGCCGCCGCTCCAGGCCCCGCCTAGCGAGGCTCGACATGAAGTCCGTTCCCGCGGCGAAGGCGCCGGCGCCGTCCTCGTCTCCGCCGAGGCTCTTCCCGATCTCCGTCACCGACGGGCTCCTCTGGGCCCGGCTCGGCCTGGATCGGGAATTCCGCGTGCGCGCCCGCGCCGCGCCCGGCAGCTATGGCATCGTCTTCCTCGGCAACGCCAACGGGACGGGCGACGTCGCCGTGAAGGGGATCAGCGTGCTGCACGCGCGGAACGTGGACGCCGTCTACCGCGCGCTCTGCGACGCGGTCGCGCGCGCGGGCCGCGTCGGCGATCCGGCGGTGCTGGTGCCGTTCAAGTGCGGGCGCAGCGAGACCGCCGTTTACTACGTGGCGCCGTGGGTGCCGGGAGGCAGCGTCGCCGACCTGCTCCGCCGCGGCGAGCCGGTCCCGCTGGCGCGCGTCGCCGCCATCCTGCGCGCGGTGGCGCCCGCCCTCGACCGCGCGCACGAGCAGGGGCTGGTGCACGGCGGCATCGGGCCGGGCAACCTCCTGCTCGGCGACAAGGGGCGCGTGCTCCTCTCCGACTTCGGCGTGAACACCGCGCTCGATGCGCTGCCGGTCGCGCGCAACGCGGACGCGGCGCGCTCGCAGGCGTACACCGCGCCGGAGCAGTGGCGGGGCGGCGTCGTGGACGGGCGCGCCGATCAGTACGCGCTCGCGCTGATCGCGTACGAGCTGCTCACCGCGCAGACGCGCTACGACGCCCGCGGCGTCGAGGGCGTGCCGACGCTCGAGCCGCTGGAGATCAACGACGTCGCGGCGCTGCGGCCCGACCTGCCGCTGTTCGTCAACGGAGCGCTGCGCATGGCGCTGGGCGCGAAGCCGTCCAACCGCTTCGCCACGGTGAGCGCGTTCGTGGACGCGCTCGAGGGGAAGCGGCCCGGCGCGGGGCCGGGCCTGCCGCTCGTGCGCTTCCGCATCGGCGACATCAAGCCGCGCCACGTCGTCTTCACGCTCAGCGGCGTACTGGGGCTCCTCGCCATCGGCGCCGTCGGCGACGCGGCCACGCACGGCGCGCTCCGCAGCGAGGCGCGGCAGTTCGTCGAGCGCTACCTGCCCAACGCGCCGAGGATACCGCTTCCCATGCCGGGCGAGGCCTCGCTGCAGAGCGCCACGCCGAGCGGTGGCGGGGGCGGAGGAATGAGCGCCGGCGGCGTCTCCAGGGTGATCAGCGGTGGCGGTGGTGGCGGCGGCTCGCCGGGCATCGCCGCGAGGATCGGCTTCCCGAAGTCCGGCGTCGGCAGCGGCGGCCCGCACTTCGGATCCGAGATCACCGGCGGCACGGGGCAGGGTGCGTCGCGCAGCGGCACGCTCTCGATGCCGAACGTCGCCAGCGGCAAGCGGATCGGCGCGCCGCACGCTCCGGCGAGTGAGCCGGCGCCGGTCACTCTGCCGCGCGCGTCGAACGACCTGCTGCCCTCGCTCTACGCGCGGGCGCGGCAGGTCGCGGCGCGCGTCCTCGGCGACACGCCGAAGCACGACAGTGCCACCGCCGCGGCAGCGTCCGCGGCGGCCGCAGCCGCCACCGACGGCTACGTCAGCGTGGACGCCGAGGGCGGACCGGCGGTCGTGACGGTGGACGGCATCCCGATGGGTGCGACCCCCGCCACCATCCGCCTCGCCCCGGGCCAGCACACCGTCTCCGTCCACGGCCCACACAGCTACACGCCGTCCGAGATGATCGTGACCGTGACGCGGGGAGGGACGGCGGGGGCGAGTTTTCGAAGGAGCAGGTAGGCGGTGGGCGGGAAGCGGTAAGCGCGAACGTGCGAGGGGCCGGCTCCGTCGTCCGAAGCCGGCCCCTCGCACGTTCACGCTCACCGCCAACCGCTAGCCGGTCCTCACCCATCGCGCCAGCTCGGGCAGCGTCGGCCGCTTGCCGTACATGAGCAGGCCGACCCGGTAGATGCGCGCCGCCACCCAGACCGCGACGTAGCAGGCGACGGCGAGGATCGCGAGCGAGAGCGCGATCTCGCGCGGTGGGACCGTGGTCAGCGTCAGCCGCAGCGGGACGGCGACCGGCGCCGAGAAGGGGATCAGCGACATCAGGTGCGCGAGCCGGCTCTCGGGAGCGAGCAGGATCGGCTGGATGCAGACGGCGGTCGAGATGAGCAGCAGCGCGACCGGGAGCTGCACCTGCTGCGCCTCCTGCTCGCTGTTGACCATCGCGCCGACGGCGGCGAACAGCGCCGCGTAGAAGCAGTAGCCGAGCAGGAAGTAGAGCACGAGCAGCAGGATCATCGCCGGCGAGATGGACGGCAGCGAGAACGGGGCGTTGGGGAGCCCGAGCCGCGCCATGATCGGCGCGCGGCCCTGGATGATCGCCCACGAGCCGGCGAGCCAGAGCACGAGCTGCGTCACGCCGACCGCGCCGACGCCGAGCACCTTGCCGGCGAGCAGCGTCGTCGCGCGGACGCTCGACACCACGACCTCGGCGACGCGCGTCTGCTTCTCCTCCATCACCCCGCGCAGCACGTTCTGCCCGTAGAGGAAGATGGACATGTAGAGGAGGAAGCCGACGGCGAAGCCGAAGAGGGCGCCGACGCTGCCGGAGCCGGCCTTGCCGCTGCTGCTCAGCCGCTCGGTCTGGAGCTGGAGCCGCATCCGGCTCAGCGTCTCGGCCTGCGCGTCGTCCAGCCCCGCGCGCTCGAGGCGCATCGCGAGCACCTCCGTGCGCACGGCGCGCTCGAGGGCGTTCATGTCGAAGGCCGCGGTCGCGTTGGTGCCGGAGTAGCGCGCCTCCTCGCCGGCGACGGACTTCGCGTCGAGCACGAGGTAGCCCTTCGCCTCCTTTCGCGCGACGGCCGCCGTCGCGTCGCGCTCGGCGTTCGGCAGCTCCGCCGGCGTCACCCGGACGACGCGTGTCTTCGTGCTGTCGCCGAACGGCCCACCGTTGAGCGAGCCGGCGAGGCGGGTGCCGAGCGGCGTCCCCGAGGCGTCGATGATGAAGATGCGGCCGATGTCCACCGACGCGCGGGTGCGCATCGCGAGCCACGCCGGCAGGAAGGTGATCGTGCCGAACAGGAGCGGCGCGAACAGCGTGCTGATGACGAAGAACTTTGTCCGCACGCGCTCGAGGTACTCGCGCTTGACGATCGCCCAGAGCTTAGCCATGTCCGGTCATCCCTGGCTCGACGTTGGTCGCGCCGACGCGTTCGAGGAAGATCTGGTGCAGCGACGGTTGCACGAGCTCGAAGCGCGTGATGCCCGCGCCGGCGGCGACGAGGCGCTGCAGCAGCTGCTGCGAGGACGCGGCCGGAGCGAGCTCGATGTCGAAGAAGCGATTCTGGTCATTCACGCGGCTGACGAGCGACGGGTCGCGCAGCACCGCGCCGACGCCGTTCGCGAGCGGCGACTCGCCGGTGAGCCCGAGGGCGACGTGGCGGCGGGTGTCGTGCGTCGTCTTGACGTCCACGACGGCGCCGTCGAGCACCTTCTCGCCGCGGGCGATGATGCACACCGCGTCGCAGAGCCGCTCGGCGTTGTCCATGAGGTGGGTGCTGAAGATGACCGTGCGTCCCTGGCGCTTGAGGTCCACGACGGTGTCCACGAGCGCCTGGGCGTTGATCGGGTCGAGGCCGGAGAAGGGCTCGTCGAGGATGACGAGCTCCGGCTCGTGGAGGAGCGTGCCGATGAACTGCACCTTCTGCTGCATGCCGCGCGAGAGCTCGTCCACCTTGGCGAGCCCCCAGTCGCGCTCGGCCGTCTTCAGGCCGAGCCGCTCGAGCCAGACGTCGATGCGGCGGTCCGCCTCGCGGCCGGGGATGCCCTTGAGCTCCGCGAGGAAGCGCAGCACGCGCCGCACCTGCATCCGCTTGTAGAGCCCGCGCTCCTCGGGCAGGTAGCCGACGCGGTCGCCCGCGCTCGGGTCGGTGCTCGGCCGCCCGAGCAGGGTGATCGCGCCCTCGTCGGGCCCGATGATGTTGAGCAGCATGCGGATGGTCGTCGTCTTCCCCGCGCCGTTGGGCCCGAGGAGACCGTAGACCGCGCCGCGTGGCACGACGAGCGAGAGGTCGCGGACGGCGGTGTAGTCGCCGTAGCGCTTGGAGACGTGCTCGACGCGGATCGCCGGGTCGGTCATGCGGGCGGCGTGGGAGGGTGGGCGAGACGGCGGAAGACCGGCAGCCGATGCAGCCAGGCGGGCGTCGGTCCGTCGTGCGGCTGTAGGAGGACGATCACGAGCGCCGGAAGGTAGACGAGCGCCAGGACCCAGGGCGCGGCGGCGAGCACCCATGGCTCGCCCTTGTGCAGCGTCGCCGCCCAGCCGGCCGCGCCGAGCGCGCTCGCCAGCGAGAGCCAGAGCGACTGCCGTGGCGTGCGCGGCAGGAGCCAGAGCGGGAGCTGGTCGTAGAAGAAGAGGAGCTGCGGCACGCACGCCATCACCAGGAAGACGCGCGCCTCGCGGTTGCGCCAGCGCAGCAGGGCGAGGAGCGCGAGCGGCCCGGCCGGCGTCATGATCGGGGCGGGGTGCTTGATGATGAGCGACGTGTTGCGCAGCCACTCCCGCGGCCAGTCGGGGATCACGAACAGGCTGGCGACGCCGAGCGCCGCCGCCAGCGCGATCCCCTTCCAACTCCGGTTCCAGGCGAGGGCGGCGAGCCCCAGCGTCGGCTTGCACCAGAGGAAGACGGCGAGGCCCGGCGCGAGGGCGGCGGCGACGATCAGCGGCGACCACTGCGTGCAGGCGGCCGCGAGAAAGAACGACGCGTTCGCGAAGATGGCGAGGCGCCACAGCGATTCGCGCGTGACGAGGAACGCCAGCAGCCCGCTCATCGTCCCGAAGCCGAGCACCGACGCGAGCTGCATCGGGATGCGGGCCAGCGGCGTGACGAGGAGCACCGCCGGCAGCGGATAGAAGAAGGGTGCGTCGAACGGGGGCTGCAGCGCGTGGTTGTACACCGGCATCAGGGCGTACGGATCCTGGCCGGCGAGCACCATCCGCGCCGCGCTCCACCAGTAGAGGAAGTCCGGGCGCGGGCCGAGGCGCTGGAAGAGATAGCAGAACAGCGCGCTGAAGGCGCCGATCGCGAGCGCGACGACGATGCGTGTGCGGCGCGAGACGGCGGCGGTAGTGCTCGGCGCCGCGCCGGGAGGCGCGGTCGTGGCTGCGGCGGCGGTGGACAACGGAGGGCCGGGAGTGGAAGGGCAGGGGCGCAAAGGTGCGGCGGCGGCCAGCGATGCGCAACGACGCCGAGCGACACGCGCGGCGCGTCTGAGCACTGGCCCGGCCCCGTCCGTGGCGGGATATTAGGCGCACCCTGCCGCCCTCGACGCCGACGACCATGCTCGCCATTCGCTGCACCCGCCTCTCCCCGATTCGCGCGACGCGTCTCGTCGCGACCATCGCCAGCGTGTGCGTCCTCGCCGCGGCCTGCGGCAAGTCGGCGCGAGAAGACGACGGCCGCGCGAACACGCTCGTCGTCTACAACGCCGGCAGTCTCGCCCGGCCGATGCGCGCGGCGCTCGACCGGTTCGCGGCGCGCGAGCACGTCACCGTCGAGCAGGAGTCGGCGGGGAGTCTCGAGACGGCGCGCAAGCTGACGGAGCTCGGCCGGGTGCCCGACGTCGTCGCGCTGGCGGACGTCGAGGTGTTCCCGCAGCTGCTCGTGCCCGGGCAGACGACGTGGTACGCCGCCTTCGCGCGCAACCGCATGGTGATCGCCTACACCGATCGCTCGAAGGGTGCGGCCGACGTCGCGGCCGGCGGTGCGGACGGGTGGTGGAAAGTGATGACGCGGCCCGGCGTCGAGGTCGGACGCGCCGATCCGAACCTCGATCCCAACGGCTACCGGACGCTGCTCGTGCTGCAGCTCGCCGAGCGGCACTACGAGCAGCCGGGCCTCGCCGCGCGGCTGCTCGCGGCGGCGCCACCGCGCAACGTGCGGCCGAAGGAGGCGGACCTCGTCGGGCTGCTGCAGGCGGGAGAGCTGGATTACATCTGGTCGTACGAGTCGCTCGCCCAGGCGGCGGGGCTGCGCTACGTGACGCTGCCGCCGGAGATCGACCTCGGCACGCCGGCGAACGCCAGCCTGTACGCCGCCGCGTCGGTCCGGGTGCGCGGGAAGACGCCGCGCGACACGGTGGAGTTCCGCGGGCAGCCGATCGTGTACGCGTTCTCGGTGCCGCGCGGCGCGCCGCACCTCGCGCTCGCCGAGCGATTCGCGGCCTTCCTCGTCTCGGCCGACGGCCGCGCCGCGCTGCGCGACGCGAAGCTCGACGCGCTCGACCACCCGGTCGTCTACGGCACCGGCGCGCCGGCGGCGGTGACGGCGGCCGCGGCGACGGCGCCCAACGCGGTAATGCCTAACGCGACGATGCCTGACGCGAAGGTGCCCGGCGCGGCGGCGCACAACGCGGCGGCACGATGAGCGGGACGCGTTGAGCGCCACGCCAGGCTACCGCCGGCCGCTCTACCGCACGGCGAGCGCCGTGGCGCTGCTCGCGGCGACGTTGTTCGTGCTCTTCCTCGCCGTCCCGGTCGCGCAGCTCGTGGCGGTGGCCGGCGTGAGCGGCCTCGGGAAGCTGACGAGCGACGGCGAGCTGCGCGGCGCCCTCGCGCTCACCTGGCTGACGGCCAGCGCGGCGACGCTCGCGGGCGTGATCGGCGGGACGCCGCTCGCGTGGGCGCTGGCGCGGCGATCGTTCCCGGGGCGCGCGGTGATCGCCGCCTTCCTCGACCTGCCGCTGCTCATCCCCCACCCGGCGGCCGGCATCGCGCTCCTGCTCGTGCTGGGGCGCGGCAGCGCGCCGGGCCGCGCGCTGCTCGACCTCGGTGTGCGCGTCGCGGGGTCGCCGCTCGGCATCGTCGCGGCGATGCTGTTCGTCTCGGCGCCGCTCTACATCAGCGCGGCGCGCGAGGCGTTCGCGCGCGTGGACCAGCGCTACGAGGCGGTCGCGCGCACGCTCGGCGACCCGGCGTGGCGCGTCTTCCGCCGCGTCACGCTCCCGCTCTCGCGGCGCGGCCTCGTCGCCGCCGCGGTCGTCATGTGGGCGCGGGCGGTGAGCGAGTTCGGCGCGATCGTCGTGCTCACCTACAACCCGAAGGTGACGAGCGTGCT
>DATMHT010000486.1:0-1836 GCA_035554795.1 Gemmatimonadaceae bacterium | reverse complement strand
GAGCTCCTTCCGCACCTCGGTCTTCCCGTGCGTGGCCTTGCCGTACCACGCCATGTCCGAGACCTGGCCCGTGAAGCCGCTCGTGCACGCCTGCCCGCCCGTGTTCGAGTAGACCTGCGTGTCGAGCACGACGACGCGGATCGGCTTGCCCGACGCCATCAGCCGCGAGAGGTTCTGGAATCCGATGTCGAGCATCGCGCCGTCGCCGCCCATCGCGACGATCGGCGGGCAGAGCGCGAACTCCTCGTCGGAGAAGCCCTTCCAGTCGAGCGACGCGAGCTCGCGCTCGGTGGCCTCGGCGTCGTACTCGCCGCGCAGCAGCGCGTCGGCGCGCCGCACGGTCACGAAGCCGTCGGCCATCTTCCGCATGTGCCCCTCGAAGATGCCGATGGCGAGCGACGGGCTGTCCTGGAAGAGGTGGTTCGCCCAGGGGAAGGGGTACGGGTTGTAGGGGTAGGTGCTGCCCCACACCGAGGAGCATCCGGTGCTGTTCGCCATCGCGAGGTGCGCGCGGCCGCGGCCGCCCGGGCCTTCCACGTAGCGCCAGCGGAGATCCTTCAGGTCGCGGATCGCGCGAGCGAGGCGCTCGACTTCCTCGCGCTTCTCCGCGTCGAGGTGGAGCGTGACGTCGTGGCCGGCGCCGCGCGCCACGGCCTCGAGGTCGGCGTCGGCGGCGAGGAGCTCGCGCGCCTTCGCGTCGAGCCCGGCGATCAGCTCGTCGAGGTGCTGCACGTGGCGCTCGGCGCGCGGGCGCATCAGCGCCTCGACGCTCGAGACGATGAGGTGGACGGCCGTCTTCTCGCCGCACCCCATGCACGCGCCGTCGCCGCCGGCCATCGAGCGGTAGCTCCCCTTCTTGAGGAGGAGCGTCGGCAGCACGCCGATCCCCTGCTCGATGTCCGACACGTTCACGAAGCGGTCGGGCGTGTCGGGGAGGCGCTGCCAGAGCTTCCAGTTCTCGCGCAGCTCGCTCACCGTCGCATCGTCCTGCTTCACGGAGAGGAGCGCGCCGTCGGGGCAGACGTCCACGCACAGGTTGCACCCCTTGCACGCTTCGGGGTTGACGACGATGGACAGCAGCCCGCCCGAGCCCTTCTGCTTGCGCTCGGCGTTGTCCCAGAACGCCGCCGTCTTCGCGAGCGGGAAGCGGGCGGCGACGTCGCGCACGCGCGCCAGCTCGGGCTCGAGCGCGGCGCGCTTGTCGAGATCGAGGTTGAGCTTCGGGAGCAGCGCGTCGTAGCCCTGCGACAGCGCGTCGCCGAGGTTCGTGAACGTTCCGGCGCTCACGATGCGCCGCACTTCCTTCGCGAGCGGCTTGACGAGCGGCTTCACGCGGTCGGTCGGGCCGCGCGTGGCGGCCTGCGCGACGGCGGCGACGAGGACGTCCTCGGGGTCGCTCACGAGCCCGGGGATCGCGGCGTCGGGGCACTGCGTCCAGCACTGCGCGCAGCCGGTGCACTTGTCCGGGAGGAAGTTCGGCACTTCCATCCGGACGCCGGTCATGTCGCGCACCGCGCTCGTCGCCGCCGGCATCGCGCTAATCGCGGCGAAGGGATCGGCGATGATGTCCTGTCCGAGCTTGCAGGTCACGCACACCTGCTCCCAGAACCGGCCGGGATTGCCGATGCCCGGCTCCGCGTCCGGGATGTCGAGCACCGCCGGCATCACCGGGACCCGGCCCGGCGCACTCGCCGCCGCCGTCTCCACCGTCTGCACCGCCTTCAGCTCGTCGAAGCCGCGCCGGATCACCCGGACGTTGTCCTCTACGACGCGCTGTCCCTTGGCGCCGAACTTCTTCTGGAGCTGGTCGCGAATCCCGTCGAAGAGCTTCGTCTC
>DATMHT010000485.1:0-8844 GCA_035554795.1 Gemmatimonadaceae bacterium | reverse complement strand
GCAGATGACGCTCGAGGAGAAGGTCGGCGAGATGACGCAGCTGACCATCCAGGCCGTCGCGAAGACGCACGGCACCGCGGCCACGACGCAGACGCTCGACTCGGCGAAGCTCGAGGACGCGCTCGTCGGCCACAACGTCGGCTCGCTGCTCAACGTGTGGGACGTCGCGCTGACGCCGGCGCAGTGGCGGGAGCTGATCACCACCGTGCAGCGCGTCGCCGCGCGGAAGCGGCTCCGCGTTCCGGTGCTCTACGGCATCGACGCCGTGCACGGGCAGCACTACATGACCACGGCCACCGTCTTCCCGCAGAACATCGCGATGGCGGCAACGTGGAACCCCGAGCTCGTCCGCCGCGAGCACCAGATCACGGCCTACGAGACCCGGGCGAGCGGCATCCCGTGGAACTTCGCGCCGGTGCTCGACCTCGGACGGCAGCCGCTCTGGTCGCGCTTCTTCGAGACCTACGGCGAGGACGTGCACCTCGCGACCGTGCTCGGCACCGCCGCCGTCGAGGGCGAGCAGCGCGACCCGCGACCGGCGCTCGACTCGCTGCTCGGCGCGGCCGGGCGCAGCGGCCGGAGCGTGGCGCGCACGAAGGGAATCGGCGGCGACGTGTTCGTCGCCGCGACCGGCAAGCACTATCTCGGCTACAGCGCGCCGATGAGCGGCAAGGACCGCACGACGGCGTGGATCCCCGACCGCCAGCTGCGCGAGTACTACCTGCCGACCTTCCGCGCCGCGATCGACGCCGGGCTCTCCACGGTGATGGTGAACTCCGGCGACATCAACGGCGTGCCGGTGCACGCGAGCCACGAGATCCTCACCGACCTGCTGCGCACGGAGCTCGGCTTCAAGGGGATCGCCGTCAGCGACTGGGAGGACATCGTCCGGCTCCAGACCGTGCATCACGTCGCGGCGACGGAGAAGGACGCGGTCCGCATGGCGGTCATGGCGGGCGTGGACATGAGCATGGTGCCGTACGACCTGAAGTTCTACGACGAGCTGCTCGCGCTGGCGCGCGAGGGCGCGGTGCCGCAGTCGCGCATCGACGAGGCGGTGCGGCGCATCCTCCGCGTGAAGGTGCAGCTCGGGCTGTTCGAGAACCCGAACCCGGATCCGGCGCTGATGGCGCACATCGGCGCACCGGCGTTCGCTGCGCAGAGCCGGGCCGCCGCCGAGGAGGCGGTGACGCTTCTGAAGAATGACCGCGGCGCGCTGCCGCTCGCGAAGACGGCGCGCGTCCTCGTCACCGGGCCCGGCGCCAACTCGATCTGGGCGCAGTACGGCTCGTGGTCGTACACCTGGCAGGGCGCGGACACGGCGGTCTATCCGCGGAACGTGAAGACGCTGCTCGACGCCATCCGCGACCGCGTCGGCGCCGCGCGCGTGACCTTCGTGCCGGGCGCGACGTTCGACTCGGCCACCGACGTCGCGGCGGCGGTGGCGGCGGCGCGCAACGTGGACGTCGCGATCGTCGCCCTCGCCGAGCAGCCGTCGGCGGAGAAGCCGGGCGACATCACCGACCTGACGCTGCCGGCGGCGCAGCTCCGCCTCGCTCGCGCGATCGAGGCGACGGGCGTGCCGGTGGTGCTGACGCTCTTCCAGGACCGGCCGCGCGTCGTCCGCGAGGTGGTGGACAGCGCGCGCGCGGTGGTGACGGCGTACGAGACGGGCCCGTTCGGCGGCGAGGCGCTCGCCGGCGTGCTGTTCGGCGACGTCAACCCGAGCGGCAAGCTGCCGTTCAGCTGGCCGCGCGCCACTGGCGACATCGTCCACTACGACCGCACGCCGAGCGAGGAGCTCACCCCCGCCGGGCCGACCGGCGGCTACAACCCGGAGTGGGCGTTCGGGCACGGGCTCTCCTACACGACCTTCGCCTACAGCGACCTGCGCGTGGACCGGAAGGAGGCGGGGCAGGGCGACACGGTCGCCGTGTCGGTGACCGTCGCCAACACCGGCGAGCGCGCTGGCAAGGAAGTGGTGCAGCTCTACGCGCGCGACCTCGTCGCCTCGGTCGAGCCTTCCATGCAGCGGCTGCGCGACTTCACCAAGATCTCGCTCGCGCCGGGCGAGCGGCGCACGGTCACCTTCCGCCTTCCCGTGCGGCGGCTGGCCTTCGTCGGCCGCGACGACAAGCTCGTCGTCGAGCCGGGCGACTTCGACGTGATGGTCGGCAACCTCACCCAGCGGTTCACCGTCCGATGAGCCTCGTCATGACGCGTCTCTCGAGCCTCACGCTCGGCGCCGCCGCGGCGCTGGGCACCTTCGCCTGCGGCGGCCGCGCCGCGGGCACCTCCACCGAGCCGATCCCCGATCCGGGGCCGCCGCCGGGCGCGGTCATCGCGCAGACGTGGCTCACCACCGGCGACCAGGCGAAGACGTTCAGCCACGAGCACGACGTCTACCTCGTGGAGGGCGCCACCGTTCCGTCGCCGACGATCGACGTGGACGAGGCGACGCGCTACCAGCAGATGATCGGCTTCGGCGCGGCGTTCACCGACGCGTCGGTGTACCTGATCCAGAACAAGATGTCGGCGGCGCAGCGCGAGACGCTGCTGCAGGACCTGTTCGGCCGCACGACCGGCATCGGGTTGAGCTTCATGCGCGTGACGATGGGCGCGTCGGACTTCTCGCTGCGGCAGTACAGCTACGACGACATGCCGCCGGGCCAGACCGACCCGACGCTCGCCAACTTCTCGATCGCCCCCGACCGCGCCGACAAGCTGCCGGTGATCAAGCGCGCGCTCGCCATCAACCCGGACCTCAAGCTGATGGCGAGCCCGTGGAGCCCGCCGGGCTGGATGAAGACGACGGGGAGCCTGATCCAGGGAACGCTCAAGCCCGAGGCCCAGGGGCCGCTCGCCGAGTACTTCGCGAGGTTCATCGAGGCGTACCGGACGGAAGGAGTGCCGATCCACGCCATCTCGCTCCAGAACGAGCCGCACTACGAGCCGCCCGACTACCCGGGGATGCGGCTCGACGAGACGCAGCGCGCGAGCGTGATCGGCAACCATCTCGGCCCGCTGTTCGCGAGCCGCGGCATCGGGACGCTGATCTGGGACTGGGACCACAACTGGGACGAGCCCCAGGCGCCGCTCGGGGTGCTCGCCGACGCCGGCGCGCGCCAGTACGTGCAGGGGGTCGCGTGGCACTGCTACGCCGGGGACGTCTCGGCGCAGGGCACGGTCCACGACGCCTATCCCGACAAGGACACGTACTTCACCGAGTGCTCCGGCGGCGACTGGGAGCCGAGCTACGCGAAGAACCTGAGCTGGTTCGTCAACACGCTGGTCATCGGGGCGACGCGGAACTGGGCGCGCGGGGTGGCGCTGTGGAACCTCGCCCTCGACGAGCACGACGGGCCGCACACGGGCGGGTGCGGCAACTGCCGCGGCGTCGTCACGATCAACTCGGCCACCGGCCAGGTCACGCGCAACGTCGAGTATTTCGCGCTCGGCCATGCCAGCAAGTTCGTCCGGCCCGGGGCGTCGCGGATCTCGTCCACCTCCGGCGTGCAGGGGCTCTCGAGCGTCGCCTTCCGCAACGCCGACGACGGCTCCAAGGCGCTGATCGTCTTCAACGGCGGCACCGCGGCGCAGAAGTTCGGCGTGCGCTGGAGCGGCCGGAGCTTCTCGTACACCCTTCCGGCCAGCTCCGTGGTTACCTTCTCGTGGCCGTGAGCGCGCCACCCGCCCGCCACGCCCGGCCGAAGCTCGCCCTCGCGCGCGGCGGCTCCGCGTGGCAGAATGTGTCGCGATTCGTCCTCTCGCCGGCCGCGGCGACCTCCCGCCGCGCGGCCGACCGCGCCCACCCCGAGCACTCAAGCCGATGAATCTGAATCCCGTCGCGCGTCTCGAGACGATCGACTATGCCGTGATGGCCGTCTACTTCATCGCCGTTCTCGGGGTGGGCTGGATGTTACGGCGGGTGATGCGGACCAGCACCGACTTCTTCCTCTCCGGCCGCTCACTGCCGCCCTGGGTCACCGGTCTCGCCTTCCTCTCGGCGAACCTCGGCGCCCAGGAGGTGATCGGGATGGGCGCGTCGGGCGCGAAGTACGGGATCGCGACGGCGCACTTCTACTGGATCGGCGCCATCCCGGCGATGGTGTTCGTCGGCCTGTTCATGATGCCGTTCTACTACGGCTCGCGGGCGCGCTCGGTCCCCGAGTACCTGCGGCTGCGATTCGACGAGAAGACGCGCACGCTCAACGCCGTCTCCTTCGCCGTGATGACGGTCTTCTCCTCGGGCATCTCGATGTACGCGATGGGGAAGCTGCTCAATCTCCTCCTCGGCTGGAGCTTCGACTTCAGCGTCATCGTCTCGGCGGCGATCGTCCTCGCCTACGTCATCCTTGGCGGCCTGACGAGCGCGATCTACAACGAGGTGCTGCAGTTCTTCATGATCGTCTTCGGCTTCGTGCCGCTCGTCTGGGTCGGGCTGCGCGCGGTCGGGGGCTGGGACGGGATGACGGCGAAGCTCGCCCAGGAGGCGACGACGCGCGGGCTCGCCTCGGGCGCGTACTCGCACGCCTGGGCCGGCATGAGCAGCGCCGCGACGAACCCGATCGGCGTCGAGTGGTTCGGCCTCGTGATGGGACTCGGCTTCGTGCTGTCGTTCGGCTACTGGTGCACCGACTTCCTCGTCGTCCAGCGCGCCATGGCCGCCGACTCGATGACGGCCGCGCGCCGCACGCCGCTCATCGCCGCCGTGCCGAAGATGCTCTTCCCCTTCCTCGTCATCATCCCGGGGATGATCGCGCTCGCGCTGACGACCGGCGCGGGCTCGGCCGGGCTGATCCCGGTGAAGGGCATGGACGCGGCCGGCCACGCGGTGCTCGACTACGACCTCGCGACGCCGATGATGCTCGTCCACTTCTTCCCGACGGGGATGCTCGGCCTCGGCCTCACCGCGCTGATGGCGTCGTTCATGTCCGGCATGGCCGGTAACGTGACGGCCTTCAACACGGTGTGGACGTACGACATCTACCAGAGCCACATCCGCAAGGGCGCGACCGACCACCACTACCTGCAGATGGGGCGCATCGCGACGGTCGTCGGCATCCTGCTGTCGATCGCCGCGGCGTACGTCGCGAGCGCGTTCAACAACATCATGGACCTGCTGCAGCTCGTCTTCGCCTTCGTGAACGCGCCGCTGTTCGCGACGTTCGCGCTGGGCATGTTCTGGCGGCGGTCCACGGGCCACGGCGCGTTCCTCGGCCTGCTCTCGGGGACGCTCGCGGCGGCGATCCACCACGGCCTGACGCTGCCGGCCGGCGCGACAGTCGGCATCAAGGGCGGGTACCTCGGCGCCATCCACACCTACCCGAGCGAGCTGGCGCAGACGTTCTGGACGGCGATCGCCGCCTTCACGACCTGCTTCCTGGTGACGATCGTCGTCAGCCTCGCGACGCGCCCGCGCCCCGCCGACGAGCTCCGCGGACTCGTCTACACGCTCACCGAGCGCCCGAAGGACACCGAGATGTCGGTCGCGAAGCGCCCGCTGACGCTCGCCCTCGTGGTGCTCGTGCTCACCGTCGCGCTCAACTTCATCTTCCGCTGAGGAACTCACGCCATGAGTGATGCAGCACTCGGCATCGACGTCCGCCTGCCCATCGGCGGACTGTTCACCGCGCTCGGCGTGATCGTCGGGGGCTACGGCATCGCGACCTATGGCGACGCCGCGCACTACCAGCGGTCGCTGGGCACGAACCTCAACCTGTGGTGGGGTCTCGTGATGCTCGTGTTCGGTCTGGCGATGATCGCGCTCGCGCGCTCCGCGAAGCGCCACCCGTCGGCGATCCGCGAGGCGATGGAGACCCCCGAAGGGCGGGAGACCGAGCGGCGCGAGCACGTGCTCGGGTTGGAGAAGGAGAAGTAGCGGTAGGCGGTGAGCGGTAAGCGCCAACGCAGGAGGGGCCCGGGAATCTCCCGGGCCCCTTCGCCGTTCACGGCCTTGCGCGCCGAGAGCCGAGCGCCGAGATCGACCTTGCCGCCGCCGCGCACGAGGGCGTACGATATGCCCGCCGACGCGCGGTCGCCGTCGGTCACCCAATCCTCCCCGCCCCTCATGCGCCTCCTCTCGTCCACGCGCGCCGCGCTGCTGCTCGGCTCGACCCTCGTCGCGCTCGCCACGCCACTCGCCGCGCAGGACTCGACCGCGGCGCGGGGTGGGGCCGCCACGGTGCCCGGCGGTGGTCTGCCGCTCAAGACCACCCGCACCATCGCCTTCTCCACCGACGAGGGCACGTGGATGTCGGTGGACGTCTCGCCCGACGGGCGGACGCTCGTCTTCGACCTGCTCGGCGACCTCTACACGCTGCCGATGGCCGGCGGCAAGGCGACGCGCATCACCGACGGGCCGGCGATGGACGCGCAGCCGCGCTGGTCGCCCGACGGCAAGCAGATCCTGTTCGTCAGCGATCGCTCGGGCGCGGAGAACCTCTGGACCGTCCACGCCGATGGGAAGAGCCCGCGCGCGATCACCCGCGGCGACAAGGCGCAGTACATCTCGCCGGCGTGGACGCCCGATGGTCAGTACGTCGTCACGAGCAAGACGACGAGCGGCATCCTCGGCAGCACCTACGACCTGTACATCGTCCACAAGGACGGCGGCACCGGCATCAAGCTCACGGGACAGGGCACCGGCGCGCAGCCGGCCGCGCCGCCGGGTCCGGGCAACCCGCCCCCCTTCGACAACTACCTCGGCGCCGCCTTCGGCAAGGACCCGCGCTACGTCTACGCGGCGGTGAAGCGTGGCGGCTTCCAGTACAACCAGAAGGAGTTCGCCTGGCAGGTCGCCGTCTACGACCGCGAGACGGGGAAGACGTTCCTGCGCACGACGGCGCCCGGCGCGGGCATGCGGCCGACGCTGAGCCGCGACGGGCGCTGGATGGTCTACGCGACGCGCCTCGAGGGGACGAAGACGGCGCTCAAGCTGCGCGACCTGAACACCGGCGACGAGACGCTGCTCGCCCCCGAGGTCCAGCGCGACGACCAGGAGTCGCGCTACACGCGCGACGTCATGCCCGGCATGGCGTTCACCCCCGACTCGAAGGCGCTCGTCGCGAGCTACGGCGGGAAGCTGTGGCGCATCGCCATCCCCGGCGGGCAGGCGACGCCGATCCCGTTCACGGCCGACGTCGAGCAAAAGCTCGGGCCCGAGGTGCGGTTCTCGTACCGCGTGAACGACTCGACGCTCACCGTGCAGCAGATCCGCGGCGCGACGCCGTCGCCCGACGGCAAGCGGCTCGCGTTCACGGCGCTCGACCGCGTCTGGGTGATGGAGCTGCCGAAGGGCACGCCGCACCGGGTCACGTCGGCCGCCGAGGGCGAGTTCGCGCCCGCCTGGTCGCCCGACGGGAAGAGCCTCGCCTTCATCACCTGGAACGACGAGGGGGGCGGCGACGTCTACCGCGTGCCGGCCACGGGGCGCGGCAAGCCGGAGCGGCTCACCCGCGTCAGCGCCTTCTACTCGGCGATGGCCTACTCCCCCGACGGCCGGCGCATCGTCGTCATCCAGTCGCCGCGGCAGCCGCGCCTCGAGGGTGAGGGCGTGTACGCGGCCGAGCTGTCGTGGATTCCGGCGAGCGGCGGCGACGCGCATTCGATCACGCCGCTCAACAACGTCGCGCAGCCGCACTTCACGCACGACACGGCGCGCGTCTTCATCTACGACCGCAACGAAGGCCTCGTCTCGATGCGCTGGGACGGCACCGACCGCAAGGCGATCGTGAAGGTGACGGGCTACACCGATCCGCTGCGCGGCGGCCCGCAGGCGCGCCCGAACCCGGTGAGCGAGATCCTCATCTCGCCGCAGGGCGACCGCGTCATCACGCAGTCGCAGGAGGGCGTCTTCATCGTCACCGTGCCCTACACGGGTGGCGCGACGCCGTCCATCTCGGTGTCGAACATCGCCCAGGCGCCCGTGCCGGTGCGGAAGGTGACGCGCATCGGCGGCGACTTCATGGGCTGGCAGAACGACGGCCGCCGCTTCCACTACTCGCTCGGGCACTCGTACTTCACGTACGACGTCGCAGCCGGCGACTCGCTCGTCCGCGACTCGGTCGCCCGCGCCGACTCGATCGCCCGGCTGCGCGCCGAGCGTGGCGCGGCCGCCGGCGACAGCGCGCGCAACGGGAAGACGGCGAAGGCCGACACGGCGAAGGCCGGCGGCGCGAAGCCGGCGGACAACGTCGCGCTCACGAAGAGCGACTCGCTCAAGGTCGCGAAGGCGGACACGGGGAAGAAGGCGAAGCCCGCCTACGAGCCCGAGCGGCTCGACGTCCTCATCACCGTGCCCAAGGACCGGCCGCACGGCACGATCGCGCTCACCAACGCGCGCGTCGTCAGCATGAAGGGGCCGGGCGTGATCGAGAAGGGTGACGTCGTCGTCACCGACAACCGGATCGTCGCCGTCGGACCGAGCGGGAGCGTGCAGATTCCGGCCGGCGCGAAGGTGATGGACATGGCGGGGAAGACGATCATCCCCGGCTTCGTGGACGTCCACGCCCACCTCGACCTCGCCTTCGGCATCCACCGCTCGCAGGTGCCGAGCTATCTCGCGAACCTCGCCTACGGCGTCACGACGACGCGCGATCCGCAGACGGGAACGACCGACGTGCTCTCGTACGGCGACCTCGTCGAGACGGGCGACATCCTCGGGCCGCGCATCTTCTCCACCGGCCCGGGCGTGTTCTGGAGCGAGAACATCTCGTCGCTGGACGACGCGCGCGAAGTGCTGCGCCGCTACAGCGAGTACTACGACACGCACACGATCAAGCAGTACGGCGCCGGCGACCGCAAGGTGCGCCAGTGGGTCATCATGGCCGCCAAGGAGCTGGG
>DATMHT010000484.1:0-6074 GCA_035554795.1 Gemmatimonadaceae bacterium | reverse complement strand
CGGCCACGCACTACCCCGACCGCGTGCGCGACACCCAGATGTCCCTGGCCCAGATCCGCTACAACCCGGCGCTCGACGACCGCGTCCCCGTCGCCGTGGTCGATACGATCGACTTCCCGATCATCGGGTTCGCGCGGCACTAGCGCCCCGCTGCCGTGCGCGACGTCACCGGCGTAAACTCGACGGAGGCGCGCGCCGCTGCTCGGCACGCGCCTCCCGCCTTTCACCACGCCTCCATGCGCACGTCGTCCCGCCTCATCGCGATCCTCGCCGCCGTCGCCGCGTCGTCCTCGCCACTCGCCGCGCAGCGGCGTCCGACCACGCCGCCACCGCGCGCCGTGCGCCGCGACCTCCCGCTCGGACCGCAGATCCGCCGCGCCTACGCTGCCGGCACGCGCGACTCCACGGGCCGGCCGGGCGCGCGCTACTGGCAGCAGCGCGTGGACTACGCGATCGACGCGCGGCTCGACGTGGATTCGGCGGTGCTGCGCGGCACCGAGACGGTGACGCTGCACAACACGTCGCCCGACACGCTGAAGGCGATCGTCCTCCGCCTCTACCAGAACTACTTCCGCGCCGAGTCGGAGCGGAACGACTACATCACCGACGTCACCGACGGCGTGCGCGTCGAGCGGCTGACGGTGAACGGCGCGGCGGTGGACCTCGCGAGCGCCACCGCGTACAAGGTGGATGGCACGATCGCGACCGTGCGGCTCGCGACGCCGGTGCTCCCGGGCGCGGACGCGACGCTCGGCGTCGCCTGGTCGTTCAGGGTGCCGAACGTGCCCGAGGGTGAGCGCGGCGAGCGCATGGGACGCTACGGCACGCACCTCTACCAGATCGCGCAGTGGTACCCGCAGGTCGCGATGTACGACGACCTCCGCGGCTGGGACACCGACCAGTACCTCGGCGTCGGCGAGTTCTACAACCAGTTCGGCAGCTTCGACGTCAAGGTCACCGTGCCGGCGGGCTGGCTCGTCGGCGCGACGGGCACGCTCCAGAACCCGGAGGCGGTGTTCTCGGCGACGACGCGCGAGCGGCTCGCCCTCGCGATGCGCGCCGACACGACCGTGCACGTCGTGACCGCCGCCGAGCGCGGCGCGGGGAAGGCGACGGTGGCGTCGGCGGCGCCGCTCACCTGGCACTACACGGCGCCGCTCGTGAACGACTTCGCCTTCGCGACGTCGAAGGACTACGTGTACGACGCGACCCACGCCGACGCCGGCCCGAAGGGCGCGAGCGTGCCGGTGCACGTGCTCCATCTCCCCGAGCACGACTACTCGAAGACGGCGCAGTACGCGCGCTTCGCGCTCGAGCAGCACGCCGGCCGCGTCATGCCGTACGAGTTCGCGCAGGCGACCGTCGCCGACGGGCCGGAGACGGGGATGGAGTACCCGATGATCATCTTCGACGGCCCCGGCTTCGGCGTCACGACGCACGAGCTCGGGCACGAGTGGTTCCCGATGATGGTCGGCTCGAACGAGACGCGCTACGGCTGGCAGGACGAGGGCTTCAACGACTACATCGACGAGCCGGCGGGCGAGGCGTTCACGAAGCAGAAGACCGACCGCCTGACGAGCGGCGAGGGCTACCGCCGCATCGCCGGCTCCGAGCTCGAGCCGCCGATGATGTGGCCGACCGACTTCGCCGGTCCGAACGCCGGCATCCAGGCCTACACGAAGGCGCCGCTCGCGCTCCACGCGCTCGGTGGCGTCGTCGCCGGCGGCGACTCGGCGGTGGCGGCGGCGTTCGCGGGTTACGCGCGGGCGTGGAAGTTCCGGCACCCGTCGCCATGGGACTTCTTCCGCTTCATGGACGGCGCGCTCGGCCAGGACCTCGACTGGTTCTGGAACGCGTGGTGGTTCACGACGGGCGCCTTCGACCAGGGCGTGACGGCGGCCGCCGCGCCGCGAGGCGCTGGTGGCGGCGGCGCCGCCGCGGTGACGGTCACCGACCACGGCGACATGCCGATGCCGATCATCCTGCGGGTGGACTACGCCGACGGCACGTCGCGCACGGTGACCCGGCCGGCGTCGGTCTGGTTCGGCGGCGCGCGCCAGGTCGTCGTCACGCTGCCGCCGGCGCCGGCGGCGGCGCGGGTCTCGGCCCGGAGCGGCACCGGCGGCCGCACCGCCGCCGTCGCGCGCGTGACGGTGGACCCCGACAACCGCTTCCAGGACGTGCGCCGCGACGACAACGTCTTCGTGCCGCGCCGGCTCTGACGCCACGCGTCGGGCGAGCGGCGCGGCCGCCGGCGCGGACGTCGACCGGCGTCCGCGCCGGCGGCCGGCATTATGCAAGTGTCTTCGCCCGCAGCACGACCACCATTCTCGAGGAGGCAATCATGGCGGAGAACAAGCGCGGCTCGGGCAAGCGCGAGCTGATCGAGCCCAACACCGGCGACAAGCGCTTCGCGCGCCGCGACGCGCATGGCCGCTTCACGGAGCAGGACGATACGTCGCGCTCGCTGAGCCAGGACATGAAGCGGTCGGCGAAGCACAACGCGCCCAAGGGCCTGGGCGACCGCGGCGACCACCACCGCTCGGGCGGCCGCTGATGCCGACCCGCCGCGGCGACCCGGCCCCGACGGTGGCGGCTGTCCTCCTGCTGCTCATCGCCGCGGCCGCCGTCGCCGCGGCACCCGCGCCGCTCCGCGCCCAGCAGGCGCGAGCGGCCACGCTCCGTTCCTCCGACGCCGTCGCCATCACTCCGGGGACGGCGTTCTCACGCACGCCCCTCCCCGCGGCGAGCGACGCGCCGCGGACCGCGGAGCCGATCGAGGCGCCGATCGACGACGCGCTCCGCATCGGCTTCCGCGCCGGCGGCTACTTCCCGAACGACGGCAAGATCCGCGACGTCTTCGGCGACGTCTTCCCGGCGCTCGGCCTCGCCACGGTGACGCCGGTGCACCCGAACCACGGGCGCTTCTTCCCCGCGCTCGAGCTGTTCGGCACGCGCAGCGGCAAGAACCACTTCTTCGTCGTCCCGCTCACCCTCGTCGGCGAGTACCAGCTGCCGGCCGGGTCGGGGCGGCGCAACAACGTCCCGTTCGTGCGCGGCGAGGCGGGCATCGCGTACTTCGACTACCGCATCGACCATGGCGGTCGCGTCGTCCGGTCGCGGCGCGGCGGCGCGGCGGCGTCGGTGGACGCGGGAGTGCTCGTCAGCACCAGCTTCCGCATCGGCGCGCGCTACCGCATCCTCCAGCACTTCGACGGCTACGACTTCGGCGGCGTCGAGCTGTACACGGTCATCGGCTCGTTCCACATTCTCTAGCGGGGCGTCCGCGCCGACGCAGGTGACCGGGCGCGCGCCCGGTCACCACTTCCGTCCCGAGGCGCGCATGCTCGGCAACCGACCGCTGCTCCCCACGCGCTGGCCCCTCGCCGTCCCCGACAGCCGCGTCGAGTTCGCGCTGCGGCACCTCGGCGTCGCCACCATCCGCGGCGCCTTCGCGAGCCTGGACGGCAGCGTCCGCGCCGACGCCGGCAACGCGCTCCGCGAGCTGCACGTGCGCGTGGACGCACACAGCCTCGCCACCGGCTCCGCGACCCGCGACGCCCGCCTCCGCGAGCTCGGCGTCTTCGGCAGCGACCTGCACCCGTCGCTCGTCTTCCGCAGCGACTGGTCCTACGAGAAGGGCCAGGGACGCGAGGGGATGCAGGGCTCGCTCACGATGCACGGCCAGACGCACGTCGTCGAGCTGATCGCGGCGCCCGGCACCGTCGCCGTGGACGCCGCCGGCCGGCGCACCTACAGCACGCTCGTCACCGGCGCGATCGACCGGCGCAACTGGGGCGTGGCCGTCCACCCGCTGCTCGAGATCGGCGGCGTCCTCCTCGGCCACGAGGTCCACGTGCAGCTCCTCATTCACGCCCTGATCACCGACGGCTGACGTCCCGCGCGCCCCGGGGCCGTGTGCCGGGCCGGCCGAGCCCCGCGACCACTCCGGGACCCGATCCCGGGCGCGGGGTATTCATCGGGCGAGGTAGGGTTCGGTACACGCCGGGCGTTTCTTCTCCGGACGCGACCTCGTCGTATGTGAGATTCGTGGCGGCGGCGCGCACCTGGACGCCGAGTCCCGTCACCGCCGCCGCTTCACCTAACGAGATCGCCGTGAACCCCACCTCCGACTCGCGCCCGTCGCCGTCGTCGGCGCGCCGCCCTGCCGCCGCCGCCGTGCGCGCGCCCAGCCATCGCCGTCCGCGCGCGACGCTCCCCATCGCGACGCTGGTGCTGGCGGTGACGATCGCCGCGATCGGCGCCTGCAAGGGCGACTCGGCCGTCGGGCCGACGACGTCCGCCGCCGTCGCCGGCTCGATCACGCTCTCGCTGGCCGGGCTGCCGCCGGGCGCCGCGGGCGACGTCCTCGTGCAGGGTCCGTCGGGGTTCTCGCAGACCGTCACCGGCACGACGACGCTCTCCGCGCTGACCGCCGGCACGTACACGATCAACGCCCGCGAAGTCACCGCCAGCGGCACCATCTACGCTCCGTCGCCGGTGTCGCAGAGCGCGGTCGTCGGCACGCGCGGGACGCCGGTGTCGGTGGGGGTGAAGTACGCCGCGGCCAGCGGCGCGCTGTCCGTCGCCGTGAGCGGGCTCCCCGCGGGGACGAACGCCGACGTCACGGTCACGGGCCCGAACGGCTACTCGCAGGCGCTCACCGGCTCGGCCACGCTCCCGACACTGCGGGTCGGCAGCTACACCATCGACGCCGCCGCGGTGACGGTGGCCGGCACGGTATACGCGCCCGCCATCGACCAGCCGCAGCTGACGGTGTCCGCCGGCGCGACGTCGAGCGGCACGGTCGCCTACGCGCCGCAGCAGCAGACGAGCGCCGACCTCACCATCGCCGGCATGTACCTCGTGCAGAGCGTGCAGAAGCTCGACCGCTCGGTGCCGCTCGTGACCGGGAAGGACGGCGTGCTGCGCGTCTTCGTGCGCTCCGACCAGGCGCTGACGGCGACGCCCGCCGTGCGCGTGAAGCTGTACCTCAACGGCCAGCTCACGCGCACGATGGTGATCGCCGCGCCGACCAGCAGCGTGCCCACCGCCACCGCCGACGCGAGCGAGGGGAGCGTCACGTCGTCGTGGAACGTCGTCGTCCCGGGATCGGTGATCGCGCCCGGCCTCTCGGTGAGCGCGCAGGTGGACCCGTTCAACGCGTACGGCGAGACGAATGAGACGGACAACGTCTACCCCGCCGCCGGCCCGGCCGCGATGGCGGTGCAGACCGCGCCGCAGTACCGCGTCCGCTTCGTTCCGATCGCCCAGCCCGGCCTCGCCGCGGGCAACGTCAGCACGACCAACGAAGAGCTGTTCCTCTCCGTCACGCGCCGGATGCACCCGGTCTTCGACATCGACGCCGACGTGGGCGACGTCTACACGGCGTCGAAGGTCGTGTCGAGCGACAACCGGGACAACTCGTGGACGGACCTCCTTCGCGACCTCGACGCGAAGCGCGTCGTCGAGAAGAGCGACCGCAGCTACTACGGCGTCCTGAAGACGAGCTACAACAGTGGCATCGCGGGGCTCGGCTACATCGGCGGCTTCTCCGCCATCGGCTGGGAGTACCTGCAGACCGGGCGCGCGTCGGAGGTGATGGCGCACGAGATCGGGCACAACTGGAACCTCCTGCACGCGCCGTGTGGCTCGCCGTCCAGCCCCGACCCGGCGTATCCGTACGCCAACGGCATCACCGGCGTCTACGGCTTCGACGTGACGGCCGGCGCCTATGGCGCGAGCGCGGTCAAGGCGTCGTCGATGTACGACATCATGGGCTACTGCAGCGGGAAGTGGATCAGCGACTACGACTACGGAAAGATCCTCGCCTTCCGCGCCAGCGCCGCCGCCGACCAGGGCTCGAAGACGACGGGCGGCGCGATCGGCGACGCGGGCGCCGCTGCCGGCGACGCGACGGCGCAGCCGTGCTTCCTGATCTGGGGCCACGTCGTGAACGGCGAGCCGGTGCTCGAGCCGGCGTTCGCGGTGACGACGCGGCCGACGCGCCCGCGCGGCCGGGGGCCGTTCACGCTGCGGGCGACGTCGGCGTCGGGGGCGACGCTCTGGACGCG
>DATMHT010000483.1:0-15127 GCA_035554795.1 Gemmatimonadaceae bacterium | reverse complement strand
TACCTCTCGAACTACTCGCCCGAGGTGGTGCCCGACGCATCGCGGCAGTACTCGCTGCTCGCCGAGATCTCGCACTCCGAGTTCAAGCCCGAGCGCCGCGACGCGATCGTGCAGCAGACACTCGAGGGGATGGTGAACACGAAGCTGCTGCGCGAGAGCGACCTGAAAGACGTCGTGGACACGTTCGTGATCGAGCGCGACTATACCTATCCGACGCCGTCGCTCGAGCGCGACGCGGCGCTGCGGACGATCCACCCCTGGCTCGAGTCGCAGGGCGTCTACTCGCGCGGCCGGTTCGGCGCCTGGCGCTACGAGGTCGGCAACATGGACCACTCGGTGGCCCAGGGCGTCGAGTGGGTCAACCGCATCGTCTGCGGCGCCGTGGACGACGAGCTGACGTATCAGGCGAAGCGCGGGTGTTGACGAGCCGGTAAGCGGGGGCGGTGGGCGCGAACCGAATCGGTACGCGGGAAGCGCGGACGTGCGAAGGGGCAGGCCGAGCCATCGGCCCGCCCCGTTTCTTGCGCTACATTTCGCGGCCATGTCCCAGCCGTCGCTTCCCGCCGATCTTCCGCGCCGCTGCCAGCGCTGCGGCCGCGCCCTCGCACCGCACGAGCAGGTCTGCGAGGGGTGCGCCCTCGCCGGCGTCACCCGCTCCGGCGCGCGCTTCACACGCCGCTCGCTGACCATCGCCTTCATCGCCGCCGCCGTCGAGATGGCCGCGCTGTGGTGGTTCTTCGTGCGGTAACTACGGTCGCCTCTCGGCCCTCATTGGACAGGATGAACAGGATGAACGGGATGAAGAGCACACCCCATCCTGTTCATCCTGTTCATCCTGTCCGACCGCCGAGCGCCGAGAGCCGCGCTAGAAGCTCCCCCCGATCGCCAGCGCCGCGCCACCGGCGGGCGACGGCACGACCGAGACGTGGCGCAGCAGCGCGCGGTCGAGGCGACTGTGCTCGCCCGCCGGGCGCGCGTGGTTGAAGCGCATCACCACGAGGCCGCTCATCGTCCCGATCGTCGCGCCGGCGAGCACGTCGCTCGCCCAGTGCTTGTTGCTGTAGATGCGCGACGCCCCGACCGCGGCGGCGCCGCCGTAGAGCAGCGGCGCGACCACGTAGTGCCCGAGCGCGGGCCGCCGCCGCGCGACCTCCTCGCTCACGACGGCGGCGAAGGCGAAGCTCCCACCCTCGTGCAGCGACGGGAAGGAGCGGTAGCGACCGTCGCTGAAGCCCTTGAAGGGGCGGAAGCGGTACTGATCGCTCTCGTCCACGAACGGGCGCGCCCGGCCGGCGACGCTCTTCACGAGCGACGACACGGCACTCGCGAGGGCGAGCCCCTCGGCGGCGTGGAGCCCGGCGTCGGCGACCGCGTCCGCCCGCGTCAGGCGCCCGACGCCGTACGACGCGACGGACAGGACGAAGAGGCTCTTCTCCTGGACGTGCCGGAGGTTGCCGGCGACGCTCTGGTAGCGCGCGTTCGCCTGCCGCTCCGGATCGCGGAAGGCGCGCAGGACACGGACGTCGGCGAGCGAGAGCGCGCCCGTCGCGCCGAGCAGCGCCCCGCCCGCCCAGACGTCCTTGCGCGTGAGGAGCGGCGTCCGGCGCGAGCCCACGGTGACCGCGCGCGCCGCGGCACTGTCGGCGTGGACCGCGGCGCTGTCGGACTTCTGCGTCTCCTGCGCGGCGAGCGGCGGAGCCGCCGAGAGCGCGAGGAGCGCGGCGATGCATGGGATTCTCATGAGCGGCACGAATGCAGCGGCTGTGCCGCGTCGAGCGAGGGCCGTAGGGCGGTAGGGCCTAGGGCCTAGCCTGCGCACGGGATGCCTCGCGAGGCAGGCTAGGCCCTTAGCTCTACAGCCCTACGACCCTTCCCTACCTCGTCTCGATCCCCGGCGCCGCCTCCACATGCAGCGTCGCCGTCTGCTTCACGGCGCCGTAGCTCAGCGTGACCGTGTAGTCGCCCGGCCGCACGAACTTCTGCCCCTCGCCGCCGTACTCGGTGAGCACGTCCTTCGTCGGCTTGAGGTCCCAGGTCACCCGGTTGATGCCCGGCGTCGCCGCGCCGGTGAGCGTCGCGACCGGCTGGCCGGCGGCGTTCGCGATCGAGATGGACACCGGATCGCCGGTGAGGCGGCGGATGTAGTAGCTGATCGTCGCGCCGTCGGTCGGGTTCGCGCCGCGGAAGACCGCGCTGCCGGCGCTCGTGACCCAGCCGTCGTTCGGCACGTACGCCGTCGCCGCGCGCGGCGCGAACAGGTGCGCATCCTTCGCCGCCAGCTGCGGCGTGAACTCCTCGAGCGGGCGGACGTCGTCGAGCACGTAGAGGCTGCGCCCGTGCGTCGCGACCACGAGGTCGCGGTCGCGCGGGTGCAGGAGGATGTCGTCCACGGCCACCGTCGGCAGTCCGCCGAACTTCATCCAGTGCCGGCCGCGGTCGAGCGTGAGGTAGAGACCGAACTCCGTCCCCGCCCAGAGCATGCGCGGGTTCACGGGATCCTCGCGCACGACCTTCACCGGCCCGTCGCCGGGCAGGTCGCCGGCGACGCTCTGCCAGGTGCGGCCGCCGTCGGCCGTCCGCAGCAGGTGCGGGCGATAGTCGCCGGCACGGTGCGCGTCCACCGCGAGGTAGGCGACGAGCGGATCGTGCGCGCTCGCCTCGATCCGGCTCACCCAGCCGCCGCGCGCCGGCGGCGGGACGTTCTTCGAGAGCTCCTGCCACGAGCCGCCGTCGTTCTCGGTCTTCCAGAGACGCCCGTCGTCGGTGCCCACCCACAGCAGCCCCGCCTTCACCGGCGACTCGGCGAGCGCGTAGGCGACGCCGAAGTCCTCGGCGCCGCTTCCCGTCGCGCGCATCTTGTCGTACTCGTGCGAGGAGAGGTCGGGGCTGATCACCTGCCACGACTCGCCCTGGTCGGTGAGCTTGAAGACGCGGTCGCCTGCGTAGTACAGCAGCCCCTTCGTGTGGCGGCTCGCGACGATCGGCGACGTCCAGTGGAAGCGGAACGCCGGCGAGCCCTCGGTCGGGTTCGGCCGCAGGTCCTTCGACGCGCCGCTCGCGAGGTTGAAGCGGAACACGTAGCCCTGCTGCGACTCCGCGTACACGACGTTCGGGTCGGACGCGTCGAAGACGCAGTACGAGCCGTCGCCGCCGCCGATCGTCGTCCAGTCGGCGTTGCGGATCCCCTCCTTGCTGCGCGTCTGGCTCGGGCCCACCCAGTTGGTGTTGTCCTGCAGCCCGCCGCAGATCCGGAACGGCGCCGACGAGTCCACGGCGACGCGGTAGAACTCGCCCGCGGCGATCCGGCTCAGGTGCGCCCACCCCGCGCCCTCGTCGTAGCTCTGGTACGCGCCGCCGTCGGTGCCGAGCAGGAGCCGCTTCGGGCTCCGCGGATCGATGACGAGCGCGTGGTTGTCGGAGTGGACGTTCTTGAAGCGGTCCTCGCGGAACGTCTTCCCGCCGTCCTCCGACACGTGGAGCATGTAGCCGAGCACGTAGACGTGCTTGTCGTCGGTGGGGTTGACGCGGATCTGGCTGAAGTAGAAGGGGCGCGGGTTCAGGGGGCTCGTGCGCGTCCACGTCGCGCCGCCGTCGTCGGAGCGGAAGACGCCGCCCTTCTTGCTGTGCGGGTCGTCGATGCTCTGCTGCCCACCCTCGTCGCTCTGCACGATCGCGTAGACGATCTTCGGGTTCTTCGCGTATACGTCGAGCCCGATGCGCCCCGTCTGCGACGGCAGCCCGCCGGCGAGCTTCTTCCACGTCGCGCCGCCATCGGTGCTCTTGAAGATCCCGCCCATGTCCTTTCCGTCGGTGGCCGACGGGCCGTACCGGAACTCCCACGGCAGCCGGCGGCGCGCGTACAGGGCGGCGTAGAGGGTGTTCGGGTCGCTCGGGTCCACCACGACGTCGCCGGCTCCGACGCGGTCGCCGTAGGGCGCGGGCGCGGCGAGGACGAGCTTCCACGTCTTCCCGGCGTCGGTGGTCTTGTAGAGGCCGCGTTCGGCGTTCGGCGACCAGAGGTCGCCCATCGCCGCGACCCAGGCCGTCTTCGGGTCCGTCGGGTGCACGACGACGCGTCCGATCTCCTTCGTCTTGTCGAGACCAACGTGCTGCCAGGTCGCGCCACCGTCCTCGGAGCGGTAGACGCCGTTCCCCCAGCTCGTGCTGTTCCGGTCGTTCGCCTCGCCCGTGCCCACCCAGACGACCTTCGGATCCGACGGAGCGATGGCGATCGCGCCGACGGCGGCGACCTTCTCCTTCTCGAAGATGCCGGAGAAGGTGGCGCCGTTGTCCGTCGTCTTCATGATGCCGCCCGTCGCCAGCCCGACGTAGAACGTCGCCGGATCCTGCGGGTCGAGGGCGATGCTGGCGACGCGGCCGCCCATGACCGCCGGCCCGATGCTGCGCGCCTTGAGAAGCTGCGGCATGACGAGCGTCAGCGTATCGCCGGGACCGGCCTCGCGCGTCGGCGACGGGACCGGCGGCTTCGGCCGGGTCTTCTCCTGCTGCGCGCCGAGCGGCGCGGCGGCGGCGAGCGCACCTAACGAGAAAGCGGCCGCGGCGAGCGTGGCCGGTCGAGCGAGCGGACGGAACGACGGCATCGAACCTCGATGGGTGGGTGGCGGTCAACGTCAGGCGGGCGCCGCCGAAGATAGAAAGGGCGAGGGCCCTAGGGCCATAGGGCCCCAGGGCCTGGACTGCACACGGGCCGCCCCGACCGCCGTTTCGAACCAGACACCATCAACCGTAGACTACGCCCCAGGCCCCAGGCCCTACGGCCCTAGTCTCTCGGATTCGTCGCCCACACCGTCGCCTCGGTCACGAAGCCGCGGTCCGGGAGCTCCAGCATGGACGCGATCGTGAAGGCGATGTCCTCGGCGCGGAGCTTGGTCGGGTTGTCGGCACGCGCGCCGGCGCCGGCCACCTCGAAGAAGTCGGTCAGGACCTCGCTCGGGTTCACCTGCATCACGCGCACGTCGTGCTTCCGGAGCTCGGCGCGCCAGCACTCGGTCATCCCCGAGAGCGCGAACTTGGTCGCGCAGTAGGCCGTTCCGCCGGCGAAGCCGCGCGTGCCGGCGGTGGACGCGACGTTGACGATGTTGCCGCGCCGCCGCGCGACGAAGTGACGCGCCGACTCGCGCGCGACGAGCATCGCGCCGAGCACGTTCGTCTCCCAGACCCGCCGGAACTCCGCCGCGTCCGTGTCCACGAGCGACGCGAAGGTTCCGAAGCCCGCGTTGTTGATCAGGACGTCGTAGCCACCGAGCTCGCGCACGACGCAGGCGAGCAGGTCGCGCACCGAGGTCTCGTCGCTCACGTCGGCCGGGATCGCGACGGCGCCGATCGCGTCGGCGGCCTCGCGCAGCCGGTCGGCGCGGCGGCCACAGATCGCCACGCGCGCCCCACGCGCGGCGAGCAGCTGCGCGGTCGCCCGCCCAATGCCGCTCCCGCCGCCCGTCACCAGCACCCTCGCCTCGGACAGATCCATTCGTCGCTCCTCCTCCTCCCGGTGATCGCGCGTCCCGAGCGCCATCTCGTGGCGCCGGCGCCTCCGGGGGCAAGCCGCGCGCCGAGCGGAGCACGCGAGCCCGGCCACGCCTCGCTCTGGCCGGCGCCGGTGCCCGGTCCTATGTTATGGCGCGCGGACCTGCGGCGTACGCACCTTCCTTCCCGCCCGCGCCGTGGCCGGCGCCTGCCCGACGGCGTCCCGGTCGAGCGGCGCCCGTCGGGTCCTGATGCCTCCGCCGCCAGCGTCGACGCGCGCCGCCACGCCGCCACGCCGCACGCATCCTACCATGGACACAGCCGGGCAGACCGCCGTCGCCGACGTCCGCGCGCTCGAGGCCGACTTCGAGGTGCTCCGCGAGCTCGGGCGCGGCACGATGGGCGTCGTCGTGCTGGCGCGCCGCCGCGAAGGCGGGCGCCTCGTCGCGATCAAGGTCGTGCACCCGCGCAGCGGCGACTCGGCCGACGCGGAGGCGCGCCTCGAGCGGGAGGCGCGCACGGTCGGGCGGATGCAGCACCCGAACATCGTCCGTCATTACGAGATGCGGCGGCTCGACGGCGGCGGCGTCGCGCTCGTCATGGAGTACGTCGCCGGCGAGACGCTCGCCACCACGCTCCGCCGGACGCCGCGCCTCTCCTCGGCGATCGCCGGCAACGTGCTGCGCGACATCGCCCAGGCGCTCCAGTACGCCCACGAGCAGCACGTCGTCCATCGCGACGTGAAGCCGGCGAACATCTTCATCTACCCGGACACGGGCACCGCGCTGCTGTCGGACTTCGGCATCGCCAAGTCGCTCGAGGGCGACGCGGACATCACGCTCGCGGGCTTCGCCATCGGCACGCCGACGTACATGTCCCCCGAGCAGCTCGACGGCGACCCGGTGGACTGCCGCAGCGACCTCTATTCGCTCGGCGTCGTCGGCTGGGAGATGCTGAGCGGCATCCGCCCCTGGCTCGGCGAGGGGCTGTACGGTGTCATCTACAAGCAGAAGTACCAGGACCTGCCGCGCATCGCCGCGATACGTTCCGACGTGCCGCCGCGCATCGTCCACGCCCTCGACGGCGCGCTCGACAAGGATCCCACCCTGCGCTTCGCGTCGGCCACGGAGTTCCTCGAGCAGCTCGGCCAGGACGAGCCGACCGCCGCGACGCGCCGCCGCCACGCCGCTCGCGGCACCGATCCGGCCATCGCCGTGTCGCACGCGGAAGCGGAGCCAAACGTGACGATGCAGTTCCGTCCCACCGTCGCCCCGTCGGCGACGCCGGAGGCCAACTTCCTGCCTGTCAAGGCGACGCCCGCGGCCGCGGCGGCATACGCGACGCCCGCGGAGCCGGCCCGCGCGACGCCGGCGAGGGCACCGGCCGCTCCCGCCGAGCCGCCGTCGCGTCGTGAAGCCGCGGCCTCCACCACGCCGCCCGTCGCGCCCGTCGCGCCCGTCGCCGCGCCGGCCGGGCGCGCCGAGCCGGCGGCGACCGCGGCCAGCAGTGACGCGACCGGGCTCGACCGCCTGCGTGGCGTCGCCACGATCAAGCCGCCACCGCCGAAGCCGCGCTGGACGCGGCGCACGGCGGTCTTCGCCGTCGCGGCCATCGCGCTTCTGGCCGCCTCCGGACTCGGTGCGCGTGCCGCCGCGCGCCACGATCGCGAGATCGCCCGGCGCGGCCAGCCGGCCAGGCACGACACGACCGCCACCACGCCGCGCGTCGTCGCCGCCGCGTCGGACAGCACCGCGTCCGTGGCGGTGGCGACGGGCCCGGCGGCGCCGAGCGTGCCTAACGCGACCGCCGCCGCGCCAGACCCGACACCGGTGGCCGAGCATCGCGCCGCGGGCCACCGCACGGCGGACGCACGACCGGCGGTAGTCACGCAGGCACCGGCGGTGCGATCCGACTCGCCGCGGGTGCCGACGATCTCGCTCGCGTCCATCCCGCCGGTATCGCTCGCGACGCCGCCGGCGGTCGCGCAGGCCGTGGCGAACCCCGCGCCGGCCGAGGCCACTCCGGCGGGGCGCGGCCCGGCACGGCCGGTGGTGGTGGACGCGGGCGCCGTGGCGCTCCGGAACGCCGAACGTCTGCTCGCGGCGCGCGACTTCCGCCACGCCCGCGTCGCCGCCGACGCGGCCATTGGCGCCAGCCCGCGCGTCCCCGGCGCCTACGCCGTGCGCGCTCGCGTGCGGCTCCAGCAGGGCCAGATCCGCGAGGCGTGGGCCGACGCCGAGATGGCGGCGCGCCTCGGCGACTACTGGGCGGCGCAGACGGCGACGGCCATCGTCGAGCAGTGGGCGGGCGACACGACCGCGGCGCGGAATCGCGTCAACGCGCTCGTGCGCCTCGCCTCCGACGGCCGCCGCACGCTCGACCCGCGCGAGCAGATCCAGCTCGCGATGGCGCTCACGGCGGTCGGCGACCATGGGCGCGCGATCGCCGCCCTCGAGCACGTGAGCCGGGCCGACGCCACCCTTCCTGTCGCGCTCGCCGATCCGACGTTCGATCCGCTGCGCGGCGAGGCTCGCTTCCGGGCACTGGTCGAGCGCGCGGGGAGCGCACGCATCGCCGCGACGGCACGGGGGCGTTCCTGACCACTCGCTTCCGCATGCGGCCGGACGCCGCCCGCGCCCGCCGCCGCCGTCGCACGCCGGCGATCCCTCGATGATCATCGTACTCCTCGTCGTCCTCGGTATCGCCGTACTCGCCGGGGCGATCTGGTGGATCGTGCAGCCGCGCGTCGACGCGCACGCTCCGGAACCGGACGCGCGGCTGCCGCTCTTCTCCGCGCACGCCACCGACGGGCTCCGGCCGCCGGCGCAGCACCCGATCTCGGCCGAGCCGCCACCCGAGGTGGCGATGCTGCGACGCGGCCGCGTCGAGGCGACGCTCCCGCCACGCCAGGCGCTGCCGGGCGAGGTGGGCGTGAACGGCGCGAACGGCGCGAGCCCCGCCGACAGCCGGGCGCCGACCGCGCCGCACGCGGCGATCCCGCCGGACGCGACGCCGCCGGCCGACGTGTCGCGCCCCGGCGCCGCCGGTACGACGGCCGCCGCGTCGGCCGTCCCCACCGCGGTTCCGGCGGTGGGGACGATGCAATTCCTCCCCGGCCGTCTCGAGGTGCTCCAGGGCCGCGGCATCGCCGAGCAGGAGGTGCGATTCGTCCGCCCCATGCGCTCCGGGCAGGCGCCGGAGATCACCTTCGGGCGCGGCGAGGGGCCGCCCTTCAGCCATGTGCAGCTCCGCGCGCCGACCGTCAGCCGGCTGCACGCGCGGCTCGTGCAGCAGGCCAACGGCGCGTGGGCGCTCGAGAATCTGTCGGCGACGAACCCCGTCGTCGTCAACGGCGAGGAGCTGCAACGCGGCGCGCCGCCGCGGCCGCTGCGCGACGGCGACCGTCTGGAGATGGGCGAGGTCGTCTTCCGCTACCACGAGCGCTGAGAGAGAGCGGCTCTCGGCTCTCGGCTCTCGGCGGGGCACGCGCGCTGCTCCTGGCGCGGTCATGCTCCCGCACGCGCACATCGCGCTCGCCTCGCCGACGGCCGTGTCGCGCCTCTGGGTGCTCGGCAGCGGGAGCGGCGGCAACGCGGCCCTCGTCGAGCACGGCGAGTCGCGGCTGCTGATCGACGCGGGCTTCGAGCTGGTGGAGCTCGTGGCGCGCATCCGCGCCGCCGACGTCGCGCCGGCGACGATCGATGACGTCGTGCTGACCCACGGCCACCGCGACCACGTGCTCGGCGCGGCCAGCGGCGCGCGGATCTACGGCTGGCGGCTCTGGGCGACGCTCGGCACGGTGTGGCAGTGGCGAGCGCTCCGGCACGCGGGCGTGCGTCCCTTCGAGCCCGGCGACGACTTCGTCGCCGGCGGATTCCGCGTGCACACGGCACCGACGTCGCACGACGTCGCCGACTCGGCCGCCGTCACGGTGGAGGACGCAGCGGGCGCGCGCATCGGCTACGCGACCGACCTCGGGACGGTGACGCCGGAGGTGGAGCGCGTGCTCTCAGGCGCCGCGGCGCTCGTCCTGGAGTCCAACTACGACGAGGCGCTGCTCGAGGGCGGTTCCTACCCGCCGGAGCTGAAGGCGCGCGTGAGGGCGGACACCGGCCACCTGAGCAACGCCCAGGCAGCGCGGCTCGCGCGCGCCGTGGCGCATCCGGGTCTCGCGCACGTCGTGCTCGCGCACATCAGCCGTCACAACAACAGGCCCGAGCTGGCGCTCGCCGAGGTGGCCGAGGCACTGCGCGACACGCCCTTTCGCGGCGTGCTGCACGCCGCGGCGCAGAACACGGTGCTGGGGCCACTCGCCGTGCGCGACGTCGAGGACGCCGCGCGCACGGCCGACCGCTCGCTCGCCCGTTAGGCGCTCACTCCTCTGTCACTTCGGCGAGCCACTCCTTCGCCGCCTTGAGCGCCTTCATCTTCCCGCCGTGCGACGCGTCGCCGAAGAAGGCACGGTGGCGCGGACGCCACGTCCCTCCCGACGTGCGCTCGTAGCCGACGCGGACGAAGAAGCCGTGTGTGCGCGTCGCCTCCTGATCGATGCGGCTGATGCCGGGCCCGGCGCGGCGGCTACCACCCCGGCTGCTCGACGACGTCGTCGATCGGGACGACCGCCCACCTTTCGCCGCGCTTGTCTTCGACTTCGTGAGCTTGCTGCGGACCATCGCTCCCTCCCTGGGTACGGGCGCCAATGAGGAATCGCCTGCGGGGCGCAGGCCGCCGAGTGGACGCCAATGTAACATCGCGTTCGCGCGAGCGCTCGTGAAATTTCATGTGCGCCAAATGATTATCTCGTCGGCGTACACCGCACGCGTTTCACTGCGCGACGACGGCGCTCCGCGCGCGGCGTCGCGCGGACCGGAGCAACGGCGAGCGGCGAAACGCAGACCGGGTGAAGCGCGATCGACTCACGCTCCACCCGTTCCGCGTTTGCTGCCGCACGGCCGCGGACGCTCGGAGCGCCGCGGCCGTGCACTACGAGTTCCCTACGTGTTCCCTACGCGTTCACCTTGCGGCGGCGAACGATGCCGAGGCCGCCGAGGCCGAGCAGCCCCGTGCCCATGAGCGCCATCGACGCCGGCTCGGGCGTGACGGTCACGGTGAAGCGGAAATCGTTCACGTCGTACCGGTCCAGCGCCGGGTTGAGGTCCTCCATCGAGACGAGGCAGCTCGTGAACACCGGATCCGCGCTGCAGCCGACCTTCGACTGGAAGCGCTGCGTCGGCCCGTTGCGCGTCGCGTCGCCGGTGAACGAGAAGAGGCCCGTGTCCTGGTTGTAGATCCCGAACACGATCTCGGTGCCCGGCGTGATGCCGAACGCGGCCAGCTGCGCCTGGGTCAGCGACGCCGAGGCGTCGATGTTCGCGAACTCGCCGCTGACGTTCGTGAGGCTGGTGTAGTTGTCGAACAGAGCGAGGCCGAATCCGTTCGCGCAGGCGAGGTTGCCGACCGGGCAGGCGTTGAACGCCGGCAGGCTCGACGCGTTGAGGATGAACAGCGTGCTCTTGTCGGCGGCGATCTTGTCCACGCCCGAAATGAAGAGCGAGCCGCCGAGGTACTGCAGCCCGGCGAAGCCAGGCGCCACCGGCGGCGTCGAGCCGGGGTACGTGGACGGATCGCGCGGAGCCAGCTGCGCTCCAGCGACCGCCGGTGCGACGACGGCGACGAGCGCCACCGCCGCGGTGAGTAGCCTACTTGCGTGTCTCACTTGGATCTCCCTCCGGTAATGGATGATTGTACGACCATAGGGTTGGGGGCCACCTGTCTCCCCCCACGCCGGGCGGTCCGCCAGCCCGCCCGACTGGAGATCCAGGCTCCGATCCCCACCCCAAACAACGACGCCGCGCCGAACAACGCGGCCGTCGCCGCACCAATCGCCGAGGTGAGGATCGGACGGCGCAGCGCCTCCGGCGCCGTCTGTCTCACCTGCAGCGCGTCGAGCGCGAACAGCGCCAGCAGCCCGAGCACGAGCACGCCGGTGAGGATCGCGACGACGGACAGCACACGCAGCAGCAGAGCGTTCCCCCGGTACGCGGCGATGATACCGATCAGCGCCAGCCCGATGAGCATCGTGCCGACGTTCCCGAACAGCGTGCCGAACGCCGCGAAACGCCAGTCCGGCGCGCCGAAGCGGAACGGATAGGCACGGAGGGCGACGTCCACCAACGGTACGATCAGCAGCAGGAACCCCAACGGATACACGGCGCCGGCGAACGCCCGCACCTCGTCCCGATCAGCCACTCGGTTCTCTCCAGTTGTAATGCGAATTGACGGCGGTCACCCCGGACGGAACGGGTGCGCCCTGCGCGCGTCCATCGGCACGGTGGCTCTGACGGAACGTCGGTCCTGTGGCCTACATCACGCCGCATGCCACCCCGCGGCGTCGCCACGCTTCAGCTCGCCTGCGTGCAAGTCGCTCCACACCAGTGGCTTACGACGCGGAGCAATTCTCGTCAGCCGGCCGTGGCCGGTCGTTGGCTGTGGAGACGGAGCCACAGCGGGGCGCCGCCGCGACAGCGCGTGACGGCGCGGTGGCAACCACCGGCCGCGCCGATCATCGCTCGCGGTCGGCTCCCGGACGGCCGCTCAGGGACGGCCGTTCGTCGTCTCGGCCGCCGCCGCGACGAGGATGCCGCGCTCGACGTAGATCGGTCGCACGTGCTCCCGGAGCCGCGGCAGCACGCGCAGGAACCAGAGCCCGGCGGCGACACAGCCGAGACCTCCGCCGAGGATGGTCGCGGGGGTGCCCAGCCGGGCGGCGATCCCGCCGGCGAGCAGGCTGCCGATCGGCGCGCTGCCGAGGAAGGCCACCGTATAGAGCGCCATCACGCGGCCGCGCAGCGCCTCGGGGAGGATCGTCTGCAGCACGGTGTTCGCTGACGCGGTCGTCATCATGAACGTCGCGCCGACGAGGGGCATGAGGAGCAACGAGAGCCAGGGCGACCGTGAGAGCGCGAAGCCGACGAGCGCGAGCCCGGCGCCGGCCGCGCCGAGGCTCATGACCCGCCCGAGCCCGACGACCGAGCCGCGCCCGGCGAGGTAGAACGCGCCACCGAGGGCGCCGACGCCGCCGGCCGTCATCAGCCAGCCGAGCGTGTGCGGTCCGCCGTGGAGCACGTCGGACGCGACGGCGGGCATCAGCGTCGTGTAGGGCATGCCGAAGAGGCCCATGAGGGCGACGAGCAGGAGCGCGCTGCGCACCGGCGGAAAGCCGAGCGCGTAGTGCAGCCCCTCGCGCAGCTCGGCGCCCACCGACGCGACGCCCTCGTCCCCGCGACGACGCACGGGCGTGGCGGTCAGCCGCATGGCGAGCAACGAGGCGATGACGGCGAGGTAGCTCGCGGCGTCGAGGGCGAAGCACCAACCCTCACCGGTCGCCGCCAGCAGCGCGCCGCCGATCGCCGGCCCGACGATCCGGCTGCCGTTGAACATCGAGGAGTTGAGGGCGATCGCGTTCGGCACGTCGGCGCGGTCCTCGACCATCTGCACGACGAACGCCTGCCGAGCCGGCGTATCGAAGGCGTTGATGACGCCCTGCAGTGCCTGGAGCCAGAGGATGTGCGTCACCGAGAGCCGGCCCGCGAACGCGAGCGCCGCCAGCGCCGCCGACTGCAGCATCGAGAGCAGCTGCGTCGCGACGAGGATGCGGTGGCGGTCCCACCGGTCCACAAGGACGCCGGCCACCGGCGCCAGCAGCAGCGTCGGCAGCTGGCCGACGAAGCCGACGACCCCGAGCCACCACGCCGATCCGGTGAGGCGGTAGACGAGCCAGCTCGTCGCGATGCGCGTCACCCACGTGCCGACGAGCGAGACGCTCTGCCCGCTGAAGAACAGCCGGTAGTTCCGATGGCGAAAGGCGCGCAGCAGGGAGGGCGACGGAGCGGGCACGTTGCGGTGGCGAGGCGTGGAGCGGCGCGCAGCGGAAGGCACGGACGGTGCCGCGCGCTCGGCCGCCTCGACGGGCGCGGCCGCCTTGCCACTTCGTCCGCCGTCCGCGTATCGTCGCAGCCATGCATCTATTCGCCCTTCTCCTCGCCGTCCAGTCCGGCCCGGTCGCGACGGCGCGCCCCGCGCCCGCCGATTCCCTGACCGGTCCGGGCGTCTCGCGCGCGCTGGCCGCCTACCGCGCCGCCCGCGTGCGCGACGTCAGCTACGACCTCGTGCTCGACGTGACAGCGCACGACACCGCCCGCGGCCACGTCACCGTCCGCTTCGCGCGAAGAGGTGGCGGAGACGCGATCCTCGACTTCCGGGGACCGGCGCTGAGCGGGGCGCGCGCAAGCGGGCGGCCCGTCGCCGGTCTCGTGGCGAACGGTGCTCACCTGCGCGTGCCGGCCGCGGCGCTGCGCGCCGGCGCCAACGTGCTCGACTTCGACTTCGCGGCGGCGATCGCGCCGGCGGGGGCGAGCGTGATCCGCTTCCACGACACGACCGACCGCGCCGACTACCTCTACACGCTGCTCGTCCCGGCCGACGCGAACGCGCTCTTCCCCTGCTTCGACCAGCCGGACCTCAAGGCGCGGGTCACCTTCACGCTGCGGACGCCGAAGGGGTGGACCGCGGTCGCCAACGGCGCCGCGCGCGACTCGAGCGTCGACCCGAGCGGCGCACGCACCTTCCGCTTCGCGCGAACGCGACCGATCAGCACCTATCTCATCGCCTTCGCGGCCGGCCCGTGGGCGACGCGGACGCGGACCGTCGGCGGCCGCCGGATCACGATGTACGTCCGTGCCTCCCGGGCGGCGGAGGCGGAGACGGACTCGTTGATCGCGGCGAACGCGCGCGGGCTCGCCTGGCTCGAGCGCTACTTCGCGCGCCCCTATCCGTTCGGGAAGCTCGACTTCGTGCTCGCGCCGGCGTTTCCGTTCGGCGGCATGGAGCATCCGGGCGCCATCTTCTACAACGAGGAGTCGTTCATCTACCGCGAGCGGCCGACGCTCACGCAGCGGCTCGGCCGCACGGCGACGATCTACCACGAAGTCGCGCACCAGTGGTTCGGCGACCTCGTGACCATGAAGTGGTTCGACGACCTCTGGCTCAAGGAGGGCTTCGCCACCTACATGGCGGCGAAGATGCAGGACGCGCTCGATCCGTCGTCTCAGGCCTGGAAGACGTTCTACCTGCGCAACAAGCCGGTCGCCTACGCGGTGGACGCGAGCGAGGGGACGACGCCCATCTGGCAGCAGCTCGCGAACCTCGACCAGGCCAAGAGCAACTACGGCGCGATCGTCTACAACAAGGCGCCAAGCGTCCTGAAGCAGCTCGACTACCTCGTCGGCGACGACGCCTTTCGCGCCGGGCTGCGGCGCTACCTCGCGCGCCACGCGTATGGCAACGCGACCTGGCGCGACCTGCTCGGTGCGGTCGGAGAAGCGGCGCACCGCGACCTGACGGCGTGGGGCAATCAGTACATCCTCCGGCCGGGCCTGCCGACGCTCACGGCGACGGCGGACCTCATCGAGAGCACCTGCGCGCTTCGCGGTCACGATGGCGCGAAGTGCGGCGCGCAGAGCGTGCGCGAGCTCACGATCTCGCAGCAGCCGACGCGAGCGTCCGTGTCGTCGGCCGGCGCGTGGCCGATGCGCAGCCAGCTCCTCGCGTGGGGATGGGACGAGCCGACGCCCCAGCGGGTCGA
>DATMHT010000482.1:0-5231 GCA_035554795.1 Gemmatimonadaceae bacterium | reverse complement strand
AGAAGCGGAAGGAAGCGCGCAGCGCAAGGCTGCGCGCTCTCCCTACGCCGTCACGATGACGTTCTTGGCCTGCGGGCCCTTGGCGCCCTGCTCGACCTCGTACTCGACCTTCGCGCCCTCCTGGAGTGACTTGAAGCCCTCGCCGGAGATCGCGCTGAAGTGCACGAAGACGTCGGGACCGCCCTCACGCGAGATGAAGCCAAATCCCTTCGCGTCGTTGAACCACTTCACTGTGCCGGTGATGCGAGCCATGAACCCTTTCCTCTTTCCCTTCGCGGGGCTGACGGTGATACCGATCCCGCCCGAGCGTGGCGCCACCAGCTCCTCTTGCCGCCACCTCTTCGTGATCTTGCGCTCGCGCGCCGCCATGTGCGGTGACGTCAGGCGCGTCGAGCTACGAGGCAAGTTTTGTGCACCAATGAAGCGGCCCCCTCGCTCAGTCTGGTGAGAGCGAGGGGGCCGGACTCGTCGGCGCGCAAAGCGGTTACGGCGCGCGGCGTGGCGGAGCGCCACTGCCGTCGCGTGGGTCGTCGGTCGCGAAGGCGGGAGAAGGAGCGGATCGGCGGCTGCCGCGCCGACCCGTCGCGCTCACGCCGCGCCGGCGATGTAGCGGGCGAACCGACCGCAGCTCGTGCAGCGGAGCGTAACGTGCGATTGTGGCGGCGGGGGGACCCGGCTGGGATCTCGCTCGATCGGGCCCGAACAGGACGGGCAGCTCAGCGGAGACCCGTTCCGGTCGTTCGCGATCAAGTGCAGTGCCTGCGCCGGGTTGTACGTGTTCGGACGTGGCTTTCGCATGGCCCCTCCAATGATGTGCCGCCCTGACGCGCCGATCCTGGCGCGAGGGTCTATCCCACTTGGAACGTAACCGCTTCAGTGCCTAAATCCAAAAAGCCGAGTGCGTCACGGCGCCCGCATGGAGAGCGAGCGAGCGTCGCGCGACTCCGCCGGATCACCACGTCGCTCGTCCGATCGTCCCGGGCGTCGTCCGGCCTCTCGATCGCCCTGCGGCGTGGCGCCGCCGCCACCCTGCTTGCCTGGTCGGCCGCGGCGTGCATCGGCCCGCGCGCGCACATCCCGCCGCGCACCCCAGCGCCGCTCGTACCCGCGGCGCTCGCGCCGACCGACTCGATTCGGGCGCTGGCGACAGTTCTGGCGCCAGTGTTGTACCTGCAACGCGACGAAACGTTCCCGCTCGAGCGCGTCGTCGCCGCCGTGCACCCGAAGCATCGCGTCATCGCCTACTACCTCCTGTGGCGCGACGACGTCCACGGGGCCTGGGTCCCCTTCACCGTGCCCACCGACGAGGAGGTCGTCTGGGTCGGCTACGACGCCACCAACGCGCCCACCGAGGTGTGGACCTACTGGCACGGCCACATCCTCCACACCCCGTGGCCGCGGGAGCAGGTGGCGATCGACGTCCAGTGGGGGAAGCACGGCTCGCTGCCGCGCGGTGTGCGGGAGAGCGATCTCCCTCGCATGCAGACCCTCAACGACTTCTACGCGGCGACCATCTTCGGTCTCCCCGACATCTGGCTCGGCGACCTCAATCGCAAGGGGCCGCTCTGCTTCTGCCACAGCTACAGCCGCTACCGTGACTTCTCGCGGGTGCTGCCGCTCAGCGACCGCCTCGACGCGGTCGTCTACGGCGACGACCCGCGGCCGGTGCTGAAGGCGGTCTTCGGCGGGAAGTACTCGGAGAAGACCATGTGGCCGTGGGGGAAGCACCCGCCGTCCGCGCTCCCCGGCGACAGCGCCGCGAAGACGCTGGGGCGCTAGCTCGGGGTAGCGACGGGGGCGCGGCCCGTCACCGCGCGCCCTTCGCGTCGTCGTCGCCCTCCATCCACACGCGCCGGAGCGCGCGCTCCGGCGCGGTCACGGCCGGCCGGTCGGTGAGCGTCGCGCGCAGCGTCTCGTAGGGCGTGACGACGACGCGGGCGATGCGGCGCTCGCCGTTCCGCACGTACGCGACGACGGCGGTGTCGCCGACCGCGAGCGTGGCGAGGGCGGCGCGGAGGTCGGCGGGGGTCGCGATCGGATGACCGGCGACGCTCACGGCCTCGTCGCCGGTGACCAGGCCCGCCCGTCCCCAGGCGCCGAGCGGCGACGGAACGCCGAACCGTGGCCGGCCACCGGCCGCGCCGCCGGCGCTCCCCGTGCCGCCGAACGCGATGAGCGAGAGCCGCCGGTCGGGCGCGGGATGGCCGGCGGCGGCGCCGCTGTCGGTCGCGATCGCGCGCGTGACGGTGAGCGTCCAGCCGAGTGGGGCGAGCTCGCGCGCGAGGTCCGCGGGCTCGAGCGAGTCCGCGCCGGCGACGTGGGCGGCGAAGAAGGGATACAGATCGCAGCCGCACGTCTCGTTCGCGGCGTGGATCAGATCCTCGCCGGCGAAGCCGTGCTCGCCCGCGTAGCGGTCGAGGAGGAGACGCAGCAGATCGTCCATGCCCCGCGCGCCACCAGTGGCGCGACGGAGGCGGAGCTCGAGCAGCTCGCCGAGCAGCGCGCCCTGCGTGTAGTAGAAGCCCGTCGTGTAGCCGCCGTAGGTGGTGGGCGAGTCCCACGCGTCCCAGCTCGCGGTCTCCGGCGACATCACCGCGTGCGCCGGGTTCGCGAGGAAGCTCTGGACCGTGGACGCGAGCTCGTCGCGCGCCTGCGCTTCGGTCGCCAGCCCGGCGCGGCGCAGGATCTCGCTCGCGAAGAAGTCGGTGACGCCCTCGCTCCACCAGAGGCTCGTCGTGCGCACCGGCCGGGTGTAGTCGAACGGGCCCAGCGCGGCGGGGCGGAGCCGCTTGATGTTCCAGAGGTGGAAGTACTCGTGCGCGGTCGTGGCGGCGGAGGCGAGCGGGTCCTTCGCCAGCGCGGCGGCGCGCGCGCCGATCGTCGTCGAGTTGAGGTGCTCGAGCCCGCCGCCGGTGCTGTCCACGTAGAGGAACGTGTAGTCGCGGTACGGGAGGCGTCCGCCGACGATGTCGCGCGCCGCGGCGACGATACGGCGGTGCACGTCCACGAACGCGGCGCTGTCGAACGCCGGCGCGCCGGGCGCGAGCCAGAACGCCACGCGGTGCGGCACGCCGTCCACCTCGAACGGCCAGACCCGCAGCGCCGACGCACCGCTCGCCGGCCCGGCGAGCACCGGGCTGTCGATCAGCACGTCGTAGCTCGGCGCGAAGAAGGTGCGCGGGTCGGCCGTGGGCACGAGGCCGGTGACGGCGCGCCAGCCGGCGGGCAGGTCGAAGGTGACGTGGGCGGGGACGAGCTTCGCGCCGTCCACGTACAGGTAGGTGGCGGGGCCGTCGATGAGCGCGCCCGTCTCGCGGAAGAAGGCGCGGTTGTTCGGCGTCGCCGCGGCGGCGGGGGAGGGGAAGGCGACGCGGTAGCGCACGACCGCCGAGCCTCCGCGCACGACGGCGCGCCATGTCGCGCTGTCCTCACGCACGGCCGTGGATGGCGCGCTGCTGGCGCCCGCGGCACCCGATGCGACCGCGACATCGCGCACGTTCGCGGCGAAGCCGGCGAGCCGATAGGCGCCCGGCGCCCAGACGGGGATCCGCAGACGCAGCGTGTCGGGTGCGTTGCGGATGCGCATCTCGACCGCGAACCCGGAGCGATCGGCGAGGTCGGCGCGGACGACGTAGCGCACGACCGGCTGCGCCCGGCCGGCCCGTCCTTCGATGGCGCTGGCGTAGCCGCCGAGCGGAACCTGGGCCGGGAGGGAACCGCCGGCGGCGGCGGCGACGACGACGGGCAGCGCGACGAACGCGAGGCGAACTGGTCTCATGGTGAGAGCCAGTACGCGGGGACTCAGGGAAGTGCTGGAGCTACGCGCGAGATCTCAGTCCCAGTCGTGCGACCGCTTCCACACCGACCGCCCCAGCCGCCACAGGCGCTTCGACATCTCGCCACCCTCCGGGAAGGCGTCGGGGTCGTCGAGTGCCTCCATCATGTCGGCGGCCTTGGCGGAGGCTTCGTCGGCGCGGTGGACGATCTCAGCCTCGGGCGTCATCGGCTGGACGGGGGAGCCGTACTCGAGCTTCCCGTGGTGCGAGAGGATCATGTGCTGCAGGTCGAGCAGCTGCCCCTCGGTGCACACCGGGTGGCCGATCGCGGCGAGTCGCCGCTCGAGCATCAGGACGCCGAGCACGACGTGGCCGACGAGGAGCCCGCAGGGCGTGAAGGTGAAGCCGCCCGGCCCGACGCGGTACGACTCGACCTTGCCGATGTCGTGCAGCAGCGCGCCGGCGACGACGAGGTCCACGTTGGCGCGCATCGTCCGCGCCGTCTCCTTCGCGATGTGCGTCACCTCGGCGACGTGGAGCAGCAGCCCGCCGACCTTCGCGTGGTGGCCGCCCGTCGAGCCGGGCGTGCGCTCGAACTGGAGGCGGAAGGCGTCGTCACCGAAGAAGAGGTCGAGGACGCGGCGCAGCGTCGCGCTCTGCACCTCGGCGCGGCTGCGGTCCACGAAGTTCCAGAGCCGCGTGCAGTCGCCGACGCTCGGCAGGAAGCGCTCGACGTCGGCCTCCGCGACCGGGATGACGCGCACCGGCGCGGCGAGCTGGAGCTGCCGCTTGGCGGAGCCGTTCTTCCCGTAGAGCGAGATGTTGCCGATCGCCTGCACGACCTGGCCGCTCTGCGCGCCGTCCACCCAGTCGAGCTGGTTCGACCACACCGGCGCCGTCTCGATCTTTCCCGACGCGTTGCCGAGCGTGAGGATGACGAACGGATCGCCCGAGTTGGTCTTCTTCTCGGCGCGCTCGTAGACGAGCAGCTCGTGCTGCACGCGGTCACCGACGCCGAGCTGGGCCAGGTTCAGGGCGGACATGGCGAACAAGCTGGGATGGGACGCGAAAGCAGGCAAGAGGGGACTCGACCGCAGCGAGCGCCCGGCTCGTCGCGGCAGGCCATCGCGTCCCTGTGACGGACGTTAGGTCCGGTCGTTTCGTCGGCCGGGCGCGCGGTCGGGAGCGGCCCGCATCGTAAGTCCCTGCCGGGCAACGGATCCGCGCCGCGCACGGTAACGGTATGTGCGTTGCCTTACAGTCGGCTGCCGCCGCCGCTCCTCCCTGGCGTGACGGCACGATCGACCGCGCCTTGCCGCAGCCCTGCCGCTCCTCCCCAAACTGTCCCCGCTCCGATGCCAATGCGCTCGCGGACTTCGCGCTCCGTCTCCTCCCTCGCGGTCGTGCTGCTCGCCGGCGTGGCCGCGTGCTCGGCCGACGCGCCGACCGCGACCC
>DATMHT010000481.1:0-3339 GCA_035554795.1 Gemmatimonadaceae bacterium | reverse complement strand
CGACGGCATCGCCGCGCGGATCGAGCAGCTGCTGGCGGTGTAGAGCTCAGCGGGGCACCAATACTGCAGCGCCGGACGCGGGCGGCGGCCGTCGTCCAGCAGCCGCCCGGCGTCACCGCTCCTACACGGAGGCCGGCATGTCGCGGAGGATGCGCTCGCCCCTCGTGGTGCTGGTCGTCGCGCTCCTGGCGGTCGCCGCGTCGGGCGTGTCCGGCTGCGCGCGCGCCGGTCGCGGGGCTGCGCTCGGCAATCCGGTCAGCGCCGACAGCGGTGTCACGCTCGTCGTGCGCAACGACAACTTCTCGGACGTGGACGTCTGGGTGATCAGCTACGGGCTGCCGACCCGGCTCGGCGTCGTGATGGGATCCTCGAGCCAGCGCTTCCAGCTCGATCCGACCGTGACGCTCGCGCCGGATCTGCGCTTCGTCGCCACACCGATCGGCGGGAACGGCCGCGCGAACTCCGGGCCCGTGGTCGTGCAGCCCGGCCAGACGATCGAGTTCAGGATCGGGCTGCGGCTCCGACTCAGCACGGTCTCCGTGCGCTGAGCGTCCTCAGGGCGCGCCGGTCCCGACGCGGGGAACCGACGCGAAGGAACCAGGGTTCTCGACTGGCGGCGTCTCTCTTCCGCCGGAGGCAGCGTGGCCGCACGACGCTCCCTGCTCGCAGGCATTCTCGGCACGGCGCTCGTCGCCTTCGGCGTCGGCGGTGCGACCGGCTGCGCGTCGGCCAGCCGCGTCCCCGCGTCCGACACCGCCGACGCCGGGGACGAAGCCACCACGCTCGTCGTCCGAAACGACAACTTCGCCGACATGCACGTCTGGATCTTCAGCCACGGGCTCCAGACTCCGATCGGTGTCGTCGCCGCCAACGTCACGGAGAGCTTCGCCCTGCGGCCGTGGGTCTCCCGCGCTCCCGACGTGACGTTCATCGCCATCCCGATCGGCGGCAACGGCCGCGCGGACTCCGGACCGGTCGTCGTGCGAGCCGGGCAGACGGTCCAGTTCACGATCGGCATGCGTCTCTGGCAGACCTTCGTGCTCGTTCGCTGACGGCAGTGCCGCGGGGGGGCGCGTCGCCACGCCTCTGTCGGAGCGAGCGCGGCCGTCGCAGATTGGGGCGCCGTCCCGTGCCGTATCCCTCTTCCCCCGGAGGCAGCATGCGCGGTCGCACCCTGCTCGTCGGCACCCTCGTCACGGCCCTCGCGCTCTTCGTCTGGCAGTCGCTGTCGAACACGGTCATCCCCTGGCACACGCTGGCGATGAAGACGTTCGCGAACGACACGGCCGCGGTCCGCGCGATCCACGCGGCCGCGCCGGCGAACGGGCTCTACTTCTCGCCGCGCGGCGTCCTGATGGTGACGGCGTTCACCCCCGGCCTCGCCGACAAGTCGGCGGCGATGGGCGCGCCGCTCGCCCGGCAGCTCGTGCTCGACGTCGTGGCGGCGTTCGTCCTCGCGCTCGTCGTCGCGCGCCTCGTCGCGCCCGCACCGCTGGCGACCGGCACGCTGCTCGGCCTCGCCGGGCTGGGTGCCGGGATCATCGCCTGCATGTCGAACTGGAACTGGTACGGATACCCGGCGGCGTTCGAGGTCGTGAACACGATCGACCTCGCGATCAACCTGTTCATCGGCGGCGCGCTGCTCGCCTGGTTCGCGCGTCGCGGCGCTAGGGCGTCGACGCCAGCGACCGACGCCGGCGTCCGCGCCGAATCCGGCTTCCCGCCGCTCGGATCCCGTCAGCCGACGAACGTGGGGTAGGAGCGGCTCTCGGCTCTCGGCAATCGACAGGATGAACAGGATGAACAGGATGAGCAGGAGGTGCCCCATCCTGTTCATCCTGTTCATCCTGTCCGACAACGGCCGAGAGCCGAGAGCCGTCCCTATATCGCCTTGAACAGCTCGAACGGCTGACGGCAGGCGTCGCAGTACATCAGCGCCTTGCACGCCGTCGAGCCGAACTCGCTGCGCGTCGTCGTCTTCGTGCTGCCGCAGAAGGGGCACTCGACGCGCGGCTCGCGGCGGAGGAGCGGTACCAGCTCGGAGTCCGCCGCGCGGGGCGTCGGCGGCGCGATGCCGTAGCGGCGCAGCTTCTCGCGCCCCTCGGCGCTCATCCAGTCTGTCGTCCAGGCCGGCGCGTACACCGTGCGGACGTGCGCGCCGGCGAAGCCGTGCAGCTCGAGCGCGGCGACGATCGCCTCCTCGATCACCTTCACGGCGGGGCACCCCGAGTAGGTCGGCGTGACGACGACCGTCGGTGTGCCGATCGCGTCGAGCTCGACGTCGCGGACGATGCCGAGGTCCACGACGCTCAACGCCGGCACCTCGGGGTCGAGCACGCCGCGGAGCACGTCGAGCACCGCCTCGCGGCGCCGCTCGCCCGACGGCACCGGAGCCGTCGGCGCGCGCATCACCACTGCGCCCCGGGGTGCGACCGGGCCACGATCTGCATCTCCGACAGCATGTGGCCGAGGTGCTCGGTGTGGCGGCCGGTGCGTCCGCCGCGCTGGACGTAGCCGTCCTTCGGAAGCGTCAGCGTCGCGCGCTGGATGACGTCCGCGACCTGCGCGCGCCACTGCGGCTCGATCGACGCGAGCGCCGGACCGAGCCCCGCCGCGGCGACCGCGTCGTCCACGGCGTCGCCGAGAAAGAGCTCGCCGGCGTAGCGCCACAGGTCGTCGAGCGCGGTCTGCGCGCGGCGGCGGCTCTCGTCGGTGCCGTCGCCGAGCTTGATCACCCATTCGCCGGCGTGGCGGACGTGATAGCGCGTCTCCTTCAGCGCCTTGGCGGCGATGCCCGCGAGCTCAGGGTGGGCGCTGCGCTGCAGCGCCTCGAGCTGGAAGAACGCGAAGACGCTGAACAGGAACTGGCGGACGATCGTGAACGCGAAGTCGCCGCGCGGCAGCTCGAGCATGAGCGCGTTGCGGAAGTCGATGCCGTCGCGAAAGTACGCGAGCGCGTCCTCGCTGCGCCCCTTCGCCTCGACCTCGCCGGCGAGCTCGAGCAGCATGTTCGCCTGGCCGATCAGGTCGAGCGCGATGTTGGCGAGGGCGATGTCCTCCTCGAGGATCGGCGCGTGTCCGCACCACTCCGACGTGCGGTGACCGAGCACGAGCCGGTCGTCGCCGAGCCGGAGCAGATACTGGAAGAACGCGGCGCGCGTCGGCTCGTCGAGGGCGTCGATCCCGCGGTCAGTAGACACGCACGCCCCGCGGCACCTTGTAGAACTGCGGGTGCCGGTACGGCTTGTCGTTCCCCGGATCGAAGAACGGGCCCTCGTCCTCGGGCGTCGACGCCGTGATGCCGGCGGTCGGCACGACCCAGATGCTCACGGCCTCGCC
>DATMHT010000480.1:0-7661 GCA_035554795.1 Gemmatimonadaceae bacterium | reverse complement strand
CCGGCGGTGGACGTCCGCGTCGAGCACTTCCTCGAAGAAGCGGCGCTCGGCGGCGCAGATCTCCGGGAAGCGCTCGGCCGCCGCGCGGATCGCGCAGTTGTGCTCGCGGATCACCACCGCGCCGTCCTCCTTCCCGTCCGGCTCGGCGGTCCCGGCCATGTAACCCTGCGACGCGCGCAGCTCGGCGAGGAGTTGCGCGCGCTCGGCGAGCGGAAGCTCGCCCAGCGTCGGCGCCGCGTCCTGCACCAGCGCCGCCCACTGCCGTCGGAACACCTCGACCACGGTCGCCGCGCCGCGCTCGCCGCCGAGCGCCTCGAGCGCGCCGACGAGCGCGTCGGCGTAGGCGTTCGGGAAGAGCGCTTCACCGCTCTCGGTGAGCGAGTAGGCGAACACCGGCCCACCCACGCCGCGCACCTCGCGCCGGTACTGCACCACTTCCGCCTCCTCGAGCGTCTTGAGGTGGCGGCGCAGCGCGTTCGGCGTCAGCCCGAAGCGGTCGCCCAGCTCCTTCGCCGTCAGCGGCTGCTGAGCCTTCTTGAGGGCGATCAGGAGATCGCCCTTGAGCCCACGGTATCCAGCGAGTGACGCGGCCATCCGTTGCATGACGATAAAATTAGTCGTCATTGGAGCTTACTTCAACACTTCCGTTGACGAATTCGGGGAGCGGCGCGTCGTTCTTCTGCGCTTGTTTTCACCGCGCGCGACCTTCGCGACGGCGCGGGGTAGGGAAGCGCTCCCTCCTCACGGGGCCCCGCCGCCGGGCGGTGGCCAAACGGTTGTGCCTCGGGCGCCGATCGTCTAAGCTCGAAACAGCCCCCGGCGCGGCCGCGCCACGAACGGCCTTCCATGACGACACCCATGACGCCCGACTCCACCCCCCTCAGCCGCCGCGGCTGGCTCGCGCTCGTCGCCCGCGGCGCCGCCGCCGCGTCCGCGATCGCCCTCGTCGGTCGCGACGCCGCCGCGGCCGCCTCCACAATCGCGCCGCCGACGCCGATCATGGTCCACAAGGACGCGAGCTGCCGCTGCTGCGAGAAGTGGGTCGCGCACCTGAGCGCCAACGGCTTCCGCCCGACGGTCCGCGACGAGGCGAACATGGACGCGGTCAAGCGGACGCTCGGCGTCCCGGCCGCGCTCCAGTCCTGCCACACGGCCGTCGTCGGCGGCTACCTCGTCGAGGGACACGTGCCCGCGGCCGACATCCGGCGCATGCTCGCCACCCGCCCGAAGATCGTCGGCCTCGCCGTGCCGGGGATGGTCACCGGCTCCCCCGGCATGGAGATGCCCGGCCAGCCGGCGGACCATTACGACATCATCGCGTTCGACGCGGCGGGGCGGACGAAGGTGATGAGAAGGGCCTAGGGCTGTAGGACCTAGCCCGCGGTGGAGGGTGCCTGGTTTGAATGGGCGGTGGGGAGGAGCATCCCGAGGCCGGTCCAGGCCCTGAGCCCTGGGCCCTCACTACATGTGATTCCCCGCACACCGCCCTGCTCCACGCGAGCTCATCTTGTAGCACCCACCACCACGCCAACGGCGTCCATCCACCATGCCCGTCCTCTCGTTCGGCCAGCAATCGCGCTCGCTCGGCCCGGGCGTACTCACCATCGGTAGCGCCCCGGAAGCGGGGTGGCGGCTGATCGAGTACGATCTGGAGCCGGTGCACGCGCTGTTCGCCCCCGGGAGCGGCGGCCGTACGCTCCTCTCGCCGGGCGGGCCGCACGCCCGCATCTATGTGAACGGCCGCGCGATCCCCGGCGGCGAGTCGCACGCGCTGTCGTTCGGCGACGTCGTGCGACTGGGAGACATCGCGGAGTTCGTGCTCCGCGAGCGTCCGCTCGACGCCGGTCCGACCGGCGGCCCGGCGTATCTCCACGACCGGCACCGCGACCGCCTCTACCGGCTGAGCGAGGAGACCTCGATCGGCCGCGACGTGAACTGCGGGGTGTTCATCCAGGACCCCGAGGTCTCGCGCGCCCACGCCTGCGTCGAGCGTCGGTCGGGCGCCGGTGGGAAGGACGGCTACGTCGTGTCGCCGTCGGGCGGAGTGACGCTGCTCAACGGCGACCGGCTCGTCGCGCCCGCGCCGCTCAAGGAAGGCGACGAGATCACCGTCGGCCGGACGCGGCTCCGCTTCTCGTGGGACACGCCGCGCCACGGGTCGCGCCCGGTGGACGCGGCGAACGCCCCGCCCGCCGGCTCGCTGCTCGCCCGCCGCGCCGCCCGCGAGCCGACGACGTTCATCGGCGCGCTCGAGTCGCGCGAGCGGCTGACGCGCGACACGCGCCGCCGCATCGGCCGACGCACGGCCGTCGTGCTCGTCGTCGTCGCCCTCGCCGCCGCGCTCGTTGCCTCCTACATGCAGCACTCGCTGCCGCAGGTGAGCCTGTCCACGACGGGAGCGGAAGCAGCACCTGCGCGCTAGCTGGACGACCGCCAACTTCAGTTCTCAGTTCAACCGAGAGTCGTTGGTCATTGGTCTCGAGTGGTCAGTGAACAACGACGGCGCGCAGGAGCATGACCCGCGCGCCGTCGTTGTTCACTGAACACGCTTCACCAAGAACCAACAGCTCTCTGTCGAACCGAGTACTGCCGTTGTCGGTTGAACAGCTACCGTAGCAGCAGGAACGCCGCCACCGCGATCGCCACCGCGATCACGACGATGATCGGCAGCAGCGGGCGGCCGCTCGTCGGGCCGGGCACGGCGCGGGCGTTGCCCGTGACGGCGCGCGAGGAGATCTGGGTCGCCCGGCGCGAGAGCTTGTCGTCCTCGTCGCTGGCGCCGCCGAGCGGGACCGGGGTGATGCCGCCGGTGAGCGGCTCGCGCGTGAAGCGGAAGGTCTGGTCGCCGACCTGCACCCGGTCGCCCTCCTCGAGGAGCTGCGGGCCGGAGACGTTGTGGCCGTTGACGCGCGTGCCCGACGAGCCCATCGCGTAGAGCACGAAGTGGCCGGCCTCGGCGCGCACGTCGGCGTGGAAGCGCGACACCGACGGGTCGCGCACGAGGACGTGGCTGGCGATGTCGCGGCCGATGCTCACCGTCTTCTTCGTCAGCGGATAGGCGACGCGCTCTTCCTCGTTGATGAGGAACGCCGGCCGATCGGCCGTGGCGGCGGCCGTGCTCGCCGGGAGCGCGCGGTTCGCGTCCTCGCGGTAGATGAAGCGCGCCGAGCCGGCGCCGATCACGTCGCCATGCTCCAGCTCCACGCCCGAGCTCGCGACCTGGCGTCCGTTGACGACGACGATCCCCTGCGGCGACGCGGGGCGGAGCACCGGGCTTCCGCCCATCGCCTCGCTCGGGACGACGACCGAGAAGTGGCGCGCGGCGAGGTCGGCGTTGGAGAGGCGCCAGGTGGCCTGCGTCCCGCTGCCGACGAGCGTCTCGCCGGCGCGCAGCTCGCGGGTGTCGTCGCCTAAGGACAGGTAGGGCATGGGCTCGAAGCCTGAGTCTTGGTGGTGATCGTGATGATGGCCGCGGCAGGGGCCGCGTCGAAACGTACCGAGCGGCCGCGCCGCACTCTAGGGCTGCGCGTCCGGCCCGTCCGCGCGCCAGAGGTCGCGCATCGCGCGGCGGAGCAGGGACGCAGCAACCTCGACCTTGTAACCGTTCTTCGCCAGCGGCTCGGCGTCGTAGAGGGCGCGGGCGGCGAGCGTCTCGACGTCGGTCTCGTCGAGGTTGCCGACGGAGACGTCCTCCTCGATGGAGCCGTAGAGCCGGTACGGCCGCGGCGCGACGCCGCCGAGGACGAGCCGCACCTCGCCGTCCCCGGCGGTGCGACGGACGGCGGCGAGGCTGACGAGCGCGAAGTCCCACGCGCCGCGCTGCATGACCTTGTAGTAGCGCTGCACGCCGCCCGCGGCGTCGGGCGGGATCTCGACCGCGCTGACGAACTCGCCGTCGCCGAGCACGGTCTCGCGGTCGAGCCGCTCGGACGGGAGCACGTAGAAGTCGGCGATGGCGACGCGACGCCGTGCCCGCGCGCCGGTGATCTCGACGGTCGCGTCGAGCGCGGTGAGGGCGACGGCCGGATCGGACGGGTGCACGATCCAGCACGGGCCGCCGGCGACGATGGCGTGGTACTGGTTCTCGCCCTCCTTCGCCGGACAGTCGTCGCCACGCCCGTTCTTCAGGCAGGGAACGTCGCGGCGGTAATACCAGCAGCGCGGCCGCTGGCAGAGGTTGCCGCCGATCGTCCCCATCGCGCGCAGCGCGTACGTCCCCACCGACGCCGCCGCCTCGGCGAGGACGGGGAAGCGGTCGCGCACGGCCGCATGCGCGGCGACGTCGGCGACGCGCGCGGCCGCGCCGATGCGCATGCCGCCATCGGCCAGCTCCCGGATCTCGCTCGCGTCGGCGCCGGCGCGGCGCAGGTCCACGAGCGTCTCCGGCCGGGCCAGTCCCTCCTTGAGGGCGACCAGCAGGTCGGTGCCGCCGCCGAGCGGCATCGTGCCCGGCGCGGCGAGCCGGAGGGCGGCGTCGTCGAGCGAGGTGGCGGCGTGATAGGCGAACGGGTGCACGGGGGAGGCGAGAAGCGGGTGGTGGGTAGCGGGTAGCGGGTCGCGGGCGGCGCAAGTGGCAGCGCGACGATGGTGCGCGCGTGCGAATGCCGCGGTGCGTCTCGATGCCCACGGGTAACTTCCCGGCGGGGGGGCCCCCCCGCAACCGGTCCGACGAAGCGCGAGCGCCACTCGATCGTCCATTGTGAACGGCACATCGCGTCTCCGCCGCACCGAGCGTCCGGGCTTCTCGCCCGTGGCGCGCGCGGTGCGTCCAACCATATCGGGTTCATGCTCCGCGCGTTCGCGTCCCAGGCTCCGTCGCTCTCCGTGTCACCGCTTTGTCACGCCTCCGCCGCGCGTCGTACCGCGGCGGTGCTCGCGATCCTCCCCGCGCTCGGCGCCTGCGCGCCCTCGGAGAGCGCCGCGCGCGCGCAGCACGCGCCGGTCGCGGCCGACAGCATGCTCGCCGTCGCCGACACCCAGACGGGCGCCGTCACCGCCGGCCCGACGCCGCAAGGTGAGCCGACGCTCCCGTCGCAGATCGGGACACGGGCCGCGAGAGCACCGCGCCGGCCGACGGTGGCGCTCTCGCCACTGGCGGACACGATCGCCGGCGCGCTCGTCTTCGCGCCGCGCACGCAGACGTGGTTCACGGCGGCGACGCGCAACAAGCGCCTGCTGATCGACCTCGGTCGCGTGGACGCCGACGTGAAGAAGACGCCGGAGCGACTCGCGGCGTACAAGGAGGCGGTGGCGGCGCGCAGCAGCTTCGCGCCGGACGCGCGCTTCCGCCTGCACGCCGGCTGGGGTGTCGAGGAGATCACGATCTCCGACTACGACGTCTGGAACGGGCGCATCGTCGGCGTCGCGCACGGCTCGCCGCTGCTCGACTCGCTCGTCAAGCACCCGGGCAGCCGCGCGCCGGTCACCGGCGCCGCCGAGCTGCTGCCGCCGCCGACCTACGCCGCCGCCGGCACCGATTCGACGTCCGCGGCCGCGTCGCCGACGACCGACAGCAGCGCGCCCGCCACGCCGCCGCCGCCCGCCGCACCGTTGCCGACGCGCTGTGTGCGCGACAGCGCCAGCGCACCGCTCGCCGCGCGCGCCGCCGAGGTCCGCGACTCGCTCGACCTCGTTCTGCGCCAGACGGCGATGCCGCCGTACGAGGAGGTCGCGCGCACGATCACGGTGCAGTCGTCGCAGGTCATCGGCTGCTTCCTGCCGTCGCCGCCCTCGTCGCTGACCGCCGGCGCGCGTCCGTCGGCCGCCGCGTCGTCGGCCGCGCCGCTCACGCCGGCGCGCGGGCTCGTGCTCGCCGTGAGCCTGCGCGACGCGGGCAAGGAGTTCCTGCGCGAGCGCGTCGTGGTCATCGACGACGCGACCGGCGCGGTGACGCCGCTGCGCGTCGCCGACCTCCGCTTCAAGGCACACGACCTTCTCGACGCCTACGACGCCGACGGCGACGGTGTGGACGATCTCGTCGCCAAGGGCGTCGCCGAAGCATCCGGCGCCACCGTCGTGCTGCGCTTCGACCCGAAGGCGAAGAAGCTGCTGCGGCTCGCGAGCGGGTTCGCGTGGGAGAGCAGGTAGAGCCGGGTGGCGGGTAGCGGGTAGCGGGTAGCGATGCGCAGGTGGGCCGGCACTCTCACGGAGAGGCCGGCCCAATGTGATCTCGCCACCCGCCACCCGCCACCCGCCCTAGCTCTTGATCGTCCCCGCTTTCCCGTCCATCTCCTCGATCGTCTTCGTGCTCGGCGCGCGCTCGCGCTGGAGGCGGTGGGCGACGGCTTCGGCCTGCTTGAGGACGCGGAGCACGTTCTCGCCGGCGAGCTTCTTCAGGTCGGCGTCGCTCCAGCCGCGGCGCGCGAGCTCGGCGAACAGGGCGGGGTAGCCGGAGACGTCGGGGATCCCGACCGGCAGGTCGCTCACGCCGTCGAAGTCGCCGCCGATGCCGACGTGGTCCACGCCCGCGACCTTGCGCACGTGCTCGATGTGGTCGGCGACCTGCGCGATCGTCGCCCTGGGCTTCGGGTGCGCGGCGCGCCAGTCGTCGAGCGCCTTCCGCGCCGCGGCGCTGTCGCCGGGAGAGCGCTGGCGCGCGGCGTCGCGCTGCGCTCCCTCCTCCTTCTCCCACGCCATCGCCTCGGCCGAGACGAAGCCGGGCACGAACGTCACCATGACGACGCCGCCGTTCTTCGGCAGCAGGGCGAGGATCGAGTCGGGGACGTTGCGCGGGAAGTCCACGAGCGCGCGCGCCGAGGAGTGCGAGAAGATCACCGGCGCTTCGCTCACGCGCAGCGCGTCGCTCATCGTGCCCGGCGAGACGTGCGAGAGGTCCACGAGCATGCCGAGGCGGTTCATCTCGCGCACGACCTCCTCGCCGAACGGCGTCAGCCCGCCGTGCTTCGCGCTGTCGAGCGCGGCGTCGGCCCAGTCGAGCGTGACGTTGTGCGTCAGCGTCATGTAGCGGACGCCGAGATCGTAGTAGGCTCGCAGCGTGCCGAGCGAGTTTTCTATGGCATGACCGCCCTCCATGCCAAGGAGCGAGGCGATCCGGCCGCGCGCGAACTCGCGCCGCACGTCGGCCTCGCTGTACGCCGGCGCGAGGCGGTCCGGGTAGCGCGCGATGGTGCGGCGCGCGATGTCGATCTGCTCGAGCTGCACGCGCGCGTAGCCGGGCGTGCTGGCGACGGCGCCCTGCCGCGCGTAGTTCGCGTCGTCCGGCTCGCCGGGGATGTACACCGACCAGAACTGCGCGCCGACCATCCCCTGCTTCAGCCGCTCGAGGTCCGTGTGTCCCGGCGTGCGGTGGCGCAGGTCGTAGGCGGCGACGTCGCGTCCGTGCACGCTGTCCTCGCGGATGCGCCAGGGCAGGTCGTTGTGCCCGTCCACCAGCGGCGACGCACGGAGCACGCGGCGCGCGCGCTCCCAGTTCGGGTCACCCTTGTGCGGGTCGGCGGCGGCGGTGACGGCCGGTGCGGCGGCGGGCTTCTGCTGGGCGGCCATGGGGAGGGCGACGGTCGTCGTGGCGAGCGGGATCAGGAGGCAGAGCGTCGGGATGCGCGGACGCACGGTGGCGGGCTCCTCGTGGGGGACGGCGGACTGCGGCGCGTGGTGGGCGACCGATAGCCTAGCGGAAGGGACGCACCCCGCGCAAATAGGGG